>NZ_JBEXRR010000008.1:0-175615 GCF_040613175.1 Nocardioides sp. NPDC006303
GCACCTACAAGCCACTCGAGAGCCAGCAGGACGGCGCCGACCTGCAGATGCAGGCGGCCAAGTCAGCTCGCGTCGAGACCGTCGCCCACTCGACCGGCGTATGTGACGCCTCGGCAGTGGCCTGGGGTCAGGCGGGGATGTTCCTGCGCCGGAAGCCGACGAAGGAGACCAGCAGCAGGATCGCGGCGACGGCGCTGAGGCCGATCATGTGCGAGGCCTCGATGGGCTCCTGCGGGTAGCGGCCGACCCACCAGAAGGGGGAGATGCCGGCGATCGAGTCCGGGAGGTCGAACAGCGGGCCGAACATGCCGGTGATGCACGTGAACGCGAAGAGCGCCCAGATGACCGGCGTGATCTTCGGGACCCAGGCATAGAGGGCCGCGGTGACAGCCATGAAGACCGCGACCGCCGGCAGGAACGCCGCGCCGCCCTTCAGGAAGGTCCCCAGCTCGACCTCACCGTTGACCAGCGCCCCTGCCCACAGCGCGAGGGCACCCGAGATCATGGTCAGTACGAACGCGCCGACCGCCACGACCGCGAGGTGCGAGCCGAACCAGCGACCGCGTGAGACCGGCTTGGCGAGCGTGATCTCGAGTCGGCCTTCGGTCTCCTCCGTCTTGGCCCGCAGGGTGGTGGCGATCGCGTACCCGGCTGCGGCCAGTGCGGCGTACAGGATCATGATCGCCAGGAACCCGGTGAGCGGGTCGTCGCCGAACATCTCGGTCCCGCCGGGCACGTCCGTCATCATCTCCTCGACTCCCTCGCCGAGGTAGGTGCCGGTCGCCCCGAACATGACGAAGGTGCCGAGGAACCACCAGAACAGAGCCGTACGCTGCTGGCGCCACGCCATCGCGATCGGGGACGAGAGGGTCCCGGTCGCCTCGGCCCGACCGGAGCGGCCGGCGAGCAGTGCGCCGTCGAAGTCGCGCTTCGAGGCCAGGAAGGCCCCGAGGGCGAGGAGCACCAGGACGGCCACGACGCTCAGCGCCAGCGGCCACCAGCGCAGGTCGACGTACGCCCTCATCTGCTGTGTCCACGCGATCGGCGAGAGCCAGGAGAGCCAGGTCCCGTGCTCGCCGGGCTCGGCCTGCAGGTCACCGATGCCGCGCACGAGCACCGCAACGCCGAGCACCGCGAGCGCGAGGCCGGTGGCGCCGCGCCCGTGGGTGGTCAGCTGCGAGGTGACCAGCGCGACGGCGGCGAAGACCAGGCCGCTGACGGCGATCGACGTGGACAGGGCGAAGGTGTCCTCGACCGCAAGGTCGCCGGCGGAGATCAGCAGCGCGCTACCGAGGACCGCGAAGACGACGTTGGCGATGACCACCGTCAGGAGCGAGGCGGCGACCGCCGCGTGCCGGCCGACCACGCGGGAACGGACCAGCTCCGCCCGCCCGCTCTCCTCCTCGGCGCGGGTGTTGCGGACGACCTCGAACATGTTCATGACCCCGAGCAGAGCGATCATCCACAGGGTCATCTCGTTGGCGAACATGGCGCCGATCGTGTAGTCGTCGAGCCCGTAGTTCGGCCCGCCGAGGAACACCGACGCCGGCTGCTCCATCAGCGCAGCGCGCCCCTCGCGGTCCTCGGCCGTGGGGTAGACGGTGCTGAGCGCGGTGACGAAGTAGGCGTACAGCGCGAGCAGCGAGACCGTCCAGACGGTCAGCCGCACCCGGTCGCGCCGCAGCATGAAGCGGGTCAGGTGCCAGGTGCCGGCGAAGGAGGTCAGTGGCGTACGCCGGGGGAGGGCCGGAGCAAGCGTGCTCATCACGCCTCCTCCGTCTCGATGACGTCGCCGTAGTGCCGCATGAAGAGCTCCTCGAGCGACGGCGGCGTGATGGTCAGGCCACGTACGTCGAGGTCGGTCAGGGTCTTGAGCACGTCCCCGACGGCGTGGTTGTCCACGTCGAAGGCGACTCGGGTCCCGGCGCCGTTCTGGCTGGTCACCAGGTCGTTGACGGCCTGCAGTCCGCTCAGCGCCGACGGGTCGCCACCGACGGTCGCGATGACGGCGGAACGGGTCAGGTGGCGCAGCTCGTCGAGCGTGCCGGACTCGACGGCGACCCCGGCCCGGATGATCGTGACGGTGTCGCAGACCTTCTCGACCTCGCTGAGGATGTGGCTGGAGAGCAGCACCGACGAGCCCGCGGCCTTGGCCTCCCGGGCGTATTCGGTGAAGACAGCCTCCATCAACGGGTCCAGACCGGAGGTCGGCTCGTCGAAGATGTAGAGCTCGGACTCGTCGAGGAAGGCCGCGACCAGGGCGACCTTCTGGCGGTTGCCCTTGGAGTAGGTGCGCGCCTTCTTGGTCGGGTCGAGCTGGAACCGCTCCAGCAGCTCGGCCCGGCGTGCCTTGCGCCTGGCCTTGTCGCCGCCCGGCTTGAGGCGGGTGAGGTAGTCGATGCACTCGCCGCCGGTGAGGTTGGGCCACAGCGACACGTCGCCAGGGACGTACGAGATCCGCTTGTGCAGCTGGACGGCGTCGCTCCAGGCGTCACCGCCGAACAGCTTGGCGGCGCCGGCGTCGGCGCGCAGCAGCCCGAGCAGGACCTTGATGGTGGTGGACTTGCCGGCTCCGTTGGGGCCGAGGAAGCCGGCCACCTGGCCGGGCTGGACGGTCAGGTCGAGGCCGTCGAGGGCCTTGAAGGAACCGAAGGACTTGTGCAGGCCCGCGATCTCGACCGCGGGGATGTTGTCGGACATGGGAACTCGCTTCCGCGTTGGGAGGATAGGAGGACGTACGCCGACGGGCCTGGCGTCATGCAGACGGGGGCTCCGTGGCGGCGTCCTGCGGCGGGTCCGGGACATAGAGCAGGTATTCGTCGAGCATCCGGCGGGTCGTGAACACGCCCTGCGTGTAGAGCTCGATCATCGGCAGGTAGCTCGTGGACAGGAAGCCACGCACCATGCCGCTGATGTCGCTCGGGTCCTGGGGCGGGTTGAGGGTGAGCTCGAGCATGAGCGTGCCGAGGGCGGAGAGGACCAGATAACGGGCCCTGGCCGTCTCGTCGCGGCTGGGCTTGATCAGCCCGGCCTCGATGCCGTGCTTGGTGTAGCCGACCGCGTCCTCGATCATCTGCTCGATGAAGGTGCGGCCGACCGGCCCGCCGTCCTGCAGGGAGCGGAGGACGTAGCCGAGCATCGGCGCGTACTCGTCCGCGGCGGCGAACCGGTGCAGGATGCCCTGGCCCGAGGCCAGCTCGTCGATCGTCTCGTTCTTCGCCGCCCGGATCTCGGCGAGCACCCGCTCATCACACTCCGCGTGGAGCTCGTCCTTGGAGCCGAAGTGATGGATCACCAGGGCCGGGCTGACCCCGGCGTCGGTCGCGATCGAGCGGACCGAGGCACCGAAACCGTCGCGTGCGAACCGCAGGATCGCCGCGTCGCGGATCCGCTCGCGGGTCGTCGGGTCGCCAGGGGCTGAACGCATGTTTAATCCTAAACACGTGTTCAGCCCCTGCGCAAGGGGTTACCCGATCAGTTGATGGTCCAGGTGAAGTCGACGGCGATCGGGAAGTGGTCGGAGAGCATCAGGCCGGTGCCGTCCTCGCGGAAGTCGGCGTCCAGGTTGCGGTAGGAGGTCGCGCTCAGGTCGACCCCGCCGCCGTCGCGGTAGAGCACCTTGTCGACGACCTCGCACTCCACGCCCGGGTTCACCTCCGGGCACCCCAGGGCGGGGCTGCCGCGGTCAGGCTCGTCCCCGCTGCGTACGAGCTCCACCCAGGCGTCGGTGAGGCCGTTGGCGGCGGCGAAGTCGGAGATCCGGTCGCCCACTCTGGTGTAGCGGGTGTTGGTGTCGCCCATGGCCAGGACGGCGTTGCCGGCGGAGTGCTCGGAGATGTACGCCGTGAGCTGCTCGAGGTTGCCGCGGCGAGCGGCCTCGTCCAGGCTGTCGTCGCCGGCGTCGGCGTGCAGGTTGTAGACATCGATCCAGGTGTCCGGGGCGATCTGCGCGCGGTGGAAGGTGAAGCCCTTCGGGGTCAGGCAGTCGGCCTGGTTGATCCAGCAGTCGTCCCAGGTGACGCGGTCGAGCGCCTCGTACGGCTGGTGGTGCAGGCTGTTCAGCCCGCTCCCGAACGGCACTCCGCCCGAGGTCGGGGTGCGGTGGGCGTGCACGTCGGTCTCGTAGAGGTAGGCGTGGTAGTTGAAGTCCTCCTGGACGTTGACGATGTCGAAGCCGTCGATGCGCCGGCCGATCTCGTTGGTGGCGGACTTGCGTGGCGTCGGGGCGCTGGAGATGGCCTCGGGGAGGCCGGCGATGTTGTACGTCAGCGCACTGAAGCTGCCTTCGGCCGCCTGCGCTGGGGCGCCGATGAGGGGAAGGGCCGCGGCGAGCGAGGTCGTGGCGGCGAGGGCGAGGAGACGCTTGATCTGAGGCACGAGAAACTCCGATCGAGTGTGGGGGTCGAGGGGCTCGTCGCGAGCCCACCCCATCGTGGCGGAGTTCATGGTGCGTGTCCGAAGATCTCCTGCGTACGTCCTCAGCCCGCGTAGCGAGCGGCCCGAGCCGTCGGCTCGCCCGGCCCGGAGGCGAGGAGCGCGAGCAGCTCGTCCTCGAGGACCTCTCCGACCCGGCGGCAGAACGTCTCCGGCTCGTCGGCGGCATCGGGGGACTCCGCGACGATCCGGTCGACCACGCCGATCTGCTGAAGGTCGACGGCGAGCACTCGCTGTGCCTCGGCCATCTCGGCGGCGTGGTCGGAGTCGCCGTACACGATCGCGCTCGCACCCTCCGGCGGAAGCGGGGAGAGCCAGGCGTGCTGGGCGGCGACCACCCGGTCGGCGGGGAGGAACGCGAGCGCACCACCGCCGTTGCCCTCGCCCAGCATCAGGCTCAGCGTCGGGGTCTCGACGTTGACGAGGGTGCCCAACGTACGTGCGATCTCGCCGGCGATGCCGCCGTTCTCCGCCTCCGCCGACAGTGCGGCGCCGGGGGTGTCGATGACGGTGACGACGGGGAGCCCGAGCCCGGCGGCGAGCTTCATCCCGCGCTGCGCCTCGCGCAGGCCCTCCGGCCCGAGGGGCTGGTGTGCCTGCTCGCGCCGGTCCTGGGCCAGCACCAGACATGGCGCCGAACCGAACCGCGCCAGCGCGATGATCAGGCCCGGGTCTCGCTCGCCCTGCCCGGTGCCGTTGAGGGGTACGACGTCCGAGGCCGCGATCCGGAGCAGCGCCCGCGCTCCCGGCCGGTCCGCGCGCCGGGACCGCGTGATCGCATCCCAGGTGTCGATCGCCGAGAAGTCGGCCCCGTCGGTCGAGGCGTCACCCGCTGACCTCTCGGCCGACGCGAGCGACGCCTCGGCCGACGTGGGTGACTTCTCGGGGCGGAGATCGAGGATGGTGAGGACACGGTCGACGAGCCCAGCGAGCTCGTCGGGAGGTACGACGCCGTCGACGAGGCCGTGGGCGAAGAGGTTCTCCGCGACCTGGACGCCGGAGGGGAAGGGGCGGCCGTTGAGCACCTCGTAGACCTTCGGACCGAGGAATCCGAGGAGCGCCGCGGGCTCGGCGACGGTGACGTGTCCCAGGGATCCCCACGAGGCCATCACGCCGCCGGTGGTGGGGTGGCGCAGGTAGACGAGGTAGGGGAGACCGGCGGCCTTGTGACGGGTGACCGCCTCGGCGATACGCACCATCTGCACGAACGCCGGCGTACCCTCCTGCATCCGGGTCCCGCCCGAGGCCGGACCGGCCAGCAGCGGCAGCCCCTCGCGGGTCGCCCGCTCCACGGCCGCGATCAGCCGCTCGGCCGACGCGCGCCCGATCGACCCGGCCAGGAACCGAAACTCGGAGAGCACCACGGCCACCCGCCGCCCGGCGATCCGGGCCTCGCCGGTGACCACCGACTCGTCGGTCCCGGCCCGCTCCCGGGCGCGCACCAGGTCGGCGGCGTACGCCTCGGGGACCTCGCCGGCTCGATTGCCTCGGGCTCCGCTTCGGCCGTGGACGGGCGGGGTGTCCCAGGACGTCCAGGTGCCGGGGTCGAGGACGAGGTCGATCAGCTCAGCGGAGGTCAGGCCCATGGATCGGACGATACCCAGGAATTGGCTCAGTGGCTGAGCCTGTCCCGAGGAGCGACACCAGATGCGTTAGTCTATTAACTCAATAGACAATTCGAAGGAGTCTGGAATGAGCGCCCCCACGAACCCCGAGCTCCTCTGGTATCTGCCCAACTTCGTCGAGGCCGGCCACCGTGGCGACACCGCAGCGACGGAGGACGGCTACGGCACCCTCGACCACCAGGTCGGCCTCGCCGAGGCGGTCGAGGACGCCGGTTGGACCGGTGCCCTGCTCGGCACCAGCTGGGGGAGGCCCGACACCTTCACCGTCGCGACGGCCCTGGCCGCGCGCACCACGACCTTCGAGCCGCTCGTCGCGATCCGCCCGGGGTACTGGCGCCCGGCCAACTTCGCCACCTCGGCCGCCACCCTCGACCAGCTCAGCCGCGGCCGGGTGCGGGTCAACATCGTCTCCGGCCAGGACGACCTGGCCGCGTATGGCGACCGCGAGGACTCGCGCGCGGTCCGCTATGCGCGGACGAAGGAGTTCATGCGGCTGGTGCGGCGGCTGTGGACCGAGGAGAACGTCACCTTCGACGGCGACCACTTCCAGGTCGCCGGCTCCACGATCACCCCGCGGCCGTACGCCGTCGAGGGCCGCCCGCACCCCAGGCTCTACTTCGGCGGCGCCTCCCCGGAGGCCGAGGCGGTTGCCGCCACCGAGGCCGACGTACAGCTCTTCTGGGGTGAGCCGCTGGACGGCATCGCGGAGCGGGTCGAGCGCCTGCAAGGCCTCGAGCGGACGCTGGACCGCGACCTGGAGCCGCTGCAGTTCGGGCTGAGGATCACCACGCTGATCCGCGACACCCGCGAGGAGGCCTGGCGCGACGCGGAGGAGAAGGTGCGCCGGATGGCCGACTCAGTCGGGGACCGCGAGTTCCGCCGTGGTCGGTCAGCGGTCGGACAGAGCCGGCTCCTCGACCTCGCCGACCGTGGCGACGTGCTCGACGAGTGCCTCTACACCGCTCCCGGGAAGTACGGCGGCGGTGGCGCCGGAACCACCTGGCTGGTCGGCTCCGCCGACGACGTCGCCGCCGCGCTGGGCCGCTACCAGGAGCTCGGCGTGACCCACTTCGTCCTCTCGGACACGCCCTACCGGACCGAGGTCACCCGGGTCGGCGAGGCGCTGATCCCGAGGCTCCGCGAGGCGGACCGGGGCGCGCTAACGGGCCCAAACGGCGTACGTCGGTCGTAGTTAACCGGAAAGACACGCTCCTGACCTGGGAAAACCGTTGGTAGCTGGAGGGTGTTCGCTCTATTCTGGTAGCACCCGGTTTCGCCGCCGGGTGCCACCACTTGACCTTTTGAAGGGCCCACCATGAGCACGCAGCACTCGACCACCGCCCCGGCGGCCTGGTCGCTGACCGCTGCGCACGAGCGCGACCCTCATGCCCGCGGGAGCCGACAGTGACCTGGGTGCATAGCCGCACCGGATCACTCCGGGCCGCTCCTGCGAGACATGTCTGTCTCGTCGGGGCGGCCCCCTTTTTGTTTCAGCCCAGTGTTTCCACCCGATCTGCACGCGATCTCTATCCGACTCTCCTGGGAGGTAACCGAGTATGACCACGACCATGGGCGCCGTGACCCTGTATAACGCCTCCTTCGAGCCGCTCGGAAGGGTGTCGTTCAAGCACGCCGTGCGGATGCTGTTCCGTGAGGTGGCGGTGGTTCACGAGCAACAGGGCGACAAGATGATCGGGCCACATCCATGGCCCAAGGCGGTGCGGCTCGTCCGCTATATCGCCATGCATTGGATGTACCGGCCGGCCGGCTACTCCCGAGAGGGAGTGCTCAAGCGCGACCAGCATCGTTGTGCTTACTGCGGCGGCCACGCCCGCACCATCGACCACTTGCTGCCACAGTCGCGCGGCGGCAGATGGACGTGGATGAACACCGTGGCGGCGTGCGGCAAGTGCAACGGCCGCAAGGGCAACCGCACCCCGGAGGAGGCCCACATGGTTCTCCGCATCGAGCCGTACGTCCCGACCCGTGCCCAGCTTGCCGCCATCATCTGACCCGCCGAGAGGTCAGTTTCTGCCCTCGAGGAGTCGATTTCTGGTCGCGAAGCGTCAGTTTCTGGTGCCGAGTGCTCCGGAAGCTGACGTCTCGATGTCAGAAACTGACCCTTCGGCGTCAGAATGTGACCTCTCGGCGAGGAAAATGCCGTGTCGACTTGACGCAGCATTAATAAGTACGATGGACTAACAAACATGTCCAAGGCGAGACGTCGTACGTTGCGGCCGATCGGTAAGTTGCTGCAGGAGGATGCGCGGCGGCATCACCGATCCCTGGTGCTTCAGCACCTCTTCGCGGTCGGTCCGGCGAGCCGCGCCGACCTGGCTCGATCCTCCGGTCTGACCCGGGCGACGGTCTCCGATCTGGTGGGCAGCCTGCTTGAGGACGGGCTCGTCGAGGAGCTCGGCGCGCCGGTGGAGAGCCGGGTCGGGAAGCCGCCGATGCTGGTCGGTCTCGCCGCCGACGCCACGCACATCGTGACCATCGACGTCTCCGGTGACGACCAGGTCGCCGGAGCCGTGCTCAACCTGACCGGCGATGTCATCCACCGCACCACCAGGTGCCGGGAGGGCCGCACCGGAAGCGAGGCCGTACGCCTCGTGAAGGAGCTGGTCACCGAGCTGATCGCGAGCACCGACCGGCCGATCCTCGGCATCGGGATCGGTAGCCCCGGTGTCGTCGCGGCCGACGGCACCGTGGTCGCCGCGCCCAACCTCGGCTGGACCGATGTCGCGCTGGCCGATCAGGTGCGCCGTGAGACCGGCCGACCGACGTACGTCGCCAACGACGCCAACACCGCGGTGCTGGGGGAGTACACCTTCGGGCAGTCCGGCGACGGCGGGCTGATGCTCGTGAGGGTCGGCACCGGTGTCGGTGCGGGCTTGGTGCTCGAAGGGGCGCTGCTGCACGGGTTCGTCGACGCCGCCGGTGAGGTCGGGCACGTGACCGTCGACCCCGACGGCCCGCTGTGCGCGTGCGGCCGCCAGGGCTGCCTGGAGACCTTCCTCGCGGTGCCGCGCCTGCGGGAGCGCCTCGAGACAGCCCACGACGATGCGCTCGTGGAAGCCGGCGAACATCTTGGAAAGGCATTGGCCCCTGTGGTCGGAACCCTGAATCTTCACGAGCTGGTCCTCTCCGGGCCGGCCGACCTGCTGGACGGACCGCTGCGCGAGACCGCCGACCGGATCATCCGCGAGCGGACGATGCCGGTCAGCGGCGAGCCGCTGGAGTTCCGTACGTCGACGCTCGGCGAGGACGTCGTCATCGTCGGCGCCGCAGTGCTGGTCCTCGCCGGAGAGCTGGGGGTGTCGTGATGCCTTCCCCGACCACCGTCGAGACCCTGGCGCTGCGCGTCCAGGTCTCCGCCTTCGCCGGCCCCACCCTGCCGCCCGGCTACGCCGACCTGCTCCGCGAGGGCCTGGGTGGAATCTGCCTCTTCGGCCCGAACACCGAGGCCGGTGAGGATTCCGTACGCAGCCTGGCGGCCGAGATCCGGGCCGCGTCCGAAGAGGGCGGCTGGGCGCCGGTGATCACCATCGACGAGGAGGGCGGGGACGTGACCCGCCTGGAGGCGCTCACCGGTTCCTCGGTGCTCGGCGCCGCCGCCCTCGGCGCGGCCGACGACCTGGCGCTGACCGAGGAGACCGGCCGGGCGGTCGGGTTCCGGCTGGCGCGAGCCGGTATCAACCTCAACCTGGCACCCGTCGCGGACGTGAACTCCAACCCCGACAACCCGGTGATCGCGACCCGGTCGTTCTCCCACGACGCCGGCGTGGCCGCCAAGCACGTGGCCGCATGGGTGAAGGGCCTGGAGTCGACCGGCGTCGCCGCCTGCGTCAAGCACTTCCCGGGCCACGGCGACACCGGCCAGGACAGCCACGTCTCGCTCCCGGTCCTCGACGCCGACCTGGCGACGCTGCGCGACCGTGAGCTGGTCCCGTTCCTGGCGGCTGCCGAGGCCGGTGCCGCCTCGGTGATGACCTCCCACATCGTGGTGCCGGCACTGGACCCCGAGCTGCCCGGCACCCTCTCCGCGCCGGTGCTGGGCCTGCTGCGCGAGCTCGGCTACGACGGACCGATCGTCTCCGACGCCCTCGACATGGCCGGTGCGTCGGCGAGCCGAGGCATCCCGGCCGCTGCGGTGCTCTCGCTCAAGGCGGGCGCTGACCTGCTCCTGCTCGGCCCCGACAAGCCCACCTCGCTGGTCCACGAGACGACCGCCGCGATCGTGGCCGCGGTCGAGTCCGGTGAGCTGCCGCTGGAGCGGCTCCAGGACGCGGTCGCGCGCATCGACCGGCTGCTCGCCGACCTCGCCGACACGCAGCGGCCGGACGGCGCGCTCGACCCCCGGTTCGAGGAACGCTCCGTCGAGGGCGCTCGCCGGGCGCTCGCGACGGCCAGCGACGACATCAGCGAGATCCCGCACCTCGCCGGAGCCCAGGTCGTGACCGTCGACACCGAGGCCAACATCGCCGTGGGCGACGTGCCGTGGGGGCTGCCGCCGGACATCGTGATCCGTCCCGGCGACCCGCTCCCGGACCTCCCCGACGCACCCCTCATCGTGCAGGTACGTGACGCGCACCGCCGCCCCGAGGTCGGCCGGACCGTCGCCGAGCTCCCGGGCGTCGCGGTGCTGGTGGAGTGGGGGTGGCCCGGGGCGTACGACCGGAGGGGCGTGCCTCGACTGTGTCCACAGGGGTTCTCCCTGCCGGGCGTGGCAGCTGTCACCGAGGTGCTGCGACGATCGGGCTGGAACCGATGAACGGCGCACGGGTAGGCCTCGACATCGGCGGCACCAAGATCCACGGCATCGCGATCGGCGCCGACGGGGCGGTGCTGGCCGAGGACCGAGCCGCCACCACCCCCGGCGGCGAGGGCGTCGTCAAGAGTGCGGCCGCGGTGGTCGCGAGCCTGCGTGACGCGCTCGACGGCGGCGAGATCCGCTCGATCGGGGTCGGCATCCCCGGCATCGTCGACACCCGCGCCGGCACCGTGAAGCATGCGGTCAACCTGGGCCTGGACGGCGACGCCTTCCCGCTCGCGGAGCTGCTCGGCGCCCGCACCGGAACGGTCGTCACCCTCGAGAACGACACCAACGCGGCGACCCTCGGCGCGCACGCCGTCGAAGACGTCGACGACCTGGTCTACCTCTCGCTCGGTACCGGTCTGGCGGCCGGTCTCTACCTCAGCGGCGCGCTCCGCCGAGGCTTCCACGGCGCCGCCGGAGAGGTCGGTCACCTCCCGGTCGACCCGGAGGGTCCGGTGTGCGGATGCGGTCAGCGCGGCTGCCTCGAGCTGGTCGCCTCCGGTGCCGCGCTCGCGGCGGCTTGGCCGACTGCCACCGGCCACCCCGCCGCGGCGCTCTTCGCGGCAGCCGCCTCGGGCGACCCGGCGGCCGTGATCGTGCGGGACCGGTTCGCCGACGGCGTCGCCGCGGCCGTACGCTCCCTCGCTCTCGCCGTCGACCCCGAACGCTTCGTCATCGGCGGGGGTGTTGCGACGGTCGGCGAGCCGCTGCGAGAGGCGATCGCGCTCGCGCTGGCCCGCCAGACCGAGACCTCGCCTTTCCTCGCCTCCCTCGAGCTCGCCTCGCGCCTGCGGGTGGTCTCGGCCGCCCCGGTCGCCGCCATCGGCGCCGCCCTCATCACCCCGACGAAGGACTGACATGGAAGTAGTTGTCCTCGACACCCCCGCCGAGGTGGCATCCCTCGCCGCGGACACGATCGAAGACGTCGTACGCCGCCGGGCGGCCGCCGGCACCCCCGCGGTGCTCGGGCTGGCCACCGGCTCGACGCCGCTGGCGACGTACGAGGAGCTCATCCGGCGCGCCCGGGACGGTCGTGGGCCGTCCTACGACGGTGTGGAGACGTTCAACCTGGACGAGTACGTCGGCCTCCCCGACGGGCACGAGCAGTCCTATCTGGCGACCATCCGGCGCGAGTTCACCGACGCGATCGGCATCCCGCCCGAGCGGGTCCACGGACCCGACCCGACCGAGGAGACGCTGCCGACGGCGGGGGAGCGCTACGAGGCGGCGATCGTGGCTGCGGGCGGGATCGAGGTGCAGATCCTCGGCATCGGCTCCGACGGCCACCTGGCCTTCAACGAGCCCGGCTCGTCGCTGGCCTCGCTGACCCGGATCAAGACGCTCACCGCCACGACGCGCAAGGACAACGCGCGCTTCTTCGGCTCACCCGAAGCCGTGCCGCACCACGTGCTCACCCAGGGCCTCGGCACCATCACCCGCGCCGGCCACCTGCTCCTCCTCGCCACAGGCGAGGGCAAGGCCGAGGCGGTCGCCGCCGCGGTCGAGGGGCCGGTCTCGGCGACCTGCCCGGCGTCGGTCCTGCAGCTCCACGGCCACGTCTCGGTCCTCCTGGACGAGGCCGCCGCCTCCCGGCTCGTACGCCGCGACTACTACCGCGAGGTCTACGCCGGGAAGCCGGACTGGCAGGGGCTCTAGAGCCGGCCTCAGAACGCAGCGCGGAGCCGCTCGGCAGCGGTCTCCGGCGGGATGTCGTTGACCCAGAGCGCGACGCCGGACTCGATGCCGGCCAGGTACTTCAGCCGCCCCGGCGCCCGCCGGATGGTGAAGATCTCGGCGGCCAGGTGCCAGGTGTCCTCGCGGCCGGTCGGGGCCTGCTGCCAGCCGGCGATGTAGGGCACCGGGCCGGCGTCGTCGAGCCCGTCCATCCGCCGCAGGCACTCCTGGTACAGCGAGGCGAGGTCGTCCATCTCCTCGGCGGTCAGTCCGGGCAGCGAACCCACGTGGCGCCGTGGCACGACGCGGATCTCGTAGGGCCAACGACCGGCGTAGGGGACGTACGCCACGAACGTCCCGTTCTCGGCCACCACCCGCGACCCGTCGGCGATCTCATCGGAGAGCACCGCACACTGCAGGCACTCGCCGGTCTCGTCGCGATGGGCGTCGGCGGCGTTCACCAGGGACTCGATCCGCGGCGGCAGCACCGGCATCGCGTAGATCTGCCCGTGCGGGTGCTGCAGCGTCACCCCGATCTCCTCGCCGCGGTTCTCGAAGCAGAAGACGTACGCCACCTCCGGCATCGCCGTCAGCTGCTCGGTGCGGTGGGCGAGCGCCGCGAGCACCGTGCGCACCCGCTCGGGAGGAAGGTCCACGAAGCTCTGCTCGTGGTCGCTGGTGAAGCAGACCACCTCGCACCGGCCACGCCCCGGCTGGGAGACGAACGGCTCCCCGGTCGCCTCACCGACCGCGACCGTCGAGAGCGCGGGGAACCGGTTCTCGAAGGCGACCACGTCGTAGCTCTCGGCCGGGATCTCGGTGAGCCGCCCGTCGACCGACGGGCACAGCGGGCACTCGTCCGAGGGTGGCTTGAACGTACGCGTCTGCCGGTGACCCGCCACCGCGGTCCAGGTCGCGGTCAGCCGGTCCCAGCGCAGCTGCGACCCGCCCGCCCGCGGCTCCAGCGGCCGCTCGTCGTGCACCGACCGCAGCGTCGGCTGCTCGTCGAAGAACCAGATCTCGCGTCCGTCCGCCAGCTTCGCTGACGTCGCCACCGGGTTGGTTGGCGCAGGGGTGTTCGGCATGCGCCCAGTATCGCCTGCGCCGCGCTACTTGCTGACGCAGGCCTGGGCAGCGCCCTGGGAGACGTTGCCGTTCTCGCCGAGGGAGCGGACCTGGATGCAGACCTTGGTGGCGCCTTCCAGACGTACGACCGCCTTGGGGCGGTCCACGTTGCCGCTGGTGGAGTTGTCGCCGACCCACTTGTAGCCGGTCGCTCCGGGCACGCCGGACCAGGTGAAGACGGCGCGGTTGCCCTTGAGGGTGCCCTTGACCTTGCCCGGGGCGGCGGGGCCGGTGACACCGGGGAGGTCGGTCTCGACAGGCGGGGGCGGGACCTCGTCGGGCTTCTCGTCCTCACCGCCGCGGGAGAGCACGATGCCGATGGCGGCGGCGACGAGGAAGAGGACGACGACGCCGATGATCGCCGGGGTCTTGCTGCGGCTCTCCGAAGGGCGCGCGCCGGTGAGGACCGAGGGGCCCTCCTCCGTCCGCGGGTAGCTGAACCGGGTGCGGTCGGCCGAGGCCGAGCCGGCATCAGCCACCGGCGCCGACGCGAGCGCTGCTGGCGGCTGGGTGATCGGCGCCTGCGCGAGCACCTGGGACGGCGGCTTGAGCTCGGTGGCCTTCTCCATCTCCGGGTCGGAGGGCGGAGAGGGGAGACGCGAACGGCCCGAGCCCGTGGTCGGACCCTCGCCCCGCGCGGCCGGGATGTCGGGAACGACCGGGATCGACCCGCTGCCACCGGCATCGCGGTCGAGGACCTGCACCTCGGTGCGTCCCAGCCGCAGCTCCTGCTCGATCCGCTGGAAGTGGCGGGCCAGGTCGAGGACCGTCCGCGGCCGGTAGGTCGGGTCCTTCGCCATCGCCTGCTGCAGCACTCGGTCCAGCGACGGAGGTACGTCGGGCCGGCCCGTGGCCGGCGGAGCGGTGTGCAGGATGCGGGAGAAGACGGCGCGGTCGGAGTTGTTACCCCGCTCCGCGAAGGGCGAGCGGCCAACGAGCAGGTGCCAGACGGTCGCGGCCAGCGAGTAGACGTCGGAGGCGACCGAACCGTTGGACGCCGAGGTGAGGACCTCGGGCGGCGACCACGGCAGCGAGACCCCGATGTCACCCTCGTCGTCGCGCGGGCGGCCGGCGATGCCGAAGTCGGCCAGACCGGGCACGTCGTAGCGGGAGAGCAGGATGTTGGACGGCTTGATGTCGCGGTGGATGATCCCGGCGCGGTGGGCGGTCTCGACTGCCGACGCCATCTGGATCCCGAAGCGCAGCGCGTCCTGCACCTTCATCGGGTTGTTGCGTACGCGGGCACCGAGGTCGGCGTTGGGGTAGTAGCCCATCACCAGGTAGGGCCGGCCGTCCGGCGTCTCGCCCGCGCTGTGCACCGGAACGATGAACGGGTGCTCGGCCAGCTCGGCCATCACCGCTGCCTCCGCGGCGAACTGCGCCCGCTGCGCCTCGGCGAGGTCGGAGGACCGCATCAGCTTCACCGCGACCCGGACCTTCGGGTGGTGGCGCTCATAGAGGTAGACGTCGGCGAAACCGCCCGAACCGAGCCTGCCCAGGCAGTTCATCCCGGGCAGCTCGGGGCCGAGCTCCGGGTGTGGTGTCTGAGTCACGCGACCACATCCGTAGCGCAAGCGCCAGGATACGGACGTGGCCGCGTGATGATTCGATGGCTCACTCGCTGGCGCTCGTTCACCCGAGGACCTCGTAGTTCAGGTTGATCGAGCCGGCCAGGCTCACCACGGCGCCGGGCTCCAGGGCGTACTCCTCCATCGGCCGCATCTGCTGCGGACGTCCGCCGGGCAGGGTCAGGTAGGACCCGTTGGCCGAGCCGAGGTCGCGGACGAGCACCTGCCACTCCTCCAGGCGCACCTCGGTGTGCAGCCGGCTGATGTCGGGCAGCATCACCTTCACCAGATGCGGAGGTACGCCACCAGCCCCCGTGTTGCCACTGGCATCGGCGCGCGGCGACCGCCCGAAGACGGCACCGCGGTCCAGGATGACGACCCGGCCGTCGCCGAGCTTGAGCTGGCCCAGCGCGGGGCGCGGGACCGAGACCGGCTGCTGGTGCGGCGGCAGCGCCATCCGGCAGATGCGGCAGGTCGGGGAGTAGGGCGGCGAGGCGTGGCCCTGCGGGCAGTAGACCGCCCACACCGTCGGCCCGCCCGCCGGCGGCACCGGGGTCGGCGTCGCGACGTCGCGGACCCGGGTCGCCATGTCGTTGGGCGGCGTGGGCGCCGGCGCCGGCATCGGGGGAGGAGGCACGGAGGGACGAGCCGCGGGCGGCGCGGCGGGCGGGGGCGACGGCTGCCGGTCCGGCGGGCCCCACGCGTTCGGGTCGGGCTTCTTGGCACCCTTCTTCCGCCACGGAAGCCCGTCGATGATGCCCTTCTTGGACTCGGGCGCAGGCTGGGGCGGTGCCACCGGTGGCGGCGGCACTGGCGACGGGGGAGGGCTCTGGAAGGACGGGACGCTCGGCACGCCAGGAGGGGGCGACGCGGGCGGCGGAGAGGCCGCCAGGTCCGAGCGCCGGATGGTGTGGTCCAGCGGCATCATGGTCGATTCGGCCTGAACCTGAGCATAGAAGTCGGGGTCGAAGAC
This sequence comes from Nocardioides sp. NPDC006303, assembly GCF_040613175.1. Lineage (NCBI taxonomy): Bacteria > Bacillati > Actinomycetota > Actinomycetes > Propionibacteriales > Nocardioidaceae > Nocardioides > Nocardioides sp. NPDC006303. The sequence goes on from NZ_JBEXRR010000008.1 coordinate 16,219, forward strand.
GACGTCCAGCGAGCGTGCGTGGGCGGTGTCGACCAGCGGCTGGTCCTCCTCCATCCCGCCCCAGGCCCCGTTGGCGAGCTCGGCGCGCTCGGGGACGGCGGCGAAGTGGCCGTCGGCCCACTTGCCGGAGACGTCGATGCCGTCGATGAAGACCGGCACCTCGTTGACGACGGCGGTCACCTTGGCTGGGGAGCGCACGGCGTACCGCACCCGCGGGCCCTCGCGCCCGATCAGTGCGAAGCCGGGGGCTCGCGGTCCGTCGACGGAGAGCAGCCCGGCGATCGCGTCGACCGGATGGGGGTCGGCCAGCGCGGCCTGGACGCCGCCGACCCGCGGGTCACCGGGCCCGAGCTGCACCAGCGCCCAGCACCGGTCGCCCTTCAACGCGAGCCAGTGCCCAGCACAGTAGGTAGCGGTATCACTCATGGGACGACGAGACGTCCCCTGCGGATCGGGAGGAGCCTGATGTCGAGACGTCAGTCTCCGCGGGCGCGGTGAAGAGCGAGGGAGGGGGTGTCACGAGTACCACAGTGACATTGTCCCGCCCGCCCGATGCAACCGCAGCGTCCACCAGCCTCTGGGCGAGGTTGTCGATGCTTCCGCCCACACCGAGTGTCTTGGACGCGATCTCATGGATCTCGTGGTCCTCGAGCTCGCCGGTGAGGCCGTCGGAGCAGAGCAGGAAGAGGTCGTCGGGGGAGACGGCCATCAGCCAGGTGTCCGCCACCGGCGACGGGTAGGTGCCGAGCGACCGCGTGATGACGTTGCGCAGCGGGTGGACGCGGGCCTCCGCGGCGGTGATCATCCCGGCCTCGACCATGACGGCGACCTCGGAATGGTCGATGGTCACCTGCGTGACGCCGGCCGGCGAGAGCCGGTAGACGCGCGAGTCGCCGACGTTGAAGACCAGCCAGTGGGGTGCGCCCTCCGACTCGACGAGGGCAACCCCGGTCAGGGTGGTGCCCATGCCCTGCTTCTCGGAGTTGCGCGCCGCCTCCGAGGTGATCGCGGAGTTGGCGGCGTGGACGGCGTCCTGGATGTCCTCGGGGACCGGGCAGATGGTCGCGAAGCGGCTCTGGAAGGTCTCGACCGCGAGGGCACTGGCGACATCGCCGCTGGCATGACCGCCCATCCCGTCGGCGACGACCGCCACCGCGGGCAGCATGACGAACGAGTCCTCGTTCACCTCGCGGACCCGGCCGACATCAGTCGCCCCCGCGGCACGCAGGGCTGGGTAAGCGGTCATGCTGTTCCTTTGCGGTGCCAATTATCTGGGGCATCCCGGGCAGGATGCGAAAATAGTGGTGCTGGAAGCGGACACTTTAGAACATCCCGTACGGTATCGGTGAGCGTGTTCACTGAGCCGTGTGCCACGTTTGGCTAGTTCGTGTGGCTTCTACCCTGAGGCGCGCCTAGAGTAAGCCAGACTTTTTGTGTCGGCTGGCCATTTGGCATGGAAGGACTTGGGGAGAGTCTTGGTGGCACGTTTCGGGATGGCGCCCGGGTGGATGCGGCGTCATCGGACCTCCATCGCGTCCTGGGCAGCTCTTGCCGTCGTTGCGAGCGGTTTGACCGTCTACGCGATCCAGTCGACCGGCTACCCCGTGCACAAGGCCGATCTCGACGACGGCGGCATCTGGGTGACCAACCAGTCCTGGGGCACCCTGGGCCGCCAGAACCGCCCCGTCGCCCAGCTCGACGGTGTCGTCTGGGCGGGCAACGAGACCGGGTCCAGGTCCGAGCGCGCCGGCCTCGACGTGGTGCAGAACGGCATCGCGGTGGCCTCCGTCGACCGCGACGCCCGCACCATCACGCCGGTCAACACCAAGCTCGCCGAGGGCATCGACGACGACGCGGTGACCGTGAAGGACAGCCGTGTGGTGATGGGTGGCAACACCATCGGCGTCGCCGAGCAGAAGACCGGCAAGGTCTGGCTCACCTCCGTCGACCCGACCGCCGGCGTCGGCGACCTCTCCGACCTCTCCGGCTCCACGAAGCCCACCGAGACGGTCGGCGCCGACGCGGTGCTCACCATCGGCACCGACGGGACTGCGTACGCCGTCTCGGCCGCCAAGCGGACGCTGACCTCCTTCGCCCCGGACGGTGAGCGGTTCGCCGATCCCGAGGAGACCAAGCTCCCGAAGGCTCCTGAGTACGCGGAGACCCCGACCTCGGCGACCGTCGTCGGCGACGACGTCATCACCCTCGACCAGGCCGGCTGGCTGCTCGGCGCCTCCAAGGGCTCCGACATCGCCGTGGACTTCGGTGACACCGCGGAGAGCGCGGTCCTCCAGCAGCCCTCCGTCAAGGCCAAGGAGGTGCTCGTCGGCGACGCGACGGGCCTCAAGGCCGTCGCCCTGAGCAACGGCGAGATCCGCCACGTCGCCGAGTCCGCCGGTGACCCGGCCGCCCCGGTCCGGCTCGGCGACTGCGTCTTCGGTGCCTGGGCCAACGGCTCGACCGGCTCGGTGGTGACCCAGTGCGGCGAGGGCGAGCCGATCCTGGGCGAGATCCCGACCCTCGGCCCGGCGGCCGAGCTGGAGTTCCGGATCAACCGTGGCCAGCTGGTGCTCAACGACCTGCGCAACGGTGATGTCTGGGAGATCGACGGCGCCGACATCAAGAAGATCTCCAACTGGGAGGCGTTCCAGCCGCAGACCCAGAAGCAGAACCAGAAGAAGGACAAGCAGCAGCAGCAGACCAAGGCCGCCCAGGCGCCGAAGGCCAAGGACGACCAGCTCGGTGCCCGCGCCGGACGCACCACGGTCCTGCACGTCCTCGACAACGACTCCTCGGCCAAGGACTCGATCCTGAGCGTGGTCTCGGTCGGCGAGGCCTCCGTCAAGGGCGTCGAGGCCACCATCGCCCCCGACCGGCAGTCGGTCCTGGTGACCGCCCCCGAGTCGGCGCAGGGGAAGAAGACCAGCTTCAAATACACCGTCGACGACGGGATGAAGGGCAAGGCCGGCCAGGACGACGCCAGCGTCGAGCTCAGCATCGAGGGCTCGGGCGGCACCGGCAAGCCGACACTGCGTGAGCACTACACCCCGACCGACTACACCGTCGCCGCCGGCGGCACCGTGGAGATCCCGGTGGTCGGCGACTGGCGCGACGAGCGCTACGGCGACCCGGTCACCGCTCAGTCCCCGACCGCGTCCAAGGGCAAGGCGAGCGTGACCCCTGACGGGCTGCTGCGCTACACCGCCGCCGCGGACGCGTCCGGCAACGAGAACCTCGGCTATCAGGTCAGCACCGGCGGCAAGCCGTCGAAGGACAAGGTGCGGATCAACATCGTCGCCGGAGCGACCACCGCCTCCCCGGAGCCGAAGGACGACGTCGCAGAGGGCACCCAGGGCTCCTGGGTGATGATCCGCCCGCTCGACAACGACATCCCCGGCGCCGACCCGTCCAACCTCGACGCGAGCCTCACCCTCGCCGGCGACGTCCCTCCCAAGGGCGGCCTCGAGGTGAGCACCGACCGGGAGACCGGCGTCGTGCGCGCCCGAGGGAGCTCGCCGGGCACCTACCAGCTCAGCTACAACGCCGGGTTCGGAGCCGCGAAGCCCGCCGCTGCGAAGATCCGCGTCGACGTCAAACCGGCCTCCCAGGCGGCGGACGAGCCGATCGCGACGCCGGACACGACCGCCGTCCTCGGCACCTCGACCCGCACCCTCGACGTCCTCGCCAACGACTACGACTCCCGGGGCCGGCTGCTCGCCGTGACCCATGCCGAGCCGGTCGGCGACAGCGACCTGACGGTCGCGGTGCTCGACGGGCGCTGGCTGCGGATCCAGGCGTCCAAGCCCGACATGGACCCGTCCACCCAGGCGATCCGCTACACGATCAGCAACGGCGCGGCCGAGGCCGAGGGGTCGGTGACGGTGAGCCAGCGACCGGCGCTGCGCGGCGCCGAGAACGCCCCCGAGGCGGTCGACGACGAGGCCACGGTCAGGGCCGCCGACTCCGTCTCGATCCCGGTCCTCGACAACGACTCGACGCCCTCGGGCGACCCGGTCGGCCTGGTCGTCGACCAGACCATCGAGACCAAGGGTCAGCTGCAGGTGCTGGGCCAGCCGACGGTCGGTGAGGCCTACATCGACGGCAACCGGGTCCGCTACGTCGCCCCCGAAGACGTGAAGGGGCCGGTCGACGTCGACGTCCGCTACGTCGTGCAGAACACCGGCGACCCCTCCGCGGAGCACTCCTCGGGCAACATCCGCATCCACGTCAAGCCGCTGCCGAAGAAGAAGGCCGACAACTCCGCGCCTGCGCCGAAGGCGCTGGAGTCGCGGGTGGTCCAGGGCGACGAGGTCACGCTGCGGCTGCCCACGGTCGGCACCGACCCCGACGGCGACTCGGTCTCCGTGACCAGGATCAACAGCGCGCCCGCGTACGGCCGCGTCCTGGCCCACGGCGCCAACACGATCACCTACCAGGCCTTCCCCAACGCCGCGGGCACCGACGAGTTCACCTACGAGGTCAGCGACCCGTTCGGTGCCGTCGCGACCGGCACGGTGCGGATCGCCGTCGTCGCGCCCGGCGCGCCCCAGCGCCCGGTCGCCGTCGACGACCTGGTCACGCTCGACCCCGCCAAGAAGCTGACCTACGACGTGCTCGCCAACGACCTGCGTACGCCTGGGACCGAGCTGCACCTGGCCTCGACCGACGCGACCGAGGGCTCCAACGTCAAGCAGCGCTCCGACGGCATCGTCACCGTCCAGGGCGGCTCCGGCGAGCCGTTCCAGCACGTCCCCTACCGCGCCACCACGGGGCTCCACGAGGACACCGGCGAGCTCGCGATCCGCTTTCAGGAGGGTTACGACAATCCGCCGATGGCGGGGATCGTGGTCGCCCACCCCGAGGGCGACTCGTCGACCACCACCGTCGACGTGATGACGAAGGTGACCGACATCGACGACTCGCTCGAGGACCTCACCGTCGACGCGGTCAAGGGTCCCTCGGTCGGCGAGGACGAGTCCAAGCCGAAGATCGACGACGGCAAGGTCACCCTGCCGGTCGGCGACAACACCCGGGTGTGGACCTTCCGGGTCACCGACCCCGACGGCGCCCAGGCGGTCGGCTCGATCTACGTCCCCGCTCGGCCCAAGGACGCCCCCTACCTGAAGCCGGGCTCCGAGCTCCAGCTCAACCCGGGCGAGACGAAGAACGTCGACATCACCGACTACGTCGAGGACCCCGAGGGCGACCCGGTCGTGCTGACCACGACCGACAAGATCGTGGCCGCTCCCGAGGGCATGCTCAACACCGGCGACACCACCGCGACCACTGTGAAGGTCACCGCCGGTGAGACCAAGGGTCCGGCGACCCTGACGTTCGAGGTCGCCGACCGTGAGAAGATCACCTCCGCCGACGCCCACCTCTCGGTGATCTCGCTGCCGGTCCAGATCGGCAAGGAGGAGCCGGAGATCAACTGTCCGAGCACCCCGGTCGAGGTCCCGGAGAGCGGCAACGGCGCGCTGGTCGACATCGCCGCCATCTGCCACGTGTGGACCGCCGACCCGGGCGACGCCGACGACCTCGACTTCACCGCCGAGGTCGGCGACGGGCTCGACGGGGTCGAGGTCAAGCCCGAGGACGGCGGCCTGCGGCTCACCGCCGAGCACGCCGACGCCGGTGCCCAGGGCGCCCTGGAGATCGGCGTCGAGGGCACGGACGCGACCGGACAGCTCCTGGTCACCGTCATCGCGTTGCCCGCCCCGTCGCTCTCGCCGATCAAGCCGCTGCAGACCGAGGCCGGAAAGACGGTCGCGATCGACATCGCCGACTATCTGCAGACACCGGTGCCCTCGGAGTCTCAGGAGGTGGTGATCACCAAGCTCGACCCGGTCGACGGCGACTCGCCCGACATGGGCAAGGCCAGCGGTTCGAAGATCACCTTCAACACGCCCGAGGAGGGTCATGGCCACTATCGCTACGCGATCGAGGTCAGCGACTCCGGCAAGGACTCCAAGCGGGTCAAGGCCACCGGCGTCATCGAGGTGGACGTCATCGACGTTCCGGGTGCGCCGACGGGGCTGCGTACGACCTCCGACTTCCTCTCCAACGTGGTCGCACTCTCGTGGAACGCGCCGAAGGACAACGGCGACGACCCGATCCAGCGCTACGAGGTGGAGGCCAACGGCGACCACGTCCAGGACTGTCCGTCGACCTCGTGCCGGATCACCGGGCTGAAGAACGGCGTCGTCTACGACTTCCGGGTGCGCGCGGTGAACTCCGTGGGCCCGAGCCGCGAGTGGAGCAACTCGGCCGAGGGCGAGCCCGACGCCTACACCGGTCCGGTGCAGAACCTCCGGGTCACCCGTCAGCGCGACCACAAGGTCGAGCTGAGCTGGAGCAAGCCGGCCCCGTGCGACTGCTCGGACGTGCAGAAATACCGGATCAGCTGGCCGGGCGGCGGCATCAAGGACATCTCCGCAGGTCAGACGACCTATCCGGCGGCGGTCAGCTCCAACGGCGACCCGGTGCAGTTCACCGTCGTGCCGCTCAACGACAAGGGCGTCAAGACCAACAAGGGCCCCTCCGCGACGGTCGAGGGGATGGGTGCCGGCAAGCCGGACACCCCCGCGACCCCGACCTTCGAGTGGGCCAACACGGCGAACAACTCCGGCAAGGCGGTGACCGTCTCGTGGAGCCCGGTCGCGGCCAACGGCCCGGCGCCGGTCACCTATGAGGTACGCCGCACCGGCGGCACCGGCGAGAAGATCGTCTGCTCCTGGGTGGCCGAGACCAGCTGCCGCGACGACGTCGCCAACGACGGCACGATCTACACGTACGCCGTCAGGGCCCGGAACGCTGAGGCGACCTCGCCGCGCGAGACCGGGTCCGGCGGCTCGCCGGAGGCGCACATCTCGAGCTACTCCGCGGGCGGCAAGGTCGAGGCGGCCGCGACCCCCGACGCGGTCTCCTTCGCGTCGGCGACGGCCACCGGGAACAACGGCGAGGCCGAGATCGTCTTCACGCCGCGCGCCTCCCACGGAAAGACCAACATCGTCGAGTGCGTACGGAACGGCTCGTCGTGCGGGTCGTGGACGTATTCGCCGGAGGGCGCCGGTCAGCAGACCAAGACGATCTCGGGCTTCACCAATGGGGCGGCCACCAATGTCCAACTCCGGTCGTGCAACGGCTCTGGAGGCGGCACCGGTGCTGGGACGGCCTGCGGGGCATGGGCGACGAAGTCCGTGACCACCTATGGTCCGTTGGGTCAGCCGAGCATTTCGCTGACCCGTGACGGCAACAAGATCACGTGGACGATCAATTTCAACGGTAACGGCAAGACAGGCACCTACCGAGTGACCGGTTCCAACGGCCTGGGGACAGTAGGGAACGGCACCGTGACTGCTGGCGCAGGCTCCGCCCGCAACACTGTCAGCAACCTCGAATGGGACAGGAGCTACACGTTCACTGTCACCGTCAGCGACTCTGGCCGGGCAAGTAAGTCGGCTGAGGATTCGATCAGGACCGCGCCTCCTCCGGACCCGATCCTCGAGGTGAACAAGGCCGGGGAGTGCTCGGGCGCATCCTGCCCCGAGCCGGACGTGGCGTGTGGCGGCACCTGTTGGTACGTCGGCTCGACCATCACCGACCTCGCCTTCCCCGGCAAGACCTGGGAGTGCAGCACCAACTCCACCACCTCGCGTTGGAATGTGAACATCGGGAGCAACGGCAAGGGCACGGGCAGCGGTCGCGGCTGGGTCGGCGCCAACACCCCGTTCCGAGTGACCTGCACGACCTCCGGTCGACCCAATCTTTCGAAGAACGTTACGTGGTAGGAGAGAAGAAATGACCGTCACGACCGAGCAGGCTCGTTGGTTCCACGAGACCTTCGAGAAGCTTGCCGACAACGTCGAGAAGGCGGTGCTGGGCAAGCGCAACGTGATCCGCCTGGTGCTGACCGCGCTGCTCTCCGAGGGCCACCTGCTCCTCGAGGACTACCCCGGCACGGGCAAGACCCAGCTCGCCCGCGCACTGGCCAACACGGTCCAGGGTTCGCACGCCCGCATCCAGTTCACGCCGGACCTGCTTCCGTCCGACGTCACCGGTGTGACCGTCTACGACCAGGGCAAGGGCGCCTTCGAGTTCCACCCGGGCCCAATCTTCCACTCGATCGTGCTGGCGGACGAGATCAACCGCGCCTCCCCGAAGACTCAGTCGGCGCTCCTGGAGGTCATGGAGGAGGGCCGGGTCACCGTCGACGGCGCCACCCGCGACGTCGGCCGGCCGTTCATGGTGATCGCGACCCAGAACCCGATCGAGCAGGCCGGGACCTACCGGCTGCCCGAGGCGCAGCTGGACCGCTTCCTGATGAAGACGTCGGTCGGCTACCCCGACCAGAACGCCACCGTCGAGCTGCTGATGAACTCCTCGGTCCGCGACCGCGCCACGCTGGTCACCCCGATCATCACCGCCCCGACGGTCACCCAGATGGCCGAGATGGCCGACCAGGTCTACATCGACGCCGCGATCGTCGCCTACGTCTCCGCGCTGGTCGACGAGTCTCGTCGCCACAAGCACGTACGCCTCGGGGCCTCGATGCGTGGCTGCCTCGCCCTGGTGCGCACCGCCAAGGTGTGGGCGCTCGCGGAGGGCCGCTCCCAGGTGCTGCCCGACGACGTCAAGTCGCTCGCCGAGCCGGTGCTCTGCCACCGCCTGATCCTCGACCCGGAGGCGATGTTCAACGGCGTCACGGTCGAGGACGTCATCGGCGACCTGCTCACCTCGGTCCCGGCTCCCACTGAGCGTGTCGCCTGAGATGAGCAGGCTCAGTGTCCGCAACATTGTTGCTGACCTGCGGAAACGACTCGCGCCGGTAGCGTCCGGGGCGGGTTCGGTCTACTCGTTCGTCGCCGACCGGGTCCGTCCGTGGTTCGGCACGGTGACCTCGATCGGCTGGGGTGTGCTGCTCCTCGGCGCGCTGGCCTGGGTCGCCGCGACCGCGCTCGGCTGGATCGAGGCGTCCGTGGTGGCGATGGCGGCGCTGTTCCTCGTGATCGGCGCGGCCTTCTTCATGATCGGGCGCACCCGGCTCGCGGTGGCGACCGTGGTCGAGCCGCCGCGCGTCGCGGTCGGCCAGGCCCTCACCGGCGAGCTGCGTGCCCGCAACGAGGCGCGCGGCCCGCTCGTCTCGACGAGCCTGGAGTTCCCCATCGGAGCGGGTGGGGTGACGTACGACCTGCCGATGCTGCTTCCCGGCGCCGAGCACACCGAGCTGTTCGTGGTGCCGACCCAGCGCCGCGGAGTGATCGACGTCGGTCCCGTCCGGACGGTGCGTGGCGACCCGCTCGGGCTCTTCCGGCGGGTGCAGGAGTGGACCGACCGCACCGAGGTGTTCGTCCACCCGCGCACCACCCACCTAGAGCCCTTCGGGGTCGGTCTGGTCCGTGACCTCGAGGGGTCAACGGCACAGAACACCTCGATGAGCGACCTCGCCTTCCACGCGCTGCGTGAGTACGTCCCGGGCGACGACCTGCGCCACATCCACTGGCGCTCCTCGGCACGCCACGGGCAGCTGCTCGTGCGCCAGTTCCTCGACACCCGCCGCTCCCACATCGTCGTCATCGTCGACTCCTCGCCGATGTCCTACGACAGCGAGGACGAGTACGAGACCGCGATGTCGATCGCGGGCTCCCTGCTGCGCCGCGGGATCCTGGACGAGTTCGACGTCTCGTTCGCTACCGGCGACGTGCTGATGGTGCGCGCCACCGCAGCGAGCGGGGGAGGGCGTACGGCTCTCGACGCCTGCTCCCGGGCGAAACCGCAGCAGACCAACCTGATCGAGATCGCCGCCGAGGCGGCCCGGCAGGCGCCGGACGCGTCGCTGGTGATGCTGGTGACCGGGCGCTACCCGGAGTTCGTCGCGCTGCAGCGCGCCGCCGGCCAGTTCTCGGTCGATGCCACCACCGTCGCCGTCCGGGTCGACTCCTCGCAGCGCGCCGGCTTCAAGGCCGTCGCCGACCTGCCGATGATCACCCTGCCCGACCTGGACCAGCTGCCGATCGTGCTGTCGAAGGGGTTGTCCGGATGAAGAAGCACCACGCCGTCGACGCCCTCCTCCTGTTCCTGCTCGGCACCATCGCGTTCCTCGGCTTCGACGACACCTATGCCGGCTGGACCTACCTGGTCGCCGGCGTCGCCGGGCTGCTGCTCGGGATCCTCATCTCCTTCGTCGGCCGCGGACAGCCGGTGGTCGTGCTGGCGGTCGGGCTCCTGGCCGCGTTCTTCGTGCTCGGCGGCGCGGTCGCGCTGCACGGGATCGGCGACCTCTCGTTCCTGCCGGTCCCCGACACGATCGGCACCCTCGCCGAAAACTCCGTGCACGGCTGGAAGCGACTGCTGACCACGCTGCCGCCGGTCGACGGCGGAGCGCTGCTGACGATCCCGTACATCCTCGGCCTGCTCGCCGGCTGCCTCGGCTTCGCGCTGGCGGTGCGGATGAAGGCGGCGCTGCCGCCGGTGCTCGTCGCGTTCGCGCTGATGGCCGGAGTGATCCTGCTCGGCGTGCAGGACCCGTCCAAGACCGCCCTGCTCGGCGCCCTCTTCGGAGCGATCGCGATCACCTGGCTGTGCATCCGCGGCATGCGGGCCCGTGCCCTCGCCGCCGGCGGCCGCCGCCTCTCGCGGACCGCCATCGGAGCCGCCCTGTGCCTCGGCGCGGCCGGGCTGGCGTTCCTCGCCGGGCCGCTGCTCCCGGGGCTCGCGCCCGAGCGCACCGTGCTGCGCGGCGAGATCGAGCCGCCGTTCAACGTCGGGCAGTACCCGTCGCCCCTGGCCGGCTACCGCGTCTACACCAAGGGCTACCAGACGCCGGAGGACGACCGCCGGCTCTACGAGAAGGACCTGTTCACCGTCTCAGGCCTGCCCGAAGGGACCCGGGTCCGGGTCGCCGCGATGGATTCGTACGACGGCACCGTCTGGCGCGCGGCCAACGACTCCGGCGAGACCGAAGGTCCCGACGACACCTTCCAGAAGATCAGCTCGACGCTGCGCAACCCGCTCGCCGACGGCAAGCAGGTGCGCGGCACGATCACGATCGGCGAGGACTTCGGCGGCGTCTGGGTGCCGCTGCCGACCGCCCTCACGCACATCTCGTTCGACGGTCCTGACACCGACTCGTTCCGCTACAACCTGGCGACGTCCACCGGTGTCCTGCCGTCGGCGCTGAAGCCCGGCGACTCCTACTCCTTCACCGCCTCGGTCGCCGACGAGAAGGTCGGGGAGAAGAGCGAGAACTGGTCGGGCGGGTCGCCGATCGGCGACGAGGCCGCCCAGTTCCAGGCGCTCGCCGCCGAGTACGCCGGCGGTGGTGACTCACCGATCAGCAACGCGCTCGCGGTGGCGGAGAAGCTCAAGGAGGAGGGCACCTACACCGACGGGGAGCCGCCCAACCAGCAGTACCCGGCCGGTCACTCCCTGCGTCGTCTCGCCGACTTCACCGCGAAGGGCGGCCAGCTCGCAGGCAACGACGAGCAGTACGCCGCGCTGATGGCGATCCTGGCCAACCAGGTCGGCGTGCCGGCGCGGGTGGTCCTGGGTGCCGTCGTCGGCTCCGACGGTGTCGTCCAGGGCAAGGACATGCACGCCTGGGTCGAGCTGCGGATGTCGGACGGGTCCTGGGCCACCCTGGACTGGTCCGAGTTCATGAACACCGAGAAGCCGCCCGAGCAGAACGCCCCTCAGCCCGAGGAGCTCGTCACCGGCAAGGTCGTCCCGCCGCCGGCTCCCGTACGCCCGCCCGCGACCTCCGGCGACCCGCTGGACGAGTCGGTCAACCAGAAGGCCAACTCGCGGCCCGACGGGTTCACGCTGCCCGGCTGGCTGATCGCCGTCTTCACGTACGTCGGCATCCCGCTGCTTCTCATCGCAGCCCTGTGCGGGGCGATCATCGGCGCCAAGATCTGGCGGCGACATCGCCGGCGGACACGCGGGACCCCGGTCGCCCGTCTCTCCGGTGGCTGGCGCGAGACCCTCGACCACGCCCGTGACTTCGGGGTCGGGGTGCCCGTGGGTGCCACCCGCCGCGAGCAGGCCTCCGCGCTGTCCGCGTCGCCGGGCATGGACGGTGCGCCGGGGCTGGCGCTGCTCACCGACACCACCATGTTTGCTGAGGCCGGGCCGCAGGACGACGAGGTCGCAGCCTTCTGGGAGCAGGTCGGGACGCTTCGTACGTCGATCTCCGACTCACGCACGAGGTGGCAGCGCATCCGGGCGGCGATCAACCCGCTCTCGCTGGTGCCGGCTCGGCTGTTCCGGAAGCGCTGAGTCAGTCACCGAGCCCGTAGTCCCTGATCGAGTCCGCCGTGATCCGGAGGACCTCCCGTGAGGTCCCCGGCATCGGCGGATCCACGTCCGTGAGCGCCTCGGCGGTGCCGCGGATCTCGACCATCCGCGGCTTCCACGGGTTGGTGGACTCGAGATCGTCGACCACGAAGGCCACCTGGGCGTGCTTCTGGGCGTTCCTGAACTTCCGTGATCGGCCCATCTCGTAGCCGCCGATGACGATCCGGTGCTCCTCGTCGATCGTGAACCCCACGGGGTTGTTCTGCAGACCGCCGTCAGGGGCGAGGGTCGCGAGCCTGCCCAGCGGCTGGGTGCGGAGGTAGCGCAGCTGCGTGTCGGTGAACTTCATGTCACCAGCGTCGGTGCTCATGTCGGCTTGAGGTCAAGCCTGATCCGGATCGTCGGCGCCGGGGCGTGCGAGCGGTCTCATGGCGGGCCCGTCCAGGACGGAGCCGTCGGGGGAGAACCGGGAGCCGTGGCAGGTGCAGTCCCAGCTGGTCTCGGCCTGGTTCCAGTGCAGGGGGCAGCCGAGATGGCTGCACCGGGCGCTCACGGTGTGCAAGGCGCCCGCCGGGTCCCGGTAGCCGCCGACGGTGTCGCCGTCGAGGTCGACCAGGCCGCCCTGGCCCGGTTGCAGCTCGGACACCGGACGGGCCTCGGGGTCCTGGCGACGGCCCGCGACGAGCTCCTCGCCGACCTTCAGGTTGTCCTTGATGAGCCGGCCGACGCTCCTGACGTCGCCGATGCGGCTGGCGTCGAACACCGGTAGCCACGGGTTGTCGGTGCCGGAGAGAAGATCGGCGAGCATCATCGCGGCCGCGGTCCCGCTGTTCAGGCCCCACTTCTGGAAGCCGGTGGCCACCAGGATCCTCTCGCTCGTCGGTGGATAGCCGACGTACGGCAACCGGTCCGGGGTGAGGTAGTCCTGCGATGACCAGCGGTAGTCGATCGCCTCGACGTCGAAGGTGGTGCGGGTCCAGCTTTCGAGGTCGGCGTACTTCGCCTCGGTGTCGGGTTCGGCGCCGGTCTCGTGGCCGTTGCCGACCACGATCAGCCCGTTCGGGCCGGGATCCAGCCACGGCCGGGTCGAGCGGCTGGGCGAGTCGATGCTGATCGCCATGCTGGTCGGCGCCGGGCCGCGCAGGCGGACCGCCAACCCGTACGAGCGAGAGGGCCTGGTTCGCGCGAAGTAGCCGCCGAGCAGGCCGGGCGGGAGCAGCGAAGCGACGACCACCTGGTTGGCCACCACCGTCCCGGCGGGCGTGCTGAGCTGGACGGTTCGGTCGCTCTTCTCGTCGATGTCGATGACCCGTGTTCCCTCGCGTACCTGCCCTCCGGCCGCGGTGAACGCGTCGGCGAGGCCCGCCAGGTATCTGCCGGGGTGGAAGTGGATCTGGTCGTCGAACGCAACCGCGGCCTCGACGTCGAAGGGCAGGTCGGTGCGCTCGGTCAGCCGCGCGGGGAGCCCTAGCCGAGCAGCGGCGCGGACCTCGTCCTCGATCCGGGATCGCTGCTCCGACTGCCGGGTATAGGCCAGCGCCGGCGCTCGGGTCAGGTCGCAGCTGATCTCCAGCTCCGAGGCGAGGTCGGCGACCAGCTCGACCCCGGCGCGCATCGCGCTGGCGTACAGCCGGGCGTCGTCCTCGCCGTGCCGCTCGACCAGCTCGGCGTAGATCAGCCCGTGCTGCGCGGTCACCTTCCCGGTGCTGTACCCCGTGGTGCCTCCACCCACGGTCGCGGCCTCCAGGACGGCGACTTGGAGGCCGCGCCGCTGTGCGAGGAGCGCAGTCGTCAACCCGACGATGCCTCCACCCACCACGGCCACATCGACTGCGAGATCAGCCTTCCGACCGGTTTCCGGGGTGATGGACCGCGGCCTTTCGGCCGTGGCCAGCCACACGCTCGTGCGCTCCATTCAGAGTGCGCCGGGTCGATCCGCTGTGCCCGGGGTCCGTCCCAGTCCCAGGCCGAGTGCCAGCATCCCGATGCCCAGCACCAGATGAAGCCAGTTGTCGGCGCCGTTGACCGGCACGAAGTTCGCGCTGCTGCCGTGGTCGACAGCCAGGCCGTAGATCAACAGGACCATGTAGATCGCCCCGCCGGCGATCAGGTAGGCGCGGGCTCCGCTCCAGCTGGTGGCCAGTACGAGGCCGGCGATGCCGAACAGGAGGTGCACGATGTTGTGCAGGATCGACACCTGGAAGATGCCGAGGAGCAGGGCGGTGGACTCGTGGCCGGCGAAGGCCATCGAGTCATAGTCGGTGGTGACGCCCGGGATGAACCCGAGGACTCCGACGAGCAGGAACGTTCCGGCCACGACCGTCGCTGCGGTCTGCAGCGTCGTTGCTGTCATGGACCGATAGGCAGTGGCGTCAGTCATGGCTGGTTCGGTACCCAGTTCGCCGGGGCCGCATGCCGCTCCACGGCTGCGTCGCCCCGTTAATCGGAAGGCTTGCGTCCGGAATCCGGCCTAGCGTGAGCGGCATGACGATCGAGATGACCCCGGTGATGGACGAGACCGGGACGCTGCTCAGCACGCTCGACCGGATCCGGCGTACGTTCGCCTGGAAATGCGGCGGGTTGAGCGATGAGCAGCTGCGCCAGCGGCTGGAGCCGTCCAGGATCACCCTCGGCTGGCTCCTCAAGCACCTCGCGTTCTGCGAGGACCACTACTTCACCGCGATCCTCGCCGGCAACGGCTACCCGGACGTCTGGGCGTCCTACGGCCCGGATGAGGAGGGCTGGGACTGGAAGACCGAGGCCGAGGACACCGCCGATGGGCTGATGGAGCTGTGGGAAGGTGCGGTCGCCCGCTCCCGCCGGTCGACCGCCGAAGCCCTCGGCAGGAACGGGATGGACACGCTGGCGACCAACCCCGAGTGGCAGGTCGAGGCCAACGCCCGCCGCTACGTCGCCGACATGATCGAGGAGTACGCCCGCCACACCGGCCACGCCGACCTGATCCGCGAGTCCATCGACGGCCTAGTCGGCGAGGACCCGCGAGACGGTGAATGAGATGGCCGGGATCAGGGGCGCCACAGGATGGATCGGGGTCAACCTCGCCTGTACCGACCCGCTCGCACTCGCCACCTTCTATGCGGACCTGTTCGGCTGGGAGGTCAGCAGCTCCGAACCGACGTACGCCACCGTTCTCATCCGTGATCCGTCGGGCAGCGCAACTCACAGCAACCTCGCCTTCGAGCTCGACCGCCACTACCGGCGGCCGGTCTGGCCGAGCGAGCCCAACGGCCAGCAGCAGATGGTGCACCTGGACATCGGAGTAACCGACGTGGTCGCGGCAGTCGAGGACGCCGTCGGCCTCGGTGCGCGGCTCGCAGACTTTCAGCCCCAGGACGACGTACGCGTCATGCTCGACCCCGAGGGCCACCCTTTCTGTCTCTACCTCGATCAGCCAGAAAGCTAGCGGCGCCTTAGCCCCGGTCGCTTCTGTAGAAAAGTTCTACGAGCCGGGTTATCGTAGATGCATGAGCGAAGTTCGCGTGGGGGAGTTGAACCAGCAGACGGGTCGGGTCCTGCGGCGCGTCCAGAATGGCGAGTCGTTACTCGTCACGGATCACGGCCGTCCGATTGCGGTGATCTCGCCCGCTCCGAAGAGCAGGTTCGACCAGATGGTGGCTCTCGGCCAGGTCCGCATGCCGAAGGGCACTGGCGGGGGGTGGAGGTCCGTGAAAGGCGTGTCGCGGGACGAGGACCTGGACGAGGTCCTCGCTGAGCTGCGCGAGGAGAGCATCTGATGCTTGTCTACGTCGACACCTCGGCGGCGGGTCGAATCCTGCTGAACCATGCCGACAGGCCGGCGTTGGAGGACCACCTGGACGAAGTCCTGGAGCGTGGCGATCGGCTGATCTCATCAGACCTCCTCGACATCGAGCTGGCTCGGCTCTGCGTGCGGATGGACCTTGATCCGGCTGACGTCGAGCGGGTCTGTGAAGACGTCCACTTCATGGGCATCCTTCCCGAAGTCGTCGAGTCGGCGAAGGACATCAAGCAGACACTCAAGTCGCTGGACGCCATCCATCTCGGCACCGCGCTTCTGCTGGCTGATGAAGCTGAAGGAGAAGAGGCTGTCGAGCAGGTGGTGACCTACGACAAGCGAATGGCCCAGGTCGCCGAAGAGCTCGGCTTCGAGGTGGTCAGCCCAGGGCGACGGTGAGGGCGAGGAGCATCGCGGGGTCGTCCAGCCGGTCCCCGTACACGTCGCGCAGCTGCCCCATCCGGTAGCGGACGGTCTGGGGGTGGATGAAGAGGTCGGCGGCGACCTCGTCGCGCCGGCCCTGGTGGAGGAGCCAGGAGCGGAGGGTCTCGGTGAGCTTCTCGGCGGTGGCGGGGCGCAGGTCGGCCAAGGGGGCGAGGACCTGGGCTCGCAGGTCCTCGCGGGCGTCGGTATCGGCGGAGAGGACCAGCTCGACCAGGTGCTGCTCGGTGTCGGAGCCGAGGCCCGCGTCCTGGGCGCGACGGGCGCGCTCGTACGAGACCCGAGCCTCGCGCCACGGCTTGGCGGGACCGGCGACCGACCGGCGACCCTCCAGCGCCTTCATCAGCGCCCGGCGCCGGCGGCCGTGTGCGTCGGGGACCAGCAGCAGGGTGTGGTCATCGAGGTCGCGCAGGTCGTCGTGTTCCAGGGTGCCCTGGTTGACCTTGGCGAGGATGGTGCCGACCTGGGAGTTGGGGACGAGCACGGCGGTCAGCGTGCTCGGCGGGGTCCATTCGGCCCGTACGGCCGCGTCGTCGAGCTCCTCCGGGGTCGTCTCGGCCAGCAGCTTGCGGGCGAGCCGCTCGCGAAGCTGTCGGCGTACGCGTCCGGTCGTGGCGCGCTCGTCGGCATGCCCGGCCGCCGAGGCCTCCGAGATCTCGTCGATCCAGGCGAAGACCAGCGCGGAGAACTCCACGAGCATCGCCGGTGCCATGCCGCCCTCGACAGCCTTGCCCGCGAGCTCTCGCCAGGCCACCCGGGCGCCGATGCGGTACGCGGCGAGCAGGGCCTCCATCGTGCGCCCGCTCCGAGCCTCGCCGCGCCCCAGGTCGTAGGCACCCTGGAGGGCCGGCGGAGTGGCGGCCGAGACGTCGGCGGGAAGGCCCGCGCCCGACGCGAGCGAGAGGAAGCCGCCCAGCGCCACGCCCACCGCGGTGCGGATGGTCTCGCCCATGTGTCCCGAGAGCGCGTCCTGGTAGGGCGGCACCTCGGCGATGATCGCGGCGACCACGTCCTCGCCGACCTGGGGGAGCACGGCGCGGATCGAGGCGACGACCTCGGGCGTCAGGTGGACGTCATAGGACGAAAGAGCGGGCACATCTCGGGAACTTTTGTTCGTCACGTATAAATCCGCCTATCAGATTCACGTCGCTAACACAGGAGTTTACCTCGAATAAGTAGCACCATGGATACATGGCTGAGATCTCTACATCCCCCGCCCTGTTCGCCCCGGGCGAGGTCAGGCGACCCGCGCTGCGGGAGAGGCTCTCCCGCAAGGTGTGGGGAGTCGCCGAGAAGATCGCCACGCCCCTGGCGCCGGCCGACTACCTGGACATGTTCAACCCGCTCCGACCCGGCGCTGACCTGCGAGGACGCGTCGTCAAGGTGACCCCGGAGACCGCCGATGCGGCCACCATCGAGATCAAGCCGGGCGCCGACTGGAACGGCCACACCCCGGGTCAGTACGTCCGCGTGGGTGTCGATGTCAACGGCGTACGCCACTGGCGCGCCTACTCCCTGACCCACGGCCCCCGCAAGGACGGCCTCATCTCGATCACGGTCAAGGCCGTGCCCGACGGCAAGGTCTCCAGCCACCTGGTGCGCCGCCTGCGCCCCGGCAAGATCGTCCACCTCGAGCAGGCTGCCGGCGACTTCGTCCTGCCCAGCGACCTGCGCGGCCACAAGTTCCTGATGGTCACCGCCGGCTCCGGCGTGACCCCGGTCATCGGGATGCTGCGCAACCTCTTCCCGGTCACCGACGAGGGCGTCGTCGAGCACCAGCGGCTCGACGTCACCGTCGTCCACGTCGCCCCGAGCCGCCCCGACTCGATCTTCATCCGCAACCTCGAGTCCCTCGCCGAGGCCGGCGCGATCCGCCTCGTCACCCGCTACACCGGCTCCGAGGGCCGCATCGACATCGACACCCTCACCGAGCTCGTCCCCGACCTGAGGGAGCGCAAGGCGTACGCCTGCGGTCCCGCGGGTCTCCTCGACAACCTCCAGGCCTGGTACGACGAGGCCGGCCTGCCCCTCCAGACCGAGCAGTTCCGACTGGCCACCGTGGTGACCAGCGAGGGCGGCACCGTCGCCTTCACCGGCAAGACCGTCGACGCACCTGGTGACAGGCCGATCCTCGACGCCGCCGAAGAGGCCGGCGTCCTCATGCCGAGCGGCTGCCGTATGGGCATCTGCTTCGGCTGTGTGCTCCCGATGAAGGAGGGCGCAGTCCGCGACCTCCGCAACGGCGAGCTCACCGTCGCCCGCCCGGGTGAGACCGGTCCCGAAGGGGTACCGATCCAGACCTGCATCTCCGCCGCTGCCGGCGAGTGCGTCATCGACCACCCTGCCTCCTGAGCCAAGCTCAAACGACCAGCCCCCACAAGACGAGAGCGAGACAGCCATGACCATCGCACCCGATGCCCCGGCCTACACCGGCCCGATCGCCCACCTGACCCGCGACGACATCGAGCAGCTCGGCCGCGAGCTCGACGCCATCCGCCAAGAGGTCATCGACACCCGCGGTGAGCGCGACGCTGCCTACATCCACAAGGTCATCAAGGTCCAGCGCTCGCTGGAGCTCGGCTCCCGTGCCGTCCTGCTCGCGAGCATCTTCCCGCCGGCGTTCGTCGTCGGCACCGTCGGTCTCTCGATCGCCAAGATCCTGGACAACATGGAGATCGGCCACAACATCATGCACGGCCAGTGGGACTGGATGCGTGACCCGAAGATCCACTCCACCGTGTGGGAGTGGGACAACGCCTCGACGAGCGAGGGATGGAAGCACTCCCACAACGAGCTGCACCACACCTACACGAACATCGTCGGCAAGGACAACGACCTCGGCTGGGGCATCATGCGCGTCGACGAGGAGCAGCGCTGGACGCCGTCGAGCCTGTTCCAGCCCGCGATGAACTTCATCAACATGTGCATCTTCGAGTATGGCATCGCGATGTACGACCTCGAGCTCGGCCGAGTGATCCGGCAGAAGAAGAAGGGTCGCCGCCCGTCCGCCGAGTGGCAGATGTCGGCGAAGCGTACGCTCGCCAAGATCCGCCGCCAGGCGTTCAAGGACTACGTCGCCCACCCGCTCGTCTCGATGGTGACCCTCTCCGGTCCGACCACGCTGCTGGCCAACGTGATCGCCAACTTCACGCGCAACGTCTGGACCCACTCGGTGATCATGTGCGGCCACTTCCCCGAGGGCGTCGAGACCTTCGAACTCAAGGACATCCCGGAGAACGAGACCCGCGGTGAGTGGTACGTCCGGCAGATGCTCGGCTCGGCCAACATCTCCGGCTCGAAGTTCCTGCACGTCATGTCCGGCAACCTGTCCCACCAGATCGAGCACCACATCTTCCCGGACCTGCCCTCGAACCGCTACGCCGAGATCGCCCCCAAGGTCCGAGCGCTCTTCGAGAAGTACGACCTCAACTACCACACCGCGCCGATGCCGCAGCAGGTCGCTTCAGCGTGGCACAAGGTCGTGCGCCTCTCGCTGCCCAACGGCTTCCTCGAGTCCACCAACGTGCGCAACGCCCCTTCGCAGGTCGTCAAGCTCGTCAAGGCGGTCCGCGGCGACACCCGCACCCGTCGTCGCCTGCTCAAGGAGTTCGAGGCTGCCGGCGCGGCCTCGGTCGGCAAGGCCATCTAGTTCGATACGACGGGGAGTTCTGCAGGGTGTACCAGTCGGTAACCCCTGCCGAACTCCCCGTCGTTTCCGTCGGGCGTCGTACGCGCCCGAGCGCCGCAGAGGAACACGTCGGTCACACCTGGACCACGGTGACGAATGTCGTATGGACATCCCCCGCCAGGACCGGTAGACAACTAGCCACTATGGAGAACGAGTTGATTCCCGGAACCGGGTCGCCGACCGCGGTGCGCAGCTATGTGACCGCCAACAAGCCGAACCCGTCGGCGCTCGCCGAGGGTCTGTGGGTGCTTCCTCCCGACGTGCTCTCCAGCGGTGACCGCGCGATCCTCTTCGACCAGTACAAGCTCTACGTCGCCGAGGCCGAGCGGCTCAGCGTGCGGCGTACGCTGACCAGCGCGTTCCTGCTGGTCCTCAACGTCGGGCTCCTGGTCGCCGGCACCGCGCTCGTGGCCAGCGCTCCGGAACGGCCCTGGATCTTCACGGTCGCCCTGATCGCCGCCCTCGGCTCGTGCCTCGGCTGGTTCTGGATCATCCGCTCCTACCGGCAGATGGCGAGCGGGAAGTACTCCGTCATCTCCCACCTCGAGAAGCAGCTCCCTGCGGCGCCCGGCGTCGCGGAGTGGTCGGCCGTCGGCCTCGGTCGCGACAGCTCGCGCTACCTGCCGATGAGCAACGTCGAGGTATGGGCGCCCGCGCTCTTCGGCTTCTGCCACCTCGCGACGTACGCCCTGCTCTACCTGCCCTAGTCGAGCACTCTGACCTCGAGCGGGGTCTCGCCGTCCGGTCCGACGGCGTAGGCGACTCCGTCGGGCCGCTCGCTGATCGCCTCGACCAGCTCGCCGTCGCGCCACAGCAGGGCGACACCGTCATCGGCCGCGTAGCCCGAGGGCAGCGCCCCGGAGCCCACGAACCGGACGTACGTCTCGCGCCGGTCCTCCTCGCCGAGGTAGTGCGGGCAGAACGAACCGGGGAGGAAGCCCAGCCCGTCGGGGAGCGGCGCGGTGGGGCCGAAGGAGTCGGTCGAGGAGGCCTCGTACCAGCAGTTGGCCCCGGCCGAGATCCCGGCGAGGATCGTCCCGCCGGCGGCCGCCTTCTCCAGCAGGGCGGGCAGCCCGTGCAGCCGCCACACCGCGAGCAGGTTGGCGGTGGACCCGCCGCCGACGTAGACGATGTCCTGGTCGAGCAGCTGCTCGAGGTCGTTGATCGGAAGCTCGTGCCCCTCGGGCGCCTTGTTGAACAGCGACAGCACCTTCGCCTCGGAACGGCCGGCGTACGCGGCGAGGAACTTGTCGTGGTAGCTGTCCGCGTCCCCGCTCGCGGTGCCGATGAAGCAGACCTTGGGCCGCCCTTTCCCGGTTGGGTCCGCCCCGCTCAGCCGGTTGAGCTCCGCATCGAGGGGAGAGACCTCCCGCCCGTGCACCTCCGGCATCGAGAAGCCGCCACCGCCCATGGTCAGGATCGTTCCGCGCATGGCGTGAGTGTAGGGACACAGAGGGCCCCGCCGAACTGGTTTGTTCGGCGGGGCCCGGTGAAGGTGTGACGGCTACTTGACCCTGACGGTCACCGTCTCCGTGATCGCCTCGTTGTACCGGTCACCCGAGTAGACCACCTTGTAGGTGTGGGTGCCTCGGATCGCCCGG
Source organism: Nocardioides sp. NPDC006303 (assembly GCF_040613175.1). NCBI lineage: Bacteria > Bacillati > Actinomycetota > Actinomycetes > Propionibacteriales > Nocardioidaceae > Nocardioides > Nocardioides sp. NPDC006303. The sequence continues at coordinate 38,018 of NZ_JBEXRR010000008.1, forward strand.
AATGTCGCCTCCTCCTTCTTGAGGGTGAAGCGGCCGACGCGAATGCCGCTCTCGCTGACGACGATCTGGCCGGAGGCGCGCTTGCCGTCGACGGTGATCTCGACCTTGCCGCGCTTCGGCGAGGTGGCGGAGATCTCCGGGACCGCCTTCTCGGTGCAGTAGCTCACCGAGACGTTGTCGACGGCCCAGCCCTCGACGCCGTTGCAGCCGTCGCGACCGAGGTCGAAGCGGAACTTCACGGTGTCACCGGCGTCGGCGATCGCATCGAGGTCGACGATCGTCGTGCCCCACTGACCGGTGAACTTGCCACCGTCGGTGCCCGTCCAGGCGGGCTCGCTGGCGAGGTAGCCGCTGTCGGGGTCCATCGTCGCGCCCGGTGCGTTGAACAGGTACGCAGCCTGGTCGACGAGCGTGAAGTCGCCACCGTTGACCGACACCTTGACGTTGCCGCCGTCCCAGCCGGACTCGGTGCGCACCGAGTGGTCGAACGTGAGGCGAGGCGTCTGGCCTGCGGGCACGGTGATCTCCGGGGAGATCAGGCCGTTGCGGCTGGTGATGTCACCAGTCGCGTCACCGCACTGGCCCTCGACGGGGTCGGGGCCCCACGCCGCCTTGGTCTCGTTGCCCTCGACGCCGCTCAGGGTCTCCCAGGGGTAGTCGTTGCCGGGGACCAGGGACTCGGCGTCCTGGGTCCAACCGGTCAGACCGTCCTCGAAGTCCTCGGTGTAGGTGGTGACCTCGTTGGTGCCCTCGCCACACAGGGCGGGGGTGTTCGGGTCGAGCATCGGGCCGAAGTTGCACTGGACCGGCTCGTCGGCGAGCTCGGTGGCCGTGTTGGCCGCCGCGACCGCCGAGCAGTCAGCGGCCGTGATCGGCTCCATAGCCGGAGCCGCGGCCTCGCCACCCGGAGTCTCGCCGCCGCCGGTCTGCGGCGTCGAGGTTCCCAGGGTGAGCTTCTTGAGCGAGGTCACGCCGGTCAGGTCGGCGCACGAGGAGACCATCGCCTGGGCGTACTCGGGGAAGCCCGAGGTCGGCGTCAGGTAGTTGGTCTGGGCGTGCCAGATCAGGTTGGCCGCCTTGTCCAGGCCGATGCCGGCCACGGTGACGTCGTTGTAGGCGCCGCCGTCCACGAGCAGGGCGTAGTGGTGGTTGATGACACCCGAGTTGGAGTGCACGCCGCCGGAGTCGTCGGTGGTGCAGTGGTACTCCTCGTCGGAGACCTTGCCCGGGTCGCCGTAGCAGGTCGGGTTCCACATGTCGCGGATCGCGCCGCCGAAGGCGGTGGAGTCCTCACCCATCAGCCAGCGTACGGACTCGTCCTTGGACTCGGCCGAGGCGTCCTTGATGGTGATGTTGACCGTGCCGGTGGCGTTCTTGATCTTCTGACCGGTGGCGTAGTCGGTGGTCGCACCGTAGATGTCGGCGTTGCCGGAGATCGAGCCGATCGGCTGGCCCTCCAGGAAACCGATCACGATGCCCTCGGCGCCGGCCGCGGACGCGTTGGCGACCTTCTGGGTGAAGGCGCAGACGCCGCGGTCGACGAAGACGAACTTGCCGGCGATGTCGGCGGCGTTGGTGAAGGCGCCACAGCCGTTGGTCGGGCTGCCGTCGGCGGGGTCGTCCTGACCCACGACGATGTCGGAGGTCACGCCCGCGGTCGGGAAGACCGGGCCGAAGTTGGCCGCGGCGGCCGGGCAGGCGCCCGCGACGTCGGCGGGGGAGTTGATCGTCAGCTCGATCGCCCCGCGCGTGGAGGAGGAGCAGTGCCCATCCGTACGGGCCACGTCGTCGGTGGTGTTCTCACGCGTGTTGAGGAAGTCGAGCGTGTTGCCCCACATGTCGGAGTACGCCTCGTTGAGCGCACCCGGCTGCCACTGGTAGATCAGGCCGGAGGTGTGCTCGGTGTAGGCGTGGCCCCACTCGTGCGCCACCACGTCGTCGGAGGTGACCCCGGAGCAGTAGTTGGTGGTCGCGCCGTTCCAGTTGGCGTTCGGGCACGAGATCGCCGGGTCGTTGTTGACCGTGACCATCTTCGCGCCGGAGCCGTCGTAGGAGTCGCGGCCGAAGGTGTTCTTGAAGAGCCAGTAGGACTCGCCGGTGGTGGCGACCTCGTTCTGCTGGTCCTGGTCGAGGGTGCCCGGGAAGGCGTCGTTCTCGACCCAGACGGTCGCGTCGTCGCCGGTGTCGGGCGTGTTGTGCTTCTCGACCAGCTCTCGCTCGTTGGCCGAGTGGATCATGGAGTAGCGGTTGACAGGCTTGCCGCTGGCGGCGTCGATCACGACGGTCTCGCGCACGGTGGACCGGTTGGACACCTCGACGACCCAGGCGAGCAGGCTCTTGCCGCTCACGCCCTGGGCGGCGCCCATGCGGTAGATGTTGAGGTCGGCCTTGACGACGTCGACGCCGGTGGCGTCGACCTTGCTGTCGGTGTGGGCCTCGGCCGGCTTGGACTTCACCAGCTCCAGCGCCTTGGCGCTGGCCTTCTCCTTCGACCACTTCGGGGTCGTGCTGAGGTCGAGGTTCGGGGCGGCGAAACCGTTGACCGAGGTCAGGTCGCCAGCCTTGTCGACGTGGGCCTTCAGGACGCCGCCGAAGACCGGCACGTCCTTGTAGGCCTGCTCGAACTCGACCGTCCACCCCGCCGGGGTGGTGCTGACCTTCGACTGGTCGAGCTGGCCGGCCTCGGCGCCGAAGACCGGGGCGTACTTGTCGAGATATTCGCGTGCCTTCGCGGCCGCCTCCGACTTGCTGTCAGCGGCGACGCCGGGCAGCAGGTCGCCCTTGGTGGACGCGTAGCCGATCAGGCCGGTGGCGCCCTCCTTCTTGAGCGTGACGGTCTGATCGGCCGCGGCCTTCAGTTGGTCGATGCCGCTGGGATCCGGTTCCGCGGCGAAGGCGGCGATCGGTGTGGCCACCAGGCCTGCCGCGACGAGCGCAAGGCTGATTCCTTGCTTTCCGAGCTTCACGGGTTGCTCCTCTCGGGGTTCCGCCGCGTCGAGTCGCGGCGATTTCGCATCGTAGAGAGATTTGCGATGAAGAAGGGTGCAAACGCGAAACACGAGTCCGAAACGATTCGCCCTCGGGAGATTCTCAGTGGAAGCTCCTCAGGGGAGATCTAAGGTAGTTTCCCGATGTGCGGGCCTACCTCAGGCGCAGATTCTCGAGGGGTGCCCTTGGAGATCATCCCGCCTTTGTACGCCGCCGGCCTTCCGTGCCACGGAGACGACTCTGCGTTGTGGTTCTCAGAGTCCCCTGCCGCCCTCGAGGTGGCCAAAGATCGCTGCCTCGACTGCCCGGTGATGCGTGAGTGTCTCTCCGGTGCTCTGGCCCGCTCCGAACCCTGGGGCGTCTGGGGCGGCGAGATCGTCGAACGCGGCCAGGTGGTCACCCACAAGCGTGGCCGTGGCCGACCCCGCCGCCAGGCCGCCTAACCCTGGCTGTGCGCTGACTCCATGCCCAGGCTCTCGGCGAGCTTCGCGACCTGGGCGGGGGCGGCGTACGCCTCGATCTCGGTGATCCGCCCGTCGACCACGGTGAACGCCATGACGCTGTAGAGCTTCCCGTGGAAGGTGATCGCGACGCCGGCGGCGCCGTTGACGAGGGCGGAGTGGGTGACGCGGTCGGCGTGGGCGTACATGACGGCATTGCCCGCGACCTTGGCCGCGCCGCGGTAGGTGGTGATCCCGGAGCCGAGATCGGCGTGCAGGACGACGTCGGGGTGGAGCGCACCGATCAGGCGGTCCAGGTCGCCGTCCTGGGCGGCCGCGAAGAACGCGTCCACGACCTCGCGCTGCGCGGTGACCTCGCGGTCCGGCCCACTCCCTTCAGCACTGCGTCCTCGGACTCGGCGCCGCGCGCGGCTGGCGAGCTGACGGGTCGAATCGGAGGAGCGATCGAGCATCGTCGCGATCTCGTCGAACGGCACGGCGAAGAGATCATGGAGTACGAAGGCCAGCCGCTCGTCCGGGGAGAGCTGGTCGAGCACGACGAGGAGGGCGATGCTGACCGAGTCGGCGAGCATCGCGCGCTCCGCGGGGTCTTGGGTGGTGGCGTCGTCGAGCACGACCGTGGGCTCCGGCAGTCGGCCCCCGGGTAGCTCGGAGTCGAGAGGCAGCTCGCCGCGGGTCTTGCGCGAGCGGAGCATGTTGAGCGAGACACGTGCCACCACGGTCGTCAGCCAGCCGCCGATGTTGTCGATCTCGTCGGCGTCGCTCCGGCTCAGCCGGAGCCAGGCGTCCTGGACGGCATCCTCGGCCTCGGAAGTCGATCCGAGCATCCGGTAGGCCACCCCGAACAGGTGCCGCCGCTCCTCCTCGAAACGCTCGGCCAGCCACTCCTGCTGCATCGTCGGTCCTCTCGATCGTCGGCCCGTACAGTCCAGGCCCCTATGGACCCGACCCGCGAAGCAGACCAGATGTGACCGCTTCCGTGAAAGAAATTTTTCTTTCAGCGGCCTGTCACATCGGTGTGCCGGGGCGGGTCAGGGATGGCATGAGCAACCGAATGAAGAACCCCGCAGAAGTCATCCCGCAGGCATTCAAGGGCATCGGCAACCTCCTGGCCGCCGTGGCCGAGGGCGGCCTCCCCGAGACCACGACCGAGCTCGTCGCCATCCGGGTGAGCCAGCTCAACGGCTGCGCCGCCTGCCTCCAGGGTCATGCCGTACGTCTCGCCGAGGTCGGCCTGCCGATCGAGAAGGTCGTCGGCCTGGCCGCCTTCCGCGAGTCGCCGTTCTTCGACGAGGCCGAGAAGGCAGCCCTCTCCCTCGCCGATGCCCTCACCCGTCTCGCCGACTCCGAGGACGCCGTGCCGGACGAGCTCTGGCGTGAGGTCACCAAGCACTACGACGAGAAGCAGACCGCTGCCCTGGTCCTCTGCATCGCCACCCACAACCTCTTCAACCGGGTGAACGTGACGGTGCGGGAGGACGCCGAGCACCCGTTCTGGATGCGTTGATCTCGGGGCTGGGGCGAACGGGAGGTCAGGCCAGGGCGGCGGAGACGACCGCCTTGGCCTCCTCCTGGACCTTCGCCAGGTGCTCTGGCCCGCGGAAGGACTCGGCGTAGATCTTGTAGACGTCCTCGGTCCCCGACGGCCGGGCCGCGAACCAGGCCGACTCGGTGGTCACCTTCAGGCCGCCGATGGCTGCACCGTTGCCCGGGGCCTCTGTGAGCTTGGCGGTGATCTCCTCACCGGCCAGGCTCGTCGCGGTCACGGCCTCGGGGGAGAGGGCGGCGAGCTTCGCCTTCTCTTCGCGCGAGGCGGGGGCGTCGATCCGGGCGTACGCCGGGGCACCGTGCTCCGCGACGAGCTCCGCGTAGCGCTGTGACGGCGTCTTCCCGGTGCGCGCCAGGATCTCGGAGGCGAGCAGGGCGAGGATGATGCCGTCCTTATCGGTGGTCCACACGGTTCCGTCGAAGCGCAGGAACGAGGCGCCCGCCGACTCCTCGCCACCGAAGCCGAACGAGCCGTCGATCAGCCCCGGCACGAACCACTTGAACCCGACCGGCACCTCGACCAGCGGCTTGTCGAGCGCGCCGGCGACCCGGTCGATCATCGATGACGAGACCAGGGTCTTGCCGATGCGCACGGTCGCCGGCCAGTCGGGACGCGCGCCGCCGAAGAGGTGGTCGATCGCGACCGCGAGGAAGTGGTTGGGGTTCATCAGCCCGGCGTCGCGGGTGACGATCCCGTGGCGGTCGGAGTCGGCGTCGTTGCCGGTGGCGATGTCGAACTCCGGGGTGTTCTCCACGAAGCGCACCAGCTCGGCCATCGCGCTGGGGGAGGAGCAGTCCATCCGGATCTTGCCGTCCCAGTCCAGCGGCATGAAGCGCCAGGTCGGGTCGACCAGCTCGTTGACCACGTTGAGGTCGATCTTGTGCCGCTCGGCGATCTCGCCCCAGTAGGCGACCGAGGCTCCACCCAGCGGGTCGGCAGCGATCTTCACCCCTGCATCGCGGATGGCGGCCAGGTCGACCACGTTGGGCAGGTCGTCGACGTAGGAGCCCAGGAAGTCGTACGCCTCGGCTCGTCGCTTCGCGGCGGCGAACGGCACTCGCTTGACGCCGGTGAGCCCGGCGCGGATCAGCTCGTTGGCGCGCGCGGCGATGACCTTGGTCGCGTCGGAGTCGGCGGGACCGCCGTGGGGCGGGTTGTACTTGAAGCCGCCGTCGGAGGGCGGGTTGTGGGACGGGGTCACCACGATCCCGTCGGCGAGACCGGATCCTCCGGTGGTCGAGCTTGTCGAGACCCGTCCGGCGTTGGCACGGAGGATCGCGTGCGAGATCGCCGGCGTGGGCGTGTAGCCGTCGCGGTCGTCCACCAGGACGCGTACGTCATTGGCGACCAGCACCTCCAGCGCGCTCGCCCACGCGGGCTCGGAGAGGCCGTGGGTGTCGCGGCCGATGAACAGCGGCCCGTCGATTCCCTGCGAGGTCCGGTAGTCGACGATCGCCTGGGTCGTGGCCAGGATGTGAGTCTCGTTGAAGGCTGACTTGAGCGAGGACCCACGATGCCCCGAGGTGCCGAAGACGACCTGCTGGGCCGGATCGTCCGGGTCCGGCTGCAGGTTGTAGTAGGAGGCGACCAGGTGAGGTACGTCGACCAGGTCGGCGGGCGTAGCGAGCGTTCCAGCGCGTGGGTCAGCCATGTGCCCCATCATGCCTACTGCCCCGTAATGTTCTCCCCATGCCCCTCGTCACCACCGAAATCAACGACGGCATCGCCCAGGTGCGTCTCAACCGCCCGGACAAGCTCAACGCGCTGACCCTCGAGCTGCTCCAGGAGCTGGTCGACACCGCCAAGGAGCTCGGCAAGAACCACGACCTGCGCGCCGTGGTCATCGCCGGTGAGGGGGACGCGTTCACCGCCGGTCTCGACTTCGCCTCGGTCCTGCGTGACCCGAAGAAGATCGTCGGCGCCTTCCTGCCCAGGCCCTTTCGTGGGACCAACCTCTTCCAGGAGTCGGTGTGGGCCTGGCGCCGGCTGCCGGTCCCGGTGATCGCGGCCGTCCACGGCCACTGCCTCGGCGGTGGCGTACAGATCGCCCTCGGCGCCGACTTCCGCATCGCCGAGCCCGACTCGCAGTGGTCGATCCTCGAGGGCAAGTGGGGCATCATCCCCGACATGACCGGCATCCGGTCGCTCTCGGAGGTCGTCGGCATCGACACCGCCAAGAAGCTCACCATGACCGCCGAACAGTTCTCCGGCGAGCGTGCCTACGAGCTGGGTCTGGTCACCGAGCTCTCCGCCGACCCGGTGGCCACCGCGACCGCCTTCGCCCGCAAGCTCTCCGAGCGTTCCCCCGACCAGCTCGCTGCCGCCAAGCGCCTCTTCAACGACACCTGGTACGCCCCGATCAAGCGCACCTTCTCCCGCGAGCGCATCGAGCAGCTCCGCCTCCTCTTCGGCGAGAACACCAAGATCGCCCGCGAGGCCGCCTTCAAGCGCGAGAAGCCGACCTACAAGCCCCGCCGCTGACCCGAATCAGCCGAGTCCGCACCTTTGGCGGCCGAATCCTCAGTTGTGGCGGTCGAATCTGTAGTCGTGGGTGACGAAGGTCGAGTTTCGTCGCCCGCTTCTGCAGTTTCGGCTAGGGCGGCTTGCTCGGCGTGCTTGCGGCGGCGCTTGATCTCGCCCTGGGCGATGACGAAGGCGAGGATCACTGGCCAGACGTACTTCAGGTGGTTGGCGACCCACTTGACCCATTCGGGGACCTGTACGTTCGGCAGGTCCGGCCACGGGATCGACGGCCACGGGATGCTGGGGAGGTCGGGGAGCGGCAGGTCGGGGAGGTCCGGCAGGTTCGGGAGCGGGAGGTCGATGTCCGGGAGCGAGATCCGGGAAACGATCCAGGCGACGACCATCGCGGCGACGATGCCGCCGACCACGCCTGCGGCGCCGCCGAGGGTCTCGATGAGCGCGTAGCGCTTGGGGTGGTCGATCACCCGCTGTTCGTACGCAGCGGCCCGCGACCCCGGCTCCGGGGTGAGGTCGACGCCGCCGATGCCGGCCATCCCAGACAGGTCCTCGCCGGGAGCGAAGTAGGTCGCGCGACGCGGCGTACCGAGCCCGGAGTGGATGACGAGCAGGCTGCCCTGCTCCTTGCTCTCCAGCCGGGCCCGGTCGTCGGAGGTCTTCCGGGTGAGGACCTCCTCGCCGTCGACGGTCCACACGAACGTACGGATGATCTCCCCGGTCACCTCGAGATGATGGGCATGCCCGGAGATCGTCCGGGACCAGATCTGGACCTTCTTGCTCACCCTGGTGAATCTAGGATCCGAGGCACCGTCGAGGCATCGGCCGGAGGTAGCGACCGGGCTCAGACTTTGGTCTGGGCCGGTCAGGGGTAGGCGATGCCGGTGGTCTGCTCGGAGAGCTCCCATAGCGCCCGCGCCGCCTCGGGGTCGCGCGCGAGGCGCGAGGCGTTGACCGGCTTCGGCACACCGCGACCCTCGAAGGCGTCGCTCGGCCCGAGGTACGTCCCGGGCTCCAGCCCCGGGTAGGTCGCCGCCATCAGGGCCGGCCAGGCGCCGGCCTCCGGGGTCTGCGCCATCGCCCGTACGGCGGCCTCGCCGATGCTCGCGATCGGCGCGATCATGGTTCGGGAAGCGCCGTTGGCCATCAGACGCGTCGAGGCGAGCCCCGGGTGGGCGGCGTACGCACCGACCGGCAGTCCGGCCTTCTCCAGGCGCCGCTGGAGCTCGAAGGTGAAGAGCAGGTTGGCGAGCTTCGACTGGGAGTAGACGCCCCACGGCGAATAGCGCCCGACCTGCACCGTCGGGAACCCGAGCGGCGCCTTGCGGGCCACCTTGTGCGCCACGCTCGCCATGGTGACGATCCGCCCCTCGCCGCTCTCGGCCAGCGGCTCGAGCAGCAGCCCGGTCAGCAGGAACGGCCCGAAGTGGTTGGTCGCCATCTGCAGGTCGAGGTCGTCCACGGTCCGCGACTGCGGCGTCGCCATCACACCCGCATTGTTGACCAGCAGGTGCAGCGGTCCGCCGCCGTCGAAGGTCGCCGCCGCGATCGCCTCGGCCCCCGCCCGCACCGCCTGGAGCGAGGAGAGATCGAGCGCGACCCGGTCGAGGCTGGCGCCCGGAACCTCCTCGGTCAGAGCCTCCGCTGCCGCGTCGAGCTTCTCCCAGGACCGCCCCGCCAGGATCACGCGTGCCCCCGCAGCCGCGAGGCCGCGCGCGACGAAGTAGCCGATCCCGCCCAGCGTTGGTCCGGTCACCACGGCGTTCTTGCCGGTCAGGTCAGGAATATCGGAGGTCGTCCACGGCATGCGGCCACACTAGGCGGCTGGTCAACACATTGGCCGGATTTGAAAGTCGGCCCGCCCGGTCAGCCCAGTCCGCCCAGTGCGAGCCCGCCCGCGATCGCGAGCATCATGCACCCGATGAGACTGTCGAGCACCTGCCAGGCACGTCGGCTGGCGAGCAGCGGCGCGAGGAGCCGAGCGCCGTAGCCGAGACCGGCGAACCAGATGATGCTGGCCAGGCAGCCGCCGATGGCGAACCCCCATCGCGCCGAGCCGTAGGTCGCCGCGATCGACCCGTGGAGCACAAGTGTGTCGATGTAGACATGCGGGTTGAGCCAGGTGAAGGCGGCCGCCTTGGCGATCACGCGGGGGAGTGTCTCCCGGGGCGCGTCGGCGGCATCCAGCCCCGAGGGCCGCAGCGCCCGCCGGAACGACCCGATGCCGTACCAGCCGAGGAAGACCACCCCGAACCAGCGCAGCACCTCCACCGCCCACCCCGCGTTCTGGACGACCGCTCCCATGCCGGCGACCCCGGCACAGATGAGCAGGAGGTCGGAGACCGCACACACGGCCACCACGGCGAACACGTGCGAGCGCAGGATGCCCTGCCGCAGGACGTACGCGTTCTGGGACCCGATGGCGATGATGAGGCTGAGCCCGGTGAGGAGCCCGGCGAGGCTGGCGTTGATCACATCAGCGACGCTAAGCCGCCTCGCACCTACAGACCAGCGAAAGAATCTTACCGAAGATAAGCCACACTTAAGACATGGCCGTCCTCGACCCGACCCAGCTCGAGACCCTCGTCGTGATCGCCGAGGAAGGCACCTTCGACGCCGCGGCGAGACGCCTCCACATCACCCCGAGCGCAGTCAGCCAGCGGATCCGGGCGCTCGAGCGCGCGGCCGGGCAGGTGCTGGTGCGGCGTACGACCCCCTGCACTCCCACCGAGGCCGGCGAGCCCCTGATCAGGCACGGCCGACAGCTCCGCCTGCTGCTCGACGAGGCTGCCGCGACCCTGAGCGCCGGCGACAGCAGCGACGACACCGTCGTCGACCTCTCCGTCGTGGTCAACGCGGACACTCTCGCGACCTGGTTCCGTCCGGTGCTCGACGAAGTCGCGACCTGGGATCGGACGGCGCTGCGGATCACCGTGGAGGACCAGGGCTACTCGGCCGACGCGCTGCGCCGCGGCGAGGTCCTCGCCGCGGTCACCAGCGAGCCGAAGCCGGTCCAGGGATGCACCGTCGAGCCGCTCGGCCGGCTCCGCTACACCCCGGGTGCCGCCCCGGCGCTCATCGAGCGGCACCGCAAGGGCAGTGGCATCGACTGGGGTGCGATCCCGATGATCGTCTACAACGAGAAGGACCATCTCCAGGACGACGTTCTGGCGGCGCACCGCGCGACCCGGCCACCGGTCGTCCACCGGGTCCCGAGCAGCCACGACTTCCACGAGGCCATCAGGCGCGGCCTCGGCTGGGGGATGCTCCTCGACGCCCAGGCCGAGGCCGACCTCGAGTCAGGCGCGACGGTCCCGCTCCCGGGCGCGAAGCCGATCGACATCCAGCTCTTCTGGCAGCGCTGGCGCCTCGACTCGATCGCGCTCGACGACCTGAGCGAAGCCGTACGCCGCGCCGCCAGGTCGCAGCTACGCCCGGCGCGTCAGCCCCGGCTGCCCGGGTAGCCGCCCTGCGACGGGCCCTGGCCGGGAGGGTAGTTGCCCTGCTGCGGCGGATAGTTGCCCTGCTGAGGCTGGCCCGGGTAGGGAGCCTGAGGCTCGCCGGAGTAGGGCCCGACGTCGTAGCGGCGGTGCTCGACGGCCGTGGTGTGCTGGGAGCGGTTCACCGACAGCAGCACACCGATCGCGATCGCGAGCACGCCGGCGATGGTCAGGATCCAGCCCAGCGGTTCGGTGGCGATGGCGTTGGCGATGTCGTCGGGCAGATCGACCGCTCCGGTGAGCAGGATGAGTCCGAGGACCAGCAGGATGATCCCAAGGCCGATGGTCATGGCAGAACTCCAGACGTGAGAAGGATGGCGTTCAACGCTACCCGCCCATCCCGGCCAGGCATACCGTCCCCTGCATCGCGGTCGACGACACTCAGGCCGTACGCCGCGACCCGGACACCCCACGAGCCGCGACCCCGAGCAGCACCAGCAGCAGCGCGCCGAAGGTGAGCATCGCCGGCTCGGTCGCGACGAACTGCACCAGGATCCCCAGCAGCACCACCGGCACCGTGATCCCGAGATAGGCCATCAGGAAGAGCCCGGCCAGCGCCTCGCCGCGGCTGTTCGCCGGCGCCACCGAGATCACGGTGGCGACCGCCGCCTTGAACGACATCCCCGACCCGGCCCCGGTGACGACGGCCCCGACCACCAGCACCCAGAACGTGCCGGTCAGGAGGGCGCCGACGACCAGGAGCAGCCCGGCGGTCAGCGCGACCAGCCCCGTGGCGTACAGCCGATGGCGAGGCCAGCGCCCGGCCAGCACCTGGAAGAGCGCCGCGGCCCCGAAGATGGAGAACCCGACCACGCCCGCGACGGCGTGCGAGTGCATGCCCAGATCCTCGGCGAGGAACGACGGCACCAGCGAGGTGAAGAAGCCGAACATCGCGAACGCCACGAAGCTCGCCATCCCGGCGGCGAAGTAGGCGCCGCGCGCGTCTGCCGGCACCCGCACCCGCTGCGGTCGGTAGGTCCACCCCGGCTGGTCGGTGTCGACCGTCTCCGGCGCCGCCACGACCGCGAGCAGCCCGAGCACCATGAGGAACGCGAAGACCGCGTACGGCGTGTAGAGCGGTCGCGGCGCCCACTCGGCCAGCGCACCCGCGACCAGGGGTCCCAGACCCAGGCCGCCGATGTTGGCCGCGGTCGCGACCACCTCCGCCCGGGTCGCCGGAGCCTCCGGCCGGCTGCGCCTGTGCAGTTCGGCGAGATGGGCCGTCGCGGTCGCGGTCAGCATCCCGACGCCGAGCCCGGACAGCAGCCGCGCCAGCAGCAGCCAGCCCAGCTCATGGGTCGAGAGGAAGATCAGCGCGGAGAGCACGTTGATCAGCGCCGCCGGCGCCACCACCCGCCGCCGCCCGAACCGGTCCGAGAGGTGGCCGGCGAGGAAGAGTGAGATCGCCACCCCCGCGCCGTACGTCGCGAACACCACCGTGATCACGAACGAGCTCCACCCCTGCTCGTCGACGTAGAAGACGTAGAGCGGCGCCGGCGCGGCCGCGAAGCCCATCGTCACCGCGAACAGGAACGCCACCGACCAGAAACCGCGGGTGTGTTGCGCGGAGTTCGTACGCAGCCGGGGTTCGGTCACAGAGGTCACGTGACTTCTCAACCACCGAGCGTGCCCGAGGAATTCCGCCGGACGCACAGCGGCCCGCCCGGAGAACCGGGCGGGCCGCAGCGTACGAGCGGATCAGCCTCAGAAAGCGGACTCGGGCAGATCCATGATCGAGTTGTCGATCGCCTCGGCGATCGCCCGCTCAGCGGTCAGCTTGGGCAGGTTGTAGGAGGCGAAGAACTTCGCGGCGGCGACCTTGCCGGTGTAGAAGTCCTTGTCCTTGCCCGGGTCACCCGCGAGGGCGGCGAGGGCGATCTCGGCCTGGCGCAGCAGCAGCCACGCGACCACGACGTCGCCGACGGCGAGCAGCAGGCGCGAGGTGTTCTGGGCGACCTTGTAGATGTTGGAGATCTCCTCCTGGGAGGCCATCAGGTCGTTGAACATGTGTCCGACGATCGCGTTGACGTCCTCGAGCGCGGTCGCGAGCAGCGCACGCGACTCCTTGAGCTCGGCGGAGCCCTCGGCGTCGAGGAAGGCCTGGATCTCGCCGGCGATCTGGCCGAGCGCGGCACCCTGGTTCTTCACGATCTTGCGGAAGAAGAAGTCCTGGCCCTGGATCGCGGTGGTGCCCTCGTAGATCGAGTCGATCTTGGCGTCGCGGACGTACTGCTCGATCGGGTACTCCTGGAGGAAGCCCGACCCACCGAAGGTCTGCAGCGACTCGGTGCCGAGCAGCACCCAGGCGCGCTCGGAGCCGTAGCCCTTGACGATCGGCAGCAGCAGGTCGTTGACCGCGGCGGCCAGCTTGTTCTCGTCGGAGCCGTCCTCGGTGAGGACGACCTTCTCCTGCCACGAGGTCGTGTAGTAGACCAGCGCGCGCATGCCCTCGGCGAACGACTTCTGCACCAGCAGCGAGCGGCGCACGTCGGGGTGGTGGGTGATCGTGACGCGCGGGTCCGTCTTGCCGGCGGCGACGAGGTCGGCGCCCTGGACGCGGGTCTTGGCGTACTCGAGAGCGTTCAGGTAGCCGGTCGAGAGGGTGGCGATCGCCTTGGTGCCGACCATCATCCGAGCGTTCTCGATGACGTCGAACATCTGGCGGATGCCGTCGTGCACCTCGCCGAGCAGCCAGCCCTTGGCGGCCTCGCCGCCGCCGACCTGCGGGTCGCCGAAGGTGAGCTCGCAGGTGTTGGACACCTTGATGCCCATCTTGTGCTCGACGTTGGTGACGTACGCACCGTTGCGCTCGCCGGTGAGCTCACCGGTCTCGTGGTCGAAGTGGTACTTCGGCACGAGGAAGAGGGAGAGGCCCTTGGTGCCCGGGCCGCCGACGCCCTCGACGCCCTTCGGGCGAGCGAGGACAAGGTGCATGATGTTCTCCTGCAGGTCCGACTCGGCGCTGGTGATGAAGCGCTTGACGCCGGTGATGTTCCAGGAGCCGTCCTCGTTGGGCGTGGCGAAGGTCTTGCCGGCGCCGACGTCGGAGCCCGCGTCGGGCTCGGTCAGCACCATGGTGGAGCCCCACAGCTTCTCGACCATGAACTTCGCGATGCGCTTGTCGCGCTCGTTGCCGTTCTCGAAGACGACCTTCGAGAAGAACGGGCCGGCGGCGTACATCCAGATCGCCGGGTTGGCCCCGAGCAGCATCTCGGCGGTCGCCCACACGAGCGAGTTCGGCGCCACCTGGCCGCCGATCTCCTCGGGAGTGTGCAGGCTCCAGAAGCCCGACTCCATCCATGCGTCGTACGACTTCTTGAACGCGGCCGGGACCGGAGCGGTGTTCGTCTTGGGGTCGAAGACCGGCGGGTTGCGGTCGGCCTCGACGAACGACTCCGCGAGATCCTCGCGCGAGAGACGCTCGACCTCGGCGAGGATCTCCTTCGCGGTGTCGACGTCCAGGTCCGCGAAGGGACCGGTGCCGAGGACCTTGTCGGTGCCGAAGACCTCGAACAGGTTGAACTCGATGTCGCGGAGATTGCTCTTGTAGTGGCTCACTGATCCACCTTCATAACCTTTGTCGGATTTACCAGTTGCGGGAGCGCCGATCGAGGCGGACTACTGGCGGGTAACATTAAGAATAGGCTCGCCGTCGTGGGGTGGCAAGCCCGGGGCTACTCACAGGTAGGTTTCTTCGTCACAGCGGTGCGCCAGGGGAGCAGCCCGGAGGAGAGCAGAAGTACGCCTCCCGCCGCCGCGATCGCGGTCCGAGGGCTCGTCGCCGCGGCCAGCGCGCCGGCCGCCAGGACGCCGACGGGCTGGGCGACCTTCATCGTGATCGACCATGCCGCCTGCACCCGGGCCATGTGGTCGTCGGCGGTCTCGCGCATGCGGTAGGTGGCGAATGTCGGGTTGAAGACCCCGGCGCAGAGGATCAGCCCGAAGTTGGCGGCGGTGAACCACACGAAGCCCGCCGGGCCGCTCGGGGTGAAGGCGATCGGGATCGTCCAGAGGGTGCGTGCGACCCCGGATCCGAGCAGCACCGCCCGCTCGCCGAGCCGGTTGGTGAGGCGAGGTGCGCACATCGCGCCGAGGATGCCGCCGAGGCAGGGCAGACCCATGGCGACGCCGTACATCCACGGCTCCATGCCGAGCACCCGCAGCGTCAGCACGGTCTGCAGCGGGCTGGTCGCGATCACGCAGGAGCCGAAGAGGGCCGCGTTCAGGAAGAGCGCGCGCAGGTCGCGCCGGGCGAGGATGTAGCGCCAGCCGGCGGTCACCTCGGCGAGCCAGTGCTGCGGCTTCCTTGTCGGTGGTTGCGGTTCCGGCGCACGGATCGAGCGGATGCCGAGCGCGGAGAGCAGGTACGTCACCGCATCGACGAGCACGGTCAGCGTCGGCCCGAAAGCCGAGACGAGCGCGCCGCCGATCGGTGGGCCCGCGGTGAAGGTGGTCCAGAACGTCGTCTCCAGCCGGCTGGTGGCGGCCAGCCTGGCCTCCGGGGCGACCAGTGCCTTCAGATGTGCGCCGGCGGCCGCGGTGAAGGCGAGCTCGCAGGTCGCGGCGAGGATGCCGACGACGCACAGATGGGCGTAGGTGAGCACGTCGAAGACGCCTGCAGCGGGGATGCTGAGCATCGCCGCGAACCGGATCAGTTCGGCGCCGATCATTGTCGGTCGCTTGAACCGGTACTCGATCCACGGCCCGAGCCGGACCCCCGCTGCCGCGGCCGCGAACCCGGACAGCGCGGCCAGCAGCGACACCTGGAACGTCGAGGAGTCGAGCACCAGCACCGCGACCAGCGGTAGGGCGCCGTACGCGATGGTCGACCCGGCCTGGCTCGTCGCCGTCGCCAGCCAGAGCCGGTCGAAATCCCGCCCCGGTGTCGCGGTCCCGCGAGCGGTCTCCGAGACGGTCACCCGGTGACCCTATCCGGGCACGACTCGGCGATCAGGTAGAACACGTTTCAGTTTCCGCGTACGATCTGCCGCATGATCTCCTCCGACGCCATCACCTGGAACGCCCCCGACGACGAACACCCCGCACGTACGGCCGGGCAGCGCTCCTATGCCGCCGTCGCCAAGGGTGACCTCGACGAGTGGCTGACGATCTACGCCGAGGACTGCGTGCTCGAGGACCCTGTCGGGCCGTCGATGTTCGACCCCGAGGGCAAGGGTCACCACGGCCACGAGGGGCTCAAGGCGTTCTGGGAGAAGGCCATCGCCTCGGTCCACAAGTTCGAGTTCGAGATCAACGACTCCTTCGCCAACCCCGGCGGCAACACCTGCGCCAACATCGGCAAGATCAAGACGTCGTTCCCCGACGGCAGCTACACCACCACCGAGCTGATCATGGTCTACACCGTCAACGACGAGGGCCGCATCGCCTCCATGAAGGCCTTCTGGGAGCCCGAGCGCACCATGGCGAGCTTCACCAAGCCCTGACGCCAGATAGTCCGGGACGTTCGGGTCCATCTACCGACTGGTAATGGGCTGAAACGTCCCGGACTATCCCGACCGGCCTCGCACGCAGCAGTTCACGCCACGGCGTGCTCGGCGATCCACTCGACCAGAGGACGTACGGCTCGCCAGTCCTTCTTCACCTCGCCGACCAGGTCGGGGGTGTGGATGATCGGCTCGAAGCCGATGGTGCGGCCGAGGTGGATCGACTTGTGGCGGAGGAGCTCGATCTTGGGGTGGTCCTTGTCGAAGCCGCGCGGGGCGGTCTTGAGGCGGTCGCCGGTGACCTCGTAGCCCTTCTTCTCCGCGACGGCGAGACGTTTCTCCAGGTCAGCGCCGTAGTGGTCGTGGACGATGGCGTCGCGGAAGGCCGCCAGTCGGGGCGGCTCGAACCAGTAGCAGCCGCCACCGGTGCGGATGCCTCGCGGCGAGACCTCGACGTAGTAGCCGGTCTGCGGCGCGACGGCCACGAAGGCTCCCTGGTGGGTCTTGTAGGGGAGCTTGTCCTTCGAGAAACGTACGTCGCGGTAGGGCCGGAAGATCTTGGCGCTGCCGAACTCCTCGGCGAGCTCGTCGGTGAGCGCCTTCATCGGCGCGTGGACCGACTCCTTGTAGATGTGCTTGTGGGCTTCCCAGAACGACTTGGTGTTGTCGACCTCGAGGTCGTCGTAGAAGTCGAGCGCTGCCACGGGAAAACCTTCGAAAGACACGTACGCAGCCTATCGACGTCCGTCGAACGCCAGTCTCAGACGGCGGGAATCTGGATGGTGTCGGCCACCCCGCGCGCGTGCTCGGCCATGGCGCGGGCGATGTTGGCGGACTCGCCGAGGTGGCGACACGGGTCGAGCAGGTCGGCGATCTCGCTGCGGGTGAAGTGCTCGGAGACCTCGGGCGAATCGGCGAGGAGCGAGGCGAAGTCGATGTCGTCGACCGCGGAGCGCTGGGCGAGCTCGAAGACGACGTCATGGGCGACCTGGCGGCCGATGCGCTCGCCGAGCTCGAGCATCAGCGACTCGGAGCCGATCAGGCCGCCGGAGAGAGCCAGGTTGGCGCGCATCCGGGCCTCGTCGAAGGTCAGGCCGGTGAAGATGACCACGAGCCTGGCGAGTACGTCACCGGCCAGGCGAGAGGCCTGCGCGACCGCGTCCTCGAGGATGCCGGTCATGGCGCCGTTGGCCTCGTGGTCGTGGAGCATCGACTCCATCGCCGGGGCGACGAGCCCGCGCAGCTGGGTGGCGGCGGTGATGACGTCGAGGGTGAGCTGCGGGTTGCGCTTGTGGGGCATCGTCGAGGAGCCGATGGTGCCCTCGGGGATCGGCTCGAAGGCCTCCCCGAACTCGGGCTGCATCATCGAGTAGACGTCCTTGCCGATCTTGCCGGCGGTGCCACCGAGCATCCCCAGGATCGAGACCCACTCGACCATGCCGTCGTTGATCGCACGGGACGGGACCGGCATCGAGCCCATGTCGAGCCGGGAGGCCGTCTCGGTCTCGATGGCGCGGGCATGGGAGCCGAAGGAGGCCATGGTGCCGGCCGCGCCGCCCATGAGCAGCCGGAAGACGCGGTCCTCGACTGAGCGGAGCCGGTCGACGTGGGCGGCGATCTCGTCGATCCAGATGGCGACCTTGAAGCCGAAGGTGATCGGGACCGCGTGCTGGGAGTGCGTGCGACCCGGCATCGGCACCTCGGCGCCGGCCTCGGCGACCTTCGACAGCGAACGCAGCAGGTCGCCGAGCAGGTCGAGGATCTTGTCGTGTGCCTGGCGCATCAGGATCAGGTCGGCGGTCTGGGTGATGTTCTGCGTGGTGGCGCCCCAGTGGACCCAGCCACCGTGCTTCGCGCCGACGACCCGGCAGAGCTCCTCGACCAGCGGCGTCAGCGGGTGGCTGTGCTCGGCGGTGGCCTTCTCGATCCGGTCCATGTCGAGCTTGTCCAGATCGGCGGCCTCGGCGATCGCCTCGCCGGCCTCCGCGGGGATCACCTTCACGGCCGCCTCGGCCTCGGCCAGGGCCGCTTCGACGTCGAGTCGCGCCTGGAGTCGCGCCTCGTAGGTGAACAGATCTCCGATGCCGTGGTCGGGGACTCGTCCGTCGGTGAATCGGCTGCTCGAGCCCGCGGGCATGTCGAGTGATCCTTTACGTGTCGTTCACACAATGATTGGAAAACAGAAACCCAATCTTAATGGACGCAAGCCGCAAACGCCCGCGATCGTGTGCTGCGTCACTTGGATCGTGCAAGTGAACTGAAACAGGCCGTGCCACGAGGCACGGCCCGAATCCATGGAGCGGACGACGAGATTCGAACTCGCGACATCAACCTTGGGAAGGTTGCGCTCTACCAACTGAGCTACGTCCGCAGGTGCGACCAGGATGTTACCCCACACACCCAGCCAGGTGTGAAACCGGTTCACGAAAGTCGCGTCATCTGGGGATAGCGGGCCGAGAGCCCGTCGCCGGCGGGGCCGCGGAGCATGCGGCGTACGGCCCAGGGGAGTGCTCGGGCGGCCAGCCGCCGGACCTCGCGGATGGGCCCGCCGATGCTCGGCTCCTCGATGACGACCAGGGGTTTCGGGGTGGGGAGGTGGTGGCGTACGCCGAGGGTGTCGAGGACCTTGATCGCCATCAGCTGATGGCCGGGGGCACCCAGGAAGCCGTGGCCGTCCCAGTAGCCCGCATCGTCGTACTCGGTCATCCGCCAGAAGTCGACCAGCGTCGCCCCGCGCCGCTGCGCGATCTCGCGGACGGCTTCGTTGTAGACCGCGAACCGCCCACGGAGCAGGCGCCCGACGGTCGATGCCCGTGCACCGTAGGCGGTGAAGACCACCACCTTCGCGCCGCTGTCGACGAGCTGCCCGATCGCCGACTCGTAGGTCACGAGCAGGGCGTCGATGTCGACGTGCGGCCACATCAGGTCGACCGATCCGCCGTAGATCGTCACCACGTCCGGCTCGAGCGCGATCGCCGCTGCGACCTGCTCCTTGACGATCCGGTCGATCCCGCGGCCGCGGACGGCGAGGTTGGCGTAGGTGAACTCGGGGGTCCGCTCTGCCATCACCTCGGCGACCCGATCGGCCCAGCCGCGTACGCCGTTCGGACGACGGGCGTCGGCGTCACCGACGCCCTCGGTGAATGAGTCGCCCAGCGCGACGTACCGGCGATATCCGCCGGGGATCAGCGCATCCAGTGCCATGGCCCCGATTCAACCCGTTTTGCCCCGGGACGTACGACTCTGTCGCGGAATCTGTGACGGATGAGGCAGGGGAGATTCCCGGGACGCCGCAGGAGGGGTACGCAGCGACCGGCTGCGTTAGGTTTGGCTCGTGCTGCTCAGCGACAAGGACATCCTGACCGAGATCAACGACGGAAGGATCGTCATCGACCCCTGGGACGAGTCGATGCTGCAGCCGTCGTCCGTCGACGTACGCCTGGACCGGTTCTTCCGGGTCTTCGACAACCACAAGTACGCCACGATCGACCCGGCCGTGGACCAGTCGGAGCTCACCCGGCAGATCGAGACCGAGGGGGATGAGCCGTTCATCCTGCACCCGGGCGAGTTCGTGCTCGGGTCGACGTACGAGACCGTGAGCCTGCCCGACGACATCGCGGCGCGTGTGGAAGGCAAGAGCTCACTCGGGCGTCTCGGGCTGCTCACCCATGCCACCGCCGGCTTCGTCGACCCGGGCTTCTCCGGTCACGTGACACTCGAGCTGGCCAACGTCGCAACCCTGCCGATCAAGCTCTACCCGGGGATGAAGATCGGTCAGTACTGCTTCTTCAGGCTCACCTCGCCGGCTCAGAACCCCTACGGCAGCGAGAAGTACGGGAGCCGCTACCAGGGCCAGCGCGGCCCGACCGCCTCGCGCAGCTTCCAGAGCTTCCACCGCACCAAGATCTGAGCGGCCGGTGGGAGAGGTCTTCGCGGGGCGCTACGAGCTGCTGGAGCCCATCGCGGAGGGAGGGATGGGCGCGGTCTGGCAGGTCCAGGACCGTCGCGAGGGCGACGTCAAGGCCGCCAAGCTGCTGCGTCAGCGTGACGCCGCCTCCTTGCTCCGGTTCATCCGCGAGCAGGCCACCCGGATCCACCATCCGCACGTCGTGACCCCGCTCGGCTGGGCCGGCGAGGACGACAACGTGCTGTTCACGATGCCGCTGCTGCGCGGTGGCTCTGTCGCCATGCTGCTGGGCGACTACGGCGCGCTCTCCGAGCAGTGGGTCGTCGCGATCCTCGACCAGACGCTGTCGGGTCTCGAGGCGGTGCACGCCGCCGGTGTGGTGCACCGCGACGTCAAGCCCGGCAACCTGCTGCTGGAGGTGACCGGCGCGGGTGTCCCGCACGTGCGGCTCTCCGACTTCGGGGTGGCCGTGCCCGCTGACCAGCCGCGGCTCACCGAGGCGAACGTGATGATCGGTACGCCGGGTTACATGGCGCCTGATCAGGGCTTCGACCCCGACCCTCGCGACGATCTCTACGCCACCGCGGTCACCGGTCTGCACCTGCTGACTGGGACGAGGCCGCCGCACGATGCTGCGTACGTGCCACCGACTCCGCTGGGGCGGCTGCTGCTGCGCGCGGTCGGAGATGATCGCGCCGCCCGGCCGCAGTCCGCGGGGGAGTTCCGGCAGCTGCTCGCCCGGGCCGTGCCCGCACGGCCGTGGGAGCCGGGCGAGATCGAGGTCCTGGACCAGTACGCCACCGGGCGCATGTCGCCTCCGCCGCCTCCACCTCCGCCGACGCCTCGGGACACTCGGGAGAAGACCGCGGTCCGGCGTACGAAACAGCACGACGACCGGCCGATGTGGCCGATCGTCGTGCTGGTGCTCGCCGGGGTCCTGCTGCTGGCGGGCAGCGCGTTCCTGTTGAGCTAGGCGCGTCGCCTCCGGATCAGCAGCACGGCCGCCGCCGCGAGCGCGGCGATCCCGAGCCCGGCACCGCCGATGCCGGCGACCAGCTTGACGGTGTCGCCGGAGACCTTGGTGCCGTCCTCGTCGGTGCCGGTCCCGTTGCTCGCCCCGTTCTTGCCGGAGCCACCCGAGCCGTCCGGGTCATCGACGCCGTCGGCCGAGTTCAGGTTGAGGTCGGCGGTCGGCGGGGTGAGCCCGGAGACCTTCTCGTAGTCGGGCTCGCCGGCACCGTCCTCGCCGACGGTCTTGATGGTGAGCGTGTAGGGCACGTTGATGTTCTCGTCGAGGCCGTACTGAACCCGGACGTAGTGGACGCCCGGCAGCCCGGTCGAGGCCTCCGCATCGGCGTTGTCGAAGCGGTTGCGGTAGGCGATGACGTTGGACAGGGTGCCGGTGCGCCAGGCGTCCGGGCAGTTCTGGAGCAGGCCCGAGTCGCACCAGGTCTGCGGCGCCTTGCTGCCTAGGTCGACCGTGGCCTGGCCGCCGAGGGGACCGATGACGTCGAGCTCGACGCCGGCTCCGACTCCCCACTCGCCGCGGATCGCGTCGGTCATCTTGGCGTCGAACTGGGCCTGGAGGTGCTGGCCCCAGCCGACGGGGACACCGATGACCTGGTTCTCACCGGGGTTGATGTCGAAGGAGTAGGTGCCGTCCTCGAGGATCGGCGCGTTGGCGATCGCGCTGCCCGGGACGATGTTGCTCGTCGGCTCGACCGGCGTCATGTCCGTCCACGTCGGCTCCTCGGTCTGCGGAGGCAGGGCGTCGAGCGCGGCCGCACTGACCGGCGGCTCCTCGTAGACCATCAGCTGGACCGGCTTGCCGGCGATCGCACCGGTGTCGCCGCGGCCGGACGCGGTGCCCAGGACCAGCTCGTCGGCCGTGTTGCACAGCTCCTCCGGGTCCGTGTCCGCGCTGTGGGTGGAGCCGAAGATCAGCCGGTTGCCGTCGCCGTACGTCGTCGACTGGACCACCGTCCAGCGGCATCGGCTGAGCTCGCCGTTCTCGTCCTCGACGCTGATCTCGGGGCTCAGGTTGCTGACGAGATCCTCGGACTCACCCTCGAAGATCAGGCCGAGGTGCACGGTGGAGCCCGAGGCGGTGCGCTTGAAGCGGTAGTAGCGCTTGTCGCGGGTCTGGATGGTGTCCAGATACTGCCCCGCCTTCACGAGCGGTGCGCCGGCCGGGTCGGGGGTGCCCTTCACCGGGCTGCCGGTGAACTCGAACGGCCGCAGCGCCCGCTGTGAGGCGCCCGAGATCGACTCGCCGATGCCCTCGGCGTCGTCGGCGTCGTAGTAGGTGCCGTTGCCCTTCTCGGCGATGCACTCCAGCTGCCTGCGGGCCTTGCCCGAGACGGAGAGGCCGACGACGTCGATCTGCAGGTCGATGCCCTGCTCGGCGATCGCCTGCGCTGCCGGACACGGGTCGCCACAGGTCGACTCGCCGTCGGAGACGAGGACGATCGACCGCTTGCCCTCGGCCCCGATGTCCTCGGCGGCGCGCTCCAGGGCGACCGGGATCGGCGTCTCGCCATAGGGCTTGTATCCGCTCACCGCCGACCTCAGGTCGTCGCGGTTGTCGGTGCCGGGTTCGACGACCAGCTGGGTGTCCTCGCAGGCGCCCTTCTGCTTGCGGCCGAACACCTTCGCGCCGAACACCCGCATGCCCACGTCAGCACTCTCGGGGAGGTCGTCGATCACGGTGTCGAGCGCCTGCTTGGCAGCCTGGATCTTCGTGCTGCCTCCGCCGGCCGGCTCCTTCATCGAGCCGGAGGAGTCGAGCACCAGGATCATCCGGCCGTACGTCCCCTGGGTCTGCTCCTCGGTGGCGGCAGCGGGGGCGACGCCGATGCCGGCCACGGCTACAGTGAGGAGCCCGGCGAGGCCGGTGGCGATGACACGTCCTGTTCGCATGGGCAGCACCCTAGATTCACTAACGTATACGCCGCAAGTACGTTTGCAAACGTCTTGTCTACTTGTGTAGATTGCCGGCATGGGCGTCGAGGAGAACATCCGGCAGCAGCGGGAGCTGTACGGGGAGCCGCTCGGTGAGCTGGTGCGGCGTGCGACCGCGCCGCTCGGTCTCACCCAGGCGACGACCGCCAAGGTGCTCGGTCTGAGCCCGGCGATGCTGTCGCACCTGATGACCGGACAGCGGGTCAAGATCGCCAACCCGATCGCGCTGGGGCGCCTGCACGCGCTGATCGACCTCGGTGCCGAGGCGGGTGGCCTCACCACCTCCCAGATCAACGAGCGGCTCGACGAGATCCGTGAGCTCTCCTCGGAGCTGACCACCGGCTCCCGGGCAGCGGCCGTCGAGGGCGGTGCGGCGGTGCGCGGCGTACTGCGCGCGGTGGCCTCGGGCCGCGAGCTCCAGCAGGCTGTCGACGCCCTGCGCGAGGTCGCCCCCGGCCTGGCCGAGGTGCTCCAGATCTACGGCTCCGGGACCGACGAGGAGATGCGCGCTCATTTCGCCTCCGTCCGTCATCTGCTCTGAGAAAAGGGGTTGTCGGTGGTCGCGGCTAGGGTCGGGTGGATGAGTGAAGCACCATTCCTGGCCCCCGACGGCCAGACGCGTTGTGCGTGGGCCGGCGGGGCGCCGGAGTTCCTCGGCTACCACGACACCGAGTGGGGATTTCCGGCCGGCGGTGACGTACGGCTCTTCGAGAAGATCTGCCTGGAAGGATTCCAGAGCGGGCTGTCGTGGCGCACGATCCTGAACAAGCGGCCCGCGTTCCGTGAGGTCTTCGCCGACTTCGACTTCCACAAGGTGGCCGAGTTCGACGAGGGTGACGTCGAGCGCCTCCTGCAGGACGCGAGGATCATCCGTCACCGCGGCAAGATCGAGGCGGCGATCAACAACGCCCGCCGCGCGGTCGAGCTCGTCGAGGAGCGTGGGTCGCTGGCTGCGTACGTCTGGGGGTTCGAGCCGGAGCCGCTCAAGGTCCCGGAGGTGGTGGCCACCTCCGCCGCCTCGATCAGCCTCTCCAAGGACCTCAAGAAGCGCGGCTGGAAGTTCGTCGGGCCGACGACGATGTACGCCTTCATGCAGTCGATGGGGATCGTCAACGACCACTCGCTCGACTGCGTGATCCGGGATCGGGTCGAGGCCGAACGGGCGGCTTTCGTCAGGCCCTGACCGTCCACTGCGTCGTCCCAAACCCTGGGGGCCGATATCTCGTGGAAACCAGAATGTGTTTAGGCTGTCCTAACTAAGCATTGCCTAACCCGAGGTGGTTCCCCACGTGATCCGTCGTCCCGTACTCATCGCAGTGAGCACCGCGCTTGCTGTCTCCGGCCTGGCTGCCTGCAGCACGGGCTCCACCGATTCCGCCGACTCCGGCCAGGAGTCGACCTCGAAGGCCGACTCGGGCGCCTTCCCGGTGACCATCGAGCACGCCTTCGGTGAGGCCAAGATCGAGAAGGAGCCGAAGCGCATCGCCGTCGTCGGTGTCAACGACGCCGACATGCTCCTCTCCCTGGGCGTCGTGCCCGTCAGCATCCCCAAGGTCACCTGGGGCGGCGACGAGGACGGCACCACGCCTTGGTTCGACGAGAAGCTCGAGGAGCTCGACGCCGACATGCCGGCGATCCTCGACCAGACCGACGCCATCCCGGTCGACGAGGTCGCCAAGCAGACCCCCGACCTGATCCTGGCGACCTACTCGGGCATCACCGAGGAGGAGTACAAGAAGCTCTCCGAGATCGCGCCGGTCGTCGCCTACCCGGACCAGCCGTGGGCGACCGCGTGGGAGGACTCCCTCGACATGGTCGGCAAGGCGACCGGCCGCAACGAGCTGGCCGACGAGGTCGAGGCCGACACCCAGAAGCTCTACGAGGACGTCAAGAAGGACACCCCGGAGATCCAGGGCAAGACCTTCATCTGGGCCGCGCTGTCGACCGCCGACCTCTCCCAGATCCCGTTCTACACGACCGAGGACGCCCGCCCGGACTTCCTCTCCGACCTGGGCATGAAGAACGCGCCGGTCGTCGAGGAGAACACCAAGAAGGGCGAGTTCTTCGCCCAGGTCTCCGCGGAGAAGGCCAGCGAGCTCGAGTCCGACTTCCTGTTCACCTACGCGGTGGAGGACGCGGACGCCGAGACGTACGCCAAGGACAAGCTGATCGGCCAGATCCCCGCGATCAAGGCCGGCCACATGTGGGCCTCGACCGACAACGTCGCCTCGCTCGCCGCAGGCACCCCGACGCCGCTGTCGGTGCCCTACGCCATCGATGAGTTCGTCCCGGGCATCGTCAAGGCACTCGAGGGTCAGTGACCCTCACGACGACGCTCAACCGAGCCCCGGCCGCGGATCCGCGCGGCCGGGGCCGGTCGTCGATGGTGCGGGTCGTGATCCTGCTCGCCGGTGTCCTCCTGGTCGCCGTCGTCGCCTCGATGCTCATCGGTGCGAAGCTCGTCTCCCCGCTCGATCTGTGGCGTGAGGGCAGCGTCGGTCAGGGCATCCTGGAGACCCGGATGCCGCGTACGGTCCTCGGGCTGATGGTCGGCGCCGCGCTGGCGCTCTCCGGTGCCTGTCTGCAGGGTCTGACCCGCAACCCGCTGGCCGATCCGGGGCTCCTCGGGCTCAACTCCGGGGCCACGTTCGCGATGGTTCTGGCGGTCTCGGTCTTCGGCATCGGCTCACTCAACGCCTACCTCTGGTTCGGCTTCGCCGGTGCCGCGGCCGCCGCGATTCTCGTGCACACGGTCGCCTCCTTCGGCACCGGTGGCGCGACGCCGGCCAAGCTCGTCCTCGCCGGTGCCGCGCTCGCCGCCGGGGTCACCTCGTGGACAACCGCCGTCCTGCTCACCGACAAGGCCACCTTCGACGTGATCCGGCTGTGGCAGGTCGGCACCATCGGCGGCCGTGGCTGGGACATCGTCCTGACCGGGCTGCCCTTCCTCGCCGTCGGTGCGCTGCTGACCCTGGGTGGCGCCCGCACGCTCGACACGCTCGCACTCGGCGACGACCTCGCGCGCGGGCTCGGACGGCGCACCGGCATCGACCGCGCCGTCATCGGCCTCGGCGTCGTGCTCCTCACCGGCACCGCCACCGCGCTGTGCGGGCCGATCGGTTTCGTCGGTCTGATCGTCCCCCACATGGTCCGGGTCATGGTCGGCTCGGCCTACACCCGCGTGCTTCCTCTCTCGGCGGGCTTCGGTGCCGCCCTCACCCTCCTGGCGGACGTGGTCGGCCGGGTCATCTGGCCGCCCTCGGAGATCCAGGTGGGTGTGATGGCGGCCGTCGTCGGCGTACCCGTCTTCGTCTTCTTCCTGCGCCGTGGACGGATGGCTGGCCTATGAGTGTCCAGTCGATCAACCCCACAGCAGTCGTACGCAGCGCCCGGCGCATCCCGCAGCGGCGGCTCGCCCTGGTCACCGGTGGCATGGGCGCGGCCCTGTTCGGGCTGTTCGCACTCCGTGTGCTCGGCGGCGACTACATCATCACGCTGCCGGACTTCTTCCGGATCCTCGGCGGCGAGGAGATCCCCGGCGCGACCTTCATCCTGATGGAGTCGAAGCTGCCGCGGGCGGTCCTGGGCGTGCTGGCCGGAGTCGCCTTCGGCACCGCCGGCGCGATCTTCCAGTCGACCCTGCGCAACCCGCTCGCCAGCCCCGACATGCTCGGCATCTCGCTCGGGGCGAGCGCGTCGGCCGTCTTCGCGATCGTGGTCCTCTCGCTGAACGGCTCGGCGCTCTCGGTGGCCGGGACCATCGGTGCGTTGCTCACCGCCGTCGTGATCCGGCTGGTGGCCGGCAGCGACGGTGGCTATCGGCTTGTGCTCGTCGGCGTCACCGCCGCCGCGGGCCTGGTCGCGGTGATCCAGTACCTCTTCACCCGCGCCAACGAGTCCGACGCCCAGCTCGCGCTGCGCTGGATGACCGGCAGCCTCAACGCGGCCGCCTGGCCGACGATCCGGATCCTGCTCGTCGCCCTGGTGATCCTGCTGCCGCTGGTCGCCTGGACGGTGAAGTCGCAGCGCGTGCTCGAGCTCGGTCCGGACGTCGCCAACGCTCTCGGCGTCACCCATCGCTATGCCGACCTGCTGCTCCTCCTCGCCGTGCTGCTGTGTGCGCTGGCGGTCGCCGCGACCGGCCCGGTCGCGTTCGTCGCCTTTGTGGCCGGGCCGATCGCCCGGGTCCTCAACGGCGGGCGTACGACGATCCTCGGCGCCGCGCTGGTCGGTGCCGTCGTGATGGTCGGGGCCGACTACGTCGCGGCCTACGGATTCTCAGGCACCAACCTCCCGGTCGGTGTCGTCACCGGTGCGTTCGGGGCGCCGTTCCTGTTGTGGTTGCTCGCCAGCGGGCGGGCTGGAAGGCGATGACATGAAAGAGGCCCAGATGAGACTCGCTGCGGAGAGTGTGAGCCTCGGCTACGGCGCTGATCCCATCGTCGACGAGGTCTCGCTGGAGATCCCCGACGGCCTGACCACCGTGATCGTCGGTGCCAACGGCTGCGGGAAGTCGACCCTGCTGCGTGGGATGGCGCGGCTGCTCAGGCCCATCTCCGGGCAGGTGGTCCTGGACGGCAAGGCGGTCCACAAGCAGCCCACCCGCGCGGTGGCCAAGACGCTCGCCCTGATGCCGCAGTCGCCGATCGCGCCCGAGGGGATCACCGTCGTCGACCTGGTCGGCCGCGGTCGCCAGCCCCACCGGGGCGCGCTGCAGCGCTGGTCGCCCGAGGACGACGCGGCGGTCGCCGAGGCGCTCGAGCTGACCAACACGCTCGACCTCGCCGATCGGATCGTCGATGAGCTCTCCGGTGGCCAGCGGCAGCGGGTCTGGGTGGCGATGGCGCTCGCCCAGCAGACCGACCTGCTGCTCCTCGACGAGCCGACCACGTTCCTCGACGTCGCTCACCAGATCGACCTCCTCGACCTGCTCCACGGGCTGCGCTCGTCGCGCGGCACCACCGTCGTGATGGTGCTCCACGACCTCAACCTGGCCGCCCGCTACGCCGACCACCTGATCGCGATGAGCGGCGGAAAGGTCGCCGCCACCGGCACGCCCGCCGAGGTGGTCACCGCCGACCGCGTCGAGCAGGTCTTCGGCCTGGAGTCCCAGGTCATCGTCGACCCCGTCTCGGGCACGCCGATGGTCGTCCCCATCGGACGTCACCATCGACCCACCGCTCACCCCCACGCACAAGGAGCCTGACATGCCCATCCTCGCCCGCGTCTCGGTGCGCTCCGTCGAGCGCCTCTCCCCGTCCTTCGCCCGGATCGAGCTGGCCGGCGATGACCTGGCCGACTTCGGCAACGACGGCCCGACCCTCGACCAGCGCATCAAGCTCCTCTTCCCGGCCACGCCGGGCGTGCTGCCCGAGCTCTCGGCCGAGGACTGGTACACCGAATGGCTCGCCCTGCCCGAGGACGAGCGTCCGCGGATGCGCACCTACACGATCCGCTCGGTCGAGGGGGACGGCATCGAGAAGCGTCTGTACGTCGACTTCGTGCTGCACCCCGGCGCGCACGGTCCCGGCTCCGACTGGGCCGGCGCGGCCAAGCCGGGCGACGAGATCCTGGTCGCCGGGCCCAAGCTCGGAGAACCCTACGGCGGGATCGAGTGGCTTCCCGGTGACGCGACCCGACTGCTCCTGGTCGGCGACGAGACCGCCGTCCCGGCGATCGTCTCGATCCTCGAGTCGTTGCCGGCGGACGCCACCGGATCGGCCTTCCTGGAGGTGCCGGTCGCTGATGACGTACAGAAGGTTTCTGCGCCTGAGGGGCTGCAGGTCAGCTGGCTGCCGCGCGAGGGCGCGCCCGTGGGCGGACCGGCCCTGGCCGCCGTCGGTGGACTGCTCGGCTTCGAGGCGACGCCCGAGGACGTGACCTCGGTCGAGGTCGAGGACCCCGACCTGTGGGAGACCCCGGACTACTCGTCCTCGGGCGAGGCGGTCGCCGGCCCCGACGGCTCCACGAACGGTGCTGAGAACGGTGCTGAGAACGGTGCTGAGAACGGTGAGGACGGGCGGTACGCCTGGATCGCCGGAGAGTCCCGGATGGTCACCGCGCTGCGCCGTCATCTGGTCAACGAGCTCGAGATGCCGCGCAAGCAGGTCGCCTTCATGGGCTACTGGCGAGAAGGCGTGTCGATGAAGGGATGACCCAGCGTGTTTTTGAGGCGTACGCGTGGTTAAGTTTGGTGCGCCCAATCAAATAGAAGGGTCTCGGAATGCAAGCAAGCATCCTGGCCGCGGACACCCTGATCCAGGCCAACGCGGTCGACTATCTCCTGATCGCGATCTACTTCGCGTTCGTTCTCGGCATCGGCTTCCTGGCCAGCCGCGGCATGTCGAGCTCGGTCGACTTCTTCCTCTCGGGTAGGTCCCTGCCCGCGTGGGTCACCGGTCTCGCCTTCATCTCAGCAAACCTCGGCGCGGTCGAGATCATGGGGATGTCGGCAACGGGGGCGCAGGTCGGGCTCCCCACCGTCCACTACTTCTGGATCGGCGCCGTCCCGGCCATGCTGTTCCTGGGCGTCGTGATGATGCCCTTCTACTACGGCTCGAAGGTGCGCTCGGTCCCCGAGTTCATGAAGCGCCGTTTCGGCACCGGTGCCCACCTGGTCAACGCGCTCTCGTTCGCGGTGGCGCAGCTGCTCATCGCCGGCATCAACCTCTACCTGCTCGGCTCCATCGTGCACGCGCTGCTCGGCTGGCCGCTGTGGGTGGCTCTGATCGTCGCCGCGGTGATCGTGCTGTCCTACATCACCCTCGGTGGTCTGAAGGCCGCGATCTACAACGAGGTGCTGCAGTTCTTCGTGATCGTCGCCGGGCTGCTGCCACTGACCATCCTGGGCCTCCACCGGGTGGGCGGCTGGGACGGCCTGACCTCGCAGATCGAGAGGGCCGCGGCCGCCAACCCCGACACCATCGCGCCGGCGGCCGACCAGCTCAACTCCTGGCCCGGCACCGCCCTGACCGGCTTCTCCTCCGACTTCCTCTCGGTCGTCGGCATCGTGTTCGGTCTCGGCTTCGTGCTCTCCTTCGGCTACTGGACGACCAACTTCGTCGAGGTCCAGCGAGCGATGGCCGCCGACTCGATCAGCGCGGCTCGCAAGACGCCGATCATCGGTGCGTTCCCGAAGATGTTCATCCCGTTCATCACCATCCTTCCCGGCATGATCGCGGCAGTCCTGGTCACCGAGATCGCCCAGACGAAGGCGGGGGAGTCGGTCGCCGGCGGTGCTTCGGGTGAGGGCGTGACCTACAACGACTCGCTGCTCTATCTGATGGCGGAGGTGCTGCCCAACGGTCTGCTCGGCCTGGCGATCACCGGTCTGCTGGCAGCGTTCATGGCCGGTATGGCGGCCAACGTCTCCGCGTTCAACACGGTGGTGTCCTTCGACATCATCCAGGAGTACATCATCAAGGACCGCCCCGACGACTTCTACGTGAAGCTCGGCCGCTGGGCGACCGTCGCGGCGACCGCCATCGCGATCTTCACCGCTGTCCTGGCGTCCAGCTTCTCCAACATCATGGACTACCTGCAGACCCTGTTCGGGTTCTTCAACGCGCCGCTGTTCGCGACGTTCATCCTGGGTATGTTCTGGAAGCGGATGACCGCGACCGCCGGTTGGGCGGGTCTCGTCTCCGGCACCTTGGCGGCGGTGGGCGTCGGCATCCTCGCCGACGGCACGCTCGGCGGACTTTCCGTCGGCGTCCTGCCGCTGTCCGGTCAGGGTGCGTCGTTCGTCGCTGCCGGTGTGGCCTTCGGCGTCGACATCATCGTCAGCGTGCTCGTCTCGCTGGTGACCGCGCCGAAGCCGGAAGGCTCTCTGAAGGGTCTGGTCTACTCCGAGACCCCGAGGGAGGACCTGGTGGATCCCGAGGACGCCGGTCGCCCGTGGTGGCAGCGCCCGGTGCCCCTGGCGGGTCTCGCGCTGGTCATGGTCACCATCCTGAACGCGATCTTCTGAGGAGACTGAGATGCCTAGCGAATCGAAACCAGCCAAGACCAACAAGGGGCTGCTCGGCACGCTGCTGTCGCTCTTCGACATCCGCAACGTGATCGGGTCCCTGCTCGCGGTCTACGGCGTCATCCTGCTGCTGATGGGCCTGTTCGGCGACCCCGAGGTCGACAAGACCGGGGGGCCCAACGCCAACCTCTGGGCGGGCATCGCCCTGCTCATCGTTGGGGCCGCCTTCATCGCCTGGGGTGTGCTCCGGCCGGTCGTGCCGGACGCTCCACACCCCAGCAAGGAGAAGTAGGCCTCCCTCCTCGGGCTCAGAGCCCGATGAGGGTGATGTCACCACTCACGGTGGTGGTGCGGAGCTCGACGTAGGGCTCACCCGCGGCCGGTGCGCCAGCGCTCTCGACAGTGCTGGTGCACCGGCCGGTCACCGTGTTGACGTCGGTCCAGACCGGGGTGCCGTTCGGGATCCCGATGCGTACGTCGGACGAGGCTCCCTTCACCGAGATCCGCCCCGCGCTGACCGAGTGGATCGCGAAGTCGCCCGCGCCGGTCGAGTGGTTCACGTCGCCCTCCACCTCGTCGATCTCCACGGTGCCGGAGCCGGTCTTGGTCTGCAGGTCGTGGACCGTACCGATCCGGATGTCGCCGGATCCGGACTTGATCGAGGCGCGCCCGTCGAGGGTGTCCGCCTCGACGTCCCCCGAGCCGGACTCGACCTGGAACTCCTCGCTGACCCGGTCGATCCGAATGTCACCCGACCCGGTCTGGAGCCACGCTGCCCGCAGGACGCCCTGGGTGGCGATGTCGGCGGTCCCGGTGCGGGCTCGCAGCTGGCTGCGGGCGGGGACCGTCACGCTGATGTCGTAGCGCCGCGAGCGGCTGAACGGGCCTTTGTGCGGGTCGATGATGTTGATCGTGTCGCCGCTCTGCTCGACGACCAGACTCTCGGCGTCGTCGCCGTCGATCTCGACGACGGTCTCGTTGGTGTCGGTCGCTTGGACCTCGAGATTGCCCTTGCCGAACTCGACGAACAGCTTGGCGGGGGCGGTGGACATGAAGGTGTACGTGCTCATGATGGTGCTCCTCAGGGTGTGCTGATCTACCGGACCGGCCGGGCGGCCGTCCGTGGTCGTTCTCGAGCTCAGGTCAGAGCCAGCCGGTCATCCGGCGATCGGACCTGCCGCGGTTGCTCCCGCGGAACGGATCGAGGCTGCTCATCGCCTCGTTGACGATGTGTGGGATCGCGGACAGGTCGACGTCGACGTTGAGCGCGTTCTCGCGGGTCGCCGCGCGCACTGCGCCGACGAGCCAGGTGTTGAGGGACTGGCCGGCCTCGGCCGCAGCCTCCTCGGCCTTCGCCTTGAGCGACTCCGGGATGCGGAGGGTCACTCGGGCGAGGGCGTCGTCGCCCTCCGGTTCAGGCGGGGTCGGAGGAGCCGGGGGCGCGGGCGGCGTCGGCGGCGTCGGGGGAACCGGCTCGGCGAGCTCGGGAAGCGTGACCCCGAACTCCAGGTCGCGCCCTCGCAGACGTACGTCCACGTTGCCCGTCGGCAGCTCCGCCGTGATCTCCGCGGCCGCCTGGCTCACCGCCTCCATCACCGCCAGCCGAGCTGCCGGGTCGAGGGCGTAGGTGAGCCGCTCCGCGGTCTCCCTGGCCTCCGGCCCCGATGCCTCGGCAGCGGCCAGGAGGTCCCGTCGCAGGCTGTCGATGTACGGCGTGATGTCCATACGCACCACTATGACATCATCCTGACGTCATGACAAGTCCAATTTGACATCACGTGACGTCAGAGCCCTCGCCGAGGCGTCACCCCCGTCGGCCGAGACGTCGCGTACGTCGTTCGAGTGGGTACGCCGGTGCCATCTCGGCCAAATGACGATGACACCTTGTGAATCACTCACAAGGTGTCATCGTCTGGTGCAGCGGACCGCGGTGGGTCAGAGGTCGAAGAGCGACCCTGCCTCATGGATGTC
Source organism: Nocardioides sp. NPDC006303 (assembly GCF_040613175.1). NCBI lineage: Bacteria > Bacillati > Actinomycetota > Actinomycetes > Propionibacteriales > Nocardioidaceae > Nocardioides > Nocardioides sp. NPDC006303. The sequence continues at coordinate 71,246 of NZ_JBEXRR010000008.1, forward strand.
GACGTCCGTACGTGGCGCGTGCGCCTCTCCGCTCACGGCCGGTGCCGGCTTCGGCTCCGGCGCGGGGGCGGCCTTCTCGGGCTCGGGCTCCGGCTCGGCCGGCGTCTCCACCTCGACCGCCGCTTCTTCGGCGGGTGCGGCGGGTGCCTCGTCGACCACGGTCTCCGGGGCAGCCTCGGCCACGGGTGCGGCCTCAGCGGGGGCGGGAGCAGCCGGAGCCGCAGCCGCGACTGCGCCCTCCGGGGCCTCGATGTCGAAGAGCGAGCCGAGGCTGTCGAAGTCGACGTCGGTCTTCGGGTCCGAGGTCACGCCCGAACCTGCCGCCGGTGCAGCAGGCGCAGCGGGTGCGGCCGGGGTCTCCGTCGTGGTCGCGACAGGAGCCGGGGCCTCGACCGGAGCCGCAGGCGCGGGCTCGCTGGCCGGGATGTCGAAGAGCGAACCACCCGCGCTGAGGTCGATGCTCGGCTCCTCGGCGGCCGGCGGAGCAGCCGGGGCCGCGGGCTCGGCTGCCGGAGCAGCCTTCGCCTCAGGCGCCGGTGCGGCCGGGATGTCGAAGAGCGAGCCGCCTCCACCGAGGTCGACAGCAGGCTCCTCGGCGGGCGCCGGAGCGGCCGGAGCTGCCTTCGCCTCGGGTGCGGCAGCAGGCTCCGCCTCCTGAGCCGGTACGTCGAAGAGCGACCCACCAGCCCCGAGATCCGCAGCAGGCTTCTCAGCCGGCTTGTCGGCAGGCTCCTCAGCAGGTGCCTCCGCAGGCGTGTCGAAGAGCGACCCGCCGTCGTCGAACAGCGAGCCACCGAAGGCCGGCTTCTCCGGCTCAGCGGCCGGCGCGGGGGCATCGAAGAGCGATCCGCCACCCGACGTACCTCCCGAGGCCGGCTCGGCCGGGGCGGGGGTGTCGAAGAGCGAGGACGCGTCGGCCGGCGCCTTCGGGGTCTCGGCGGTCTCCGCGGCCTCGGCGGGGGAGTCGAAGAGCGACGAACCCGCAGCGGCGGTGGCAGCACCGGCGGCCGGAGCGGCTTCCTCGACTGCCGGAGCAGCCTTGGCGGCGGCACCGACCTTCGCGCCCTCGCCCGGGGCCAGCTTGGTCGCCTGCTCGCCCTTCACGGACGCGAGCAGCATCTGCGCGACGTCGAGCACCTCGACCTCTTCGCGCGCGGCCCCGTTGGCCTGGGCCTTGGTCAGACCGTCGGAGAGCATGACGCGGCAGAACGGGCAGCCGACGGCGATCTGGTCGGCGCCGGTGGCGACGGCCTCGTCGGTGCGGTTCTCGTTGATCCGCGACCCGATCTTCTCCTCCATCCACATCCGGGCACCACCGGCACCACAGCAGAAGGAGCGCTCGGAGTTGCGGGGCATCTCCTTGTACTCGGCACCCGGCATGATCTGCAGGAGCTCGCGCGGCGGCTCGTAGACGCCGTTGTGGCGACCGATGTAGCACGGGTCGTGGTAGGTGATCGAGCGCTTGTGGGCGCCGGCGCCGTCCGAGACCGGGGTCAGCTTGCCCTCGCGGACGAGGCGGTTGAGCAGCTGGGTGTGGTGGACGACCTCGAGCTCGATGCCGAACTCCTTGTACTCGTTCTTCAACGTGTTGAAGCAGTGAGCACAGGTGGTGACGGCCTTCTTGACCTTGAACTCCTTGAACGTCTCGACGTTCTGCTGAGCCAGGCCCTGGAAGACGAACTCGTTGCCGGCGCGACGGGCGGAGTCGCCGGTGCAGGTCTCGCCGTTGCCGAGTACGCCGAAGGAGACCCCGGCCATGTCGAGCAGTTCGGCCACGGCGCGGGTGGTCTTCTTGGCCCGGTCCTCGTAGGCGCCGGCACAGCCGACCCAGAACAGCCAGTCGACCTCCTCCAGCGACTCGATGTCCTTGCCGACCTCCTTGACGTCGAAGGGCAGGTCCTTGGCCCAGTCCATGCGCGCGTTGGCGTTCATGTTCCAGGGGTTGCCCTTGCCCTCGAGGCCCTTGAAGAGGCCGTTGAGCTCGGAGGGGAAGTTGGACTCGACGAGCACCTGGTAGCGGCGCATGTCCATGATGTGGTCGACGTGCTCGATGTCGACGGGGCACTGCTGGACGCAGGCGCCACAGGAGGTGCAGGACCAGAGGACGTCCTCGTCGATGACGAAGCCGCCGTCCTCGGGGTTGTAGAACCAGTCGAGGACCTCGGTGTTGCCGCCGGCACCCTCCGGGGCGCCGTCGGCCTTGCCGATCAGCGGCTTCTCCTTGAGGTCGGAGTCACCGGCAGCGGCGTACGCGTGCTCACGCAGGCCCATCATCAGGAGCTTGGGCGAGAGCGGCTTCTCGGTGTTCCAGGCGGGGCACTGCGACTGGCAGCGACCACATTCGGTGCAGGTGGTGAAGTCGAGGATGCCCTTCCAGGAGAAGTCCTGGACCGAGCCGACACCGAGGATGGCGTCCTCGGGGATCCGGTCCTCCTCGACGTCCTCGAGGGTGACCGGCTTGCCGTCGATGAGCATCGGCTTGATCGCGCCGAGCGCGGTGCCGAGCGGGCGCGCGCCTTCAGTGGTGGACGTACGCGATCCCGGCTCGCGCTTGAACCAGATGTTGAACCAGGCCGTGAAGCGGTGCCAGGCGACACCCATCGTCAGGTGGGTGGAGACGACGGCCAGCCAGATCAGCGCCGTGATGATCTTGAAGGTCGCGATCGCGTAGATGACGTTCTCGAGCGTGTGGATCGAGTCGGGGCCCGTGGGGTAGAGCGCGCCGAAGAACTGCGAGATCGGGAAGTGGAACGCGGTGGCGTGCTCGGCGACCTCGCCGCCGTGGGCCTTGGCGAGGTTGTACTCCGCGCCGCGGATGAAAAGGATCGCCGCGCTCTCCAGCAGCACCATCGCCTCGACGAAGAAGGCCTGCCACTGCGTGGAGCCGTAGAACCGCGTGCCGCGGCCCATCTTCGAGGGCAGGTGGGTCACCCGGTAGATGATCAGCGGGATGATGCCCAGCGCGCCGAGCAGGCCGAGGAGCTCGGCGAGCCACTCGTAGGCGAACAGCTTGCCGATGACCGGCAGTGTCCACTCGGGATCGAAGAGCTGGAAGTACGCGGCACCCACCGCCGTCGAGAGCAGCAGGAACGCGGCGAAGGCGAACCAGTGGAGCACGCCGACCCAGGTCCACTGCAGCATGCGCGTGTGGAGGACCGTCTCTTTCAGCATCGTCAGGGTGCGGGCGAGTGGCTGGTCGACGCGGCTGATCGGCGTACCGATCTTGATGACCGCGAGCATCGACCGGACCGCCTTGATCACCAGGTAGGCGGTGGCCACCGTTGCCGCAAGACACACGACGATGGCGATGATCTGCAACATGCCTAGGCGCTCCTCATCAGGGGGCAGGACTGCCGGAATGAACCGAGCCTAATGCTTCGGGTCGGCTCGACTGCGTATGGGTGGGTTGATACTACCCGTGAGTAACTTCAGAATGAAGAAACGGCCCGCGACCTGGTCAGGACGCGGGCCGTTTCTTAGGACAGCCTCAGTGGATCAAGGCCTCACTTGTTGGCGTTCACCTTGAACTTCGCGTGACCGATGTTGACGACCGTCTTGGTGCCTTCGGTCGCGTCGAGGAGCGTCAGCCGCAGGGCGACGACCTCGACCAGGTTCTTGCTGCGCTCGACGACGACCTTGGTCTCGATCTTGGCCAGGCCGGGGATGTCGACGCGGGAGAGCGCCGATTCGAGCTGGGCGAGGGAGACCTTCTGCTTGCCGATGTAGATGTCACCGAACTTGGTGCCCGAGATGGACGTCGTCGAGCCCTTGCCCTTGACGAAGTTCGCGTTCGCCTGGGCACGGATGGCCTCGATGCGGATCGCGCCGTCGCCGATGTTGACGTTGGCGACCTCACCGAAGGTGTAACCCCCGGCGGTGGTCTTGGTCTGGTTCGAACGCTGACCGCTCGTGAGGCCCTTGACGTCCACGACGTCGCCGACCTCGCCCAGCGGGACGTGGCCGATGGACTTGGTCTTCAGCTTGCCCTTGGTGCCGGCGCAGCCGGCATTGGTCAGCGGGTTCTTGCCGACCTGGACGGCACCGCCGAGAGCGGAGGCGTCGACGGAGTTGGAGAAGCCGGAGAAGACGCCGGAGAACGCCTGGCCGTTGATCTCGGCGCGGGAGCGACCGACGATGACCTCGGAGTCGGTGCCGTGGAGCTTGATCCAGATGCCGTTGGCGTAAGCCTCGGCGCCGTCGGCGTTGGTCTTCTCGACGGTGTTGCCCAGACCGATGGTGGCAATGCCCGGGATGACGAGCGGCTTGTCACGGCCGGGGATCGGAAGGTCGATCTTCTGGCCGGGGCCGGCCGGGTCGAGGACCACGTGAGCGATCTTGGCCTTGGAGTCAGCCTTGTAGGCCTTCCCGTCCCACCAGGCCTGGGACACCGAGCTGAGGCCCTCGACGGTGACCTTGCCCAGCGGGCTCTTGTCGAGCACGACGTCGGCGATCTTGTGCTCCGAGATGGACTTGACCGTCGAGCCGGACTTGACGGTGCGCTGCTTGGTGGCGGTCGCACCGATCGTGCCGAGGCCGGGCACCTTGGCGCCGGCGGTGTTGTTGTTGACGTCGTAACCAGCCTTACGGGTGCACCCGATCGTCTGGTATCCGAGGTCTCCCGAGTTGGCCGGGATGCTTCCACCGGTCACGCGGGTGCCGAAGCCGGCGGCGAACATCCCGAAGGAGGTGTTCGTCAGCGCGGCCTGTGAGGGCGCCGGCACAACCAGAACTGCGCCGACGACGGCGGCAGCGGCTGCGGACAGCGCGAACGTACGGATGCTTCGCATTGTTGGTTGGACTCCGATTCTGCGGTGGGGATCCCCCAAGATCCCCGCAACGGGGCCGTGCCACCTGCCAGATCCGGGGGAACCTGGCGCACTCCCGAGTTAAGGGGTGGCACATCGCTCAAACGAGAGAAAACCACGGAAGTTATCGGGACGGAGGTCCTATTTCTAGATGGCCCGTCCTTGCCATGGGTAACCCACCCGGGCATACGCAAACGGGGCCGTGACCTCGGATGAGGTCACGGCCCCGTTCTGGGCCACTCGATAACTACGGCGTCAGGTCGAGCTTGATTCCGGTGAGACCGTCGATGACGCCCGTCACCGTGTCGAGCACCGGGGCGACCACGTTCTTGCCCAGCGACGGCTGCGCCGGCACGGGGGTCGGTTCGGGTTCGGGCTCCGGCTCGGGTTGCGGGGCCGGCTCCGGGGCCGGCTGCGGTGCCGGTTCGGGAGCGGGCGCCGGGTCCTTGTCCGACAAGGTGTCCCCGCTGCGCGGGGTCGAAGCCGACCCGCTGGAGGAGTGAGCGCCGCCGTAGGCCTCGGCGGTGGAGGGCGCGTCGTAGTCGCCGTTGGAGTGCTTGCCGCCGGAGGTGGTGCCTGCGGCGGCAGGGGAGAACGGGGACGTCTTCTCCGGCGCGATCACGCCGGGGGCGTCGATGACCTTCTGGTCGGCGATGTCGACCACGGGTACGGCGTCGTACTGGCCGGCGTGGGCCTTGGCCTGCGTGGTCTCGAGGCCCGGTCCGACGTTGGCCTGGGCGAAGGCGCCGATGCCGGCCGAGGCGATCGCCATCGCGGCGAGCGGCAGCAGCACGGCCTTCTTGTTGCGGGCGCGGCTCTTCGGAATCCGCTGTTCCTCGACCACGCCGTTCCGGGTCGGCACCTGTGCGGCGGCGTACGACGGCATCGCCGGGTTGGCGAACGTCACCGGCCCGGCAGGGTGGAACTGCTGTGCCGTGTAGGGGCTCGGCTGGTAGGCGTACTGCGGCAGCTGGGCGTGCGGAGGCATCGGACGCTGGTAGGTGGCCCGCGGCGGCTGGGAGTAGCCGGCATCGGAGTGTCGCAGGACGAGCGCCGTGCCGGGCTGCGGCGGTGGTGTGTACGGCGTGTGACGCGGTCGCACTCGCTCCACGGCTGGGTTCGTCTTGGGATTGGTGAACCACGACTCGTCTGCCGGCGACAACCCCTCGAGAGCGCGGCGGGCGATCTCGAGGGGTTCGGGCGCGGTGTCGTTCGTGGGGAGCATCGGTGTGGCGGGGTGTCGAGCCGGCGTGGGTGGGACGTTCGAGTGGTCCCCCGTCGCGGGCCGACGATTCGCTTCAGTCATCTGACGCTGTCTCCTGAGCGCGTAGCGAGTGTCGGTGGTGTCGCGCAGCACGTAACGGAACCAGAATCTCGACCGCTTGTCACCTTCTTCTCAGAAAAAAGTTACTGACAAGCCGAAATGCACGCAGGGAGTAACGGCGAAGATACACCCGGGGGTATATCTTCCTGTGGATTACAACGCTGCGATGGCCTCGGCGATGCTCAGTGTGCGCCGCGCGGACTCGACGTGGAGGTTCTCCACCATCTTGCCGTTGTAGGTCACCACGCCACCGTCGCTCGCCTCCCAGGTCTCGATGAGGCCCTTGGCGTCGGCCACCGCCTGCTCGCTGGGTGCGAAGCCTGCGTTGGCGCCCTCGACCTGGGCGGGGTGGATCAGGGTCTTGCCGTCGAACCCGAAGATCCGTCCCTGCTCGACCTCGGCCGCGTAGCCCTCGGCGTCCTTCACGTTGTTGTAGACGCCGTCGAGGATGACCTTGCCGCTCGCGCGTGCGGCGAGCACGGCCAGCTGGAGGCTGGTGACCAGGTTGGCGCGGGCCGGGACGTGGTCGACGTACAGCTCCTTGACCAGGTCGTTGGTGCCCATGACGAGCACTGTCAGCCGCTCGGAGGCGGAGGCGATCTCCTCGGCGTGGAGGATGGCGTACGGGCTCTCGATCATCGCCCAGAGCTTGGTCTGCTCCGGGACGCCGGCCTTCTCGAAGGCTGCGACGAGGTCGTGCACCTGCTGGGCGCTGTTGACCTTGGGGACGACGATCGCGTCGGGTCCTGCCTTGGCGGCGGCAGCCAGGTCGTCGGCGTGCCACTCGGTGTCGGCGCCGTTGATGCGGATGGTGAGGTACTTGTTGCCGTACTCGCCCGATGTCACCGCCGCAGCCGCGTTCTCGCGCGCCTCCGGCTTGGCGTCGGGGGCGACGGCGTCCTCGAGGTCGAGGATCAGCGCGTCGGCGGTGATCGTCTTGGCCTTCTCGAGGGCACGCGTGTTGGAGCTCGGCATGTAGAGAACCGAGCGCAGGGGGCGGAAGGTGGTCTCGGTCATCTCAGTCCTCGATCTCGATGGCGTCGTAGAGCTCCTTGAGCTTCGGGTCGATGGCGGCCAGCTCCTCGGCGAGGTCGACGAGCACGAGGCACTGCTTGAGGCTGGCGTCGTCCTCCATTTTGCCGTCGAGCATGACCGCGCCGGTGCCGTCGCCCATGGCGGCGACCACGCGACGCGCGTGCTTGATGTCCTCGACGCTGGGGGAGAAGACGCGGTTGGCGATCTCGATCTGCTTGGGGTGCAGGCTCCAGGTGCCGACGCAGCCGAGCAGGAACGCGTTGCGGAACTGGTCCTCGGCCGCCACCACGTCGGTGATGTCGCCGAACGGACCGTAGTAGGGGTAGATCCCCGCCGCGGCGCAGGCGTCGACCATCTTCGCGATCGTGTAGTGCCACAGGTCCTGCTGGAAGACCGTGCGGGTGCCGTGGATGTCAGGCCCTCCATCAGGCCCAGTGACCGGGTCCTGGCGGACCAGGTAGCCCGGGTGGCCGCCGCCGACGCGGGTGGTCTTCATCTTGCGGTCGGCCGCGAGGTCGGCCGGGCCGAGGCTGATGCCCTGCATGCGCGGGGAGGCGAGCGCGATCTCCTCGACGTTGGCCACGCCGCGCGCGGTCTCGAGGATGGCGTGGATGAGGATCGGCTTCTGTACGCCGCCCTTGGCCTCGAGCTGCGCGAGCAGCCGGTCCACGTAATGGATGTCCTCGGGGCCCTGCACCTTCGGCACCATCACGACGTCGAGCTTGTCGCCGATCTCGGTGACCAGGGTGACCAGGTCGTCGAGCACCCATGGGGAGTCGAGCGAGTTGATCCGGGTCCACAGCTGGGTCTTGCCGAAGTCAGTCTCGGAGGCGATCTTCACCAGACCCTCGCGCGCGGCGACCTTGTTGTCGGCCTTGACGGCGTCCTCCAGGTTGCCGAGGAGTACGTCGACGGTGCCGACCATGGCGGGCACCTTGGCCGCCATCTTCGGGTTCGACGGGTCGAAGAAGTGGATCGCGCGACTCGGCCGCGCCGGGATCTCCCGCAGGGGTGCGGGAGCGCCCACCGCCAACGGTGCGAAGAAGTCCTTGGGGCTCTTGTGACTCATGTCGGTCACCCTAACGGCCGGGGGTTACCGGCCGGTAGGCGTCTCGGCTTGTAACGATCACGACCGGCGTCGCGAGGGATGGTCCTTCGGAACCTGGGCTCCGTGACGGATCCGGGCGCCGGCGTCGAAGCCGGCGAGGACGGAGCGGACGGTGCTGCGGACCTTGCTGGGGTTCTTCTTGTAGTTGGTCATGACTCCAGAGTGCTCTCGTGGAGCCCTCTGCAGGAGTGGCAGGATTGACTAAGAGTGATAGATTCTTGCCATGCCTGCAAAGCCGTCCATCGCCATCCCGATCGTCGACGGGATGACCCTGTTCGAGATCGGGATGCCGCTCGAGGCGCTCGGCTACGACTGGGACCACGACGCCAGCCCCCTGTACGACGTGGTGCTGTGCGGTGACCTGCGTGGGGTGCGCGTCCACGGTGGGCCGCGGCTGACGCCACAGCAGCCGATGGCAGCGCTGGCTGAGTTCGGAACGGTGCTGGTGCCGGCGATCCGGCCGGGCGACCCGATCAGTCAGACCTTGATCCGAGAGCTGCGCCGGGCCGCCGCAGGCGGAGCCCGGATGGTCTCGCTGTGCACCGGTGCCTTCGCCCTGGCCGAAGCCGGGCTGCTCGACGGTCGCCGCGCCACGACCCACTGGCGATGGGCGGAGCTGTTCCGGCGTACGTTCCCGCAGGTCGACCTCGACCCGCGGGCGATCTACGTCGACGACGGCGTGCTGACCAGCGCCGGCTCTGCCGCCGGGCTGGACCTGTGCCTCCACCTGATCCGCACCGACCACGGCCAGCACGCCGCCAACACCATCGCCCGCAACCTGGTCATCGCCTCGCACCGCGACGGCGACCAGGCACAGTACGTCGCGGCCGACCCGCTCACCGAGCAGGCCCACTGGCTCGACGAGCTGCGTACCTGGCTCCGGGCCAACCTGCACGAGGACATCACTCTCGAGCGTCTGGCGGCGGCCGCCGCGGTCTCCCCGCGCACCCTCGCCCGGCGCTTCGAGCGCGACCTCGCCACCACCCCGATGCGCTGGGTCACCGCCGAGCGCATCGCGGTCGCCAAGACTCTCCTGGAGACCACCGACCTGCCGATCGAGCGGATCAGCCACGAGTCCGGCTACTACTCACCGGTGACCTTCCGGGCCGGGTTCACCACGGAGGTAGGCGTGACCCCAGCCCGCTACCGGCAGCGGTTCTCGCACCGCCGAGAGGTCAGAATCTGACGTCGAAGCGTCGATTTCTGACGTCGAGTGGTCCATTCACCGTCAGAAATCGACCTCTCGGGGGTTGCTCAGGGGCGGCGCCACCAGGGGCGCTTTCGGGGCTGTCGGGTGCGTACGTCCTTGGCGGCGGCCACTCGGGCTGCGCGGCGCTCTCGCCAGGCGTCGAGCGTGGCGTCGACGTCGCGGGGCATGGTGATCAGCGGCGGGCCCTCGGGTGCGCCGTAGCGGGCCGCAATGACCCGCTCGTTGAACTCCTCGACGATCCTGCGAGCGCCGTCCTCGGTGGTCTGGGTGTCGAGGAGGTCGTCGAGCTCGGCGTCGTCCTTGCGGAGCTGGACGGATCGGGGGAGCACCACGATCTGCTCGCGTTCGACGAGCTGCTTGACCCACCAGTCGGGATCGTGGTCGCGGTCGAGGTTCTTGATCGGCTTGCCGGCGCCGGGCAGGTCGTCGAAGTCGCCGCGCTGGATCGACTGCTGCACCTGGAGGTCGACCCACTTGGTCTGGTTCTCGATCCGGGCAGCGGCCGCCGCCTTGCTTGCAGTGTCGGAGAGAGGGGGCGCCTGCGTCTCAGGGCGCTCCTCGGGCCGGTCCTCGCTCGTGGGCATGTGATCACCTCCAGCGCGGGAAAGTTTACCGAGCGCTGGTTGTGCGGCGGGGCAGCAGGAGCAGCAGCCCGGCGACGAGAGCGGTGATGCCGCACACCGCCCACACCGTGAGGTAGCCCGAGAGCGGCGCGTGCGCCTCGCCGGCGATGGATCCGTCCGCGGCGAGCGCGATCGCGAAGACCGCGGAGGCGATGGCCCCGCCGACGGTCTTGGTGGCGTTGGTCATGCCGGTCGCGAACGCGGTGCGGGAGGACGGCGCGGCCGCGGCGGCGGCCGCCGGCAGCGAGGCGACCAGGGCTCCCGAGCCGAGCCCGACGACGGCCATGTTGAGGAGTCCCTGGCCGGTGGAGTCATGGAACGGGAGCCACATCAGATAGCCCGTGGCGACCAGGAAGCAGGCGACCGCCTGGGCTCGGACCGGGCCGAGGAACCGCGCCCACAGCGGCAGGGTGAAGGCGGAGATCGCCATCGCGATGACGTACTCCGCGATCAGCAGCGACACGAACGCCGCGTCCGCGCCCAGTCCGAAGCCGGCGTCGGCGGGATCGGTGCGCGCGAAGGTCGACAGCGGGACCTGCGCTCCCAGCACCGACATGCCGAACAGGAACGCGGTCAGCTGGATCGGCCACTGTCCGCGCGAGACCAGCAGACGTACGTCGATCAGCGGCTCGCGCCCGCCGGCATCGTCCAGCGCGGTCTCGATGCGCCAGAACGGGATCAGCGTGAGCAGCCCCAGGACCACGAGGGCCCAGGCGACGAGAGACCCGGCCCCGAGAACGCGTACGCCGACCAGGCCGGCCATGACCAGGCCGAGCACGAGGGTCAGCACCGTCAGCCCGAGCCAGTCGAAGGCGCCGCCGCTGGTGCCGGAGTCGGGCTCTATGCCCACGGCGATGACGACGAAGACGGCGGTCACGGCGACGGCCGGGAAGGAGAGGATCGCCCACATCGGGAGGATGCCGACGAGGGCGCCGGCGGCGATCGCGCCGATGATCACCGAGAGCTGCAGCGCGCCGACCAGGACACCGGCGGCCCGGCGGGTCAGGGCGGTGTCGCCCCCGGTGCGCTTGTGGACGATGGCGACCTCGAGCGGCAGCCAGATGACGTAGGCGCCCTGGATCGACCAGGCGACGAGGAACGAGCCGAAGTCGGGAGCGACCACGGTCCACCAGGTGGCGAGCGCGGTGATGCCGGTCGCCAGCAGCAGCACCTTCTTGTGGCCGATCAGGTCGCCGAGCCGGGCGAGCGGCGGCACGCACAGCGCGGAGACGATGAGCTGCCCGGCCTCGAGCCAGTTGAGGTCGGCGTCGGAGACGCCGAGATGGTCGGCGAGATCGGAGAAGATCGGGGTGTAGTAGCCCTGCAGGATGCCGCTGGCGAACTCGACGGCCACCAGGAAGCCGACGATCACCCAGATTCCGCGGGCGGCCTTCTGGACGCCGGTGCGCTGACTTTCGGTGGTCACAGTGACTCGATCAACCTTCGGTAGAAGCGGATCCCGTCGAGGTAGTCATCGACCCTGATGTTCTCGTCGGCGGCGTGGATGGTGGCGCGCTGGGCGGCGGTCATCCGAAACGGCGCGAACCGGTAGACCCGGTCGCTGATCTCGTAGAAGAAGCGCGAGTCGGTCGCGGCCATGACCGTGTAGGGAGCCGGCACGGCCTCCGGGAAGATCTCTGCGATGGAGTCGGTGACCAGGGAGAACGCCTCGTCGCGAGGGGAGACCGGCGACGGCTCACCCGCCCGGACGACCTCGATCTCGACCTGCTTGTCGCCGATCGCGGCACGCAGCCGCTCGACGACCTCGGCGACCGTCTCGCCGACCATGATCCGCAGGTTGACCCCGGCCGAGGCGGCCGAGGCGATGACGTTGGCCGCCGGGCTGCCCTCGAGCGTCGTGATTGCGACGGTGGTGCGCACCAGGGCAGCGGGCTCGGGCCCCAGCCGGGTCAGCAGCCGGGCCAGCGCAGGTGCCAGCCGGCCGGCGTTGGCCAGCACGGGTCGCAGGGGCTTGGTCGCGTACGGCGCGATCTGTTCGAACATCTCGACCGTCGGCGCCGGCAGCCGGACCGGCATCGACATGCGGTCGAGCCGGGTGATCGCGCGGGCCAGCCGCGCGGTAGGACCGTTCTGGCGTGGGGTGGAGGAGTGGCCGCCGTCGCCGGTCACCTTGAGGCGTACGTCGGTGGTGCCCTTCTCGGCGACGCCGACGACCCCGATCGGCGCGGTGACGCCCGGGAAGGCGTCGAAGGCGACCGCGCCGCCCTCGTCGAGCACGAACCACGGCTCGACCCCCTGGTCGCGGAGCTCCTCGACGGCCGCCCGCGCGGCCGCGCCGGTGGTCTCCTCGTCGGAGCCGAACGACAACCAGACGTCGTACGCAGGCTCGAACCCGTCCGTGAGCAGCCCCTCGACCGCGGCGCAGATCGCCACCAGTTGGCCCTTGTCGTCGAGGGTGCCGCGCCCGTGGATGACCCCGTCGACGATCTCGCCGCCGAACGGGTCGTGGGTCCAAACGCCTGCGATCGGGACGACGTCCTGGTGGGCCATCAGCACGACCGGCTTCTCTGCCGAGGCGCCGGGCCAGCGGAAGAGGAGCCCGTGCTCGCCGACCGGAGTGAGGTTGAGGGTCGCGTGCAGCAGCGGGAAGTGCTCGCGCAGCGCCTCGTGGAGCTGCTCGAATGCCTGGGTCTCTGCGCCGGAGCCGTCGTTGACGGTCGGGGCTCGAAGTGCGGCCTGAAGAGCGGCGACGGCATCGAGTGTCATGGCCGCAACCTAGTCGGCGACGGTGGCGTGGATCACCGTGGTGGCGTCTCCGTCACCAGTTTGTAGCCTTCTGCGCGCCGGGCAGCCGCACGTCGCGCGGGTGGATGACGTAGGTGATCCCGTCGGTCGAGGTCTGCCAGACCCGCTCGAAGTTCTCGCGGGTGTATACGTTGCGCACCTCGTCGTTGGAGGAGTGGTTGGGGTCGTAGACGATCGGGTCGCCCTCGGCGGTGAAGCCGCCGATGACCAGCAGGTGTCCGTCGGTGCCGTAGCCCGACTCCGGCATCTCCTCGAGCTCCCAGCTGGCGGAGACGACCAGCGGGAAGCCGGCCGCCACCAGGGTCTCGGCCTCGGCCAGCGAACGCAGTCGGGTCACGGCCCCGTCCAGGCCCCAGCGGCCGGCGTAGGCGGTGTTGAACGGCCAGTTGCCCGCGCCCTCGTAGGCGTAGTCCCAGGTGTTGATCGCGGCGTAGGCGACCTGCGGGTCGCCGTTGGGGGCCTCGATGCCCGCCAGCTCGCTCGCAGGGACCTCGTGACCCCAGTGGTACTGCACCATCGTCGTCGAGGTCGGTGAGCACCAGACCTGGCCGCCGCCACCGAACTCCGGGTATTCGCCGCGGTGGATGTTCTGGCTGAACGGCGGGACACGGAGGTCGACCGCGTCGTCGAGGGTCGGCGTGCTGGTGCCGGGGTAGGCGGAGTCTGGCAGGTATTCGTTGGTCAGCGTCGAGACCGTCCGCAGGCTGGGGGAGACTGTCGCGCCCTCGGGGCGCAGCAGGGTGACCCTGGTCTGGAACGCCTCGGGCTCCTTGCCGGTCCGGGCGACGTACGTGTCGGTGTAGAGCGCCGCGTCGGTGTCGCTCTGTCCTTCGACGGAGGTGCGGTGGATGTCGCCGGCCGCGAAGTCGTCGCCGGCCGTCCAGCGACCCATCACGAACCACTTCGTCCAGGTGCCGTCCGCCTTCCGCCCGCGGAACCGGATCTCGGCCCAGGTGCCGGTCGGGGTGTCGACGTCCCACGAGGTGACCGACTCGTCGATCGGGTAGCCGGTCTTCACCACGGGCGAGGTCCAGGTGCCGTACTCGTAGGTCTTGGCCGTGCCGTCGCCGAACGGGTCGGCGTAGGTCGTCGTCTCGCTGCCGCGGCCGATCCGGAGGGTGCCGTGCCGGTCGGGGCGCAGGTTGCTCGACCTGCCCTTCGCGAAGTCTTCGAGGCTGTTCCACCGGGTGAGGGTGATATTGGTGGGCTGGGTCCCAGGCTCGGCCGCGTGGACCGGAGTCGTGGGCGCGACCAGGACGACTGCGGCGGCGAGGGCGGCAACGTACGCGAGGCGGGACCGTGGGCTCATGCCCGGCACGCTATTCCTCCTCCGAGGCCCCGGCCATGACAATTCAGATGTCCGACTCCCCGGAAACTTCGCTGCGGGCTGGCATCCTTGGTCGACGTGAACAACTTCGCATCCGACGGCTGGTTCAAGGACGAGTTCCACAAGAGGTATTCCGAGTCGGCCAAGGAGATCGGCCGGTTCAACCTCGCCGTCTTCGGCAAGACCGGGGTCGGCAAGTCGACGCTGGTCAACGCCGTGTTCGGGGCGGAGGTGGCGAAGACCGGGATCGGCGAGCCGGTGACGAAGGAGTCGACGCTCTACCTGCACACCAGCGGGTTCTTCGGGCTGCTCGACACCCAGGGCCTGGAGATCGGCGTCGAGGGCGACCGGGTGATCAAGGATCTCGCCAAGCTGATCCAGGAGCGGCGCCGCAAGCCGCAGTCCGAGCAGATCCACGTCGCCTGGTACGCCGTACGTTTCGCCGATCGCCGCTTCGAGGACACCGAGGCCGCGTTCATCCAGAAGCTCGCCGACCTGGGGCTGCCGGTGGTGCTGGTGATGACCCAGGTGCCGACCTCGCCGACCGGTGCCTTCCACCCGGACGCGGTCGAGTTCGCCCAGCAGATCGACGCGCGGGGCCTGCCCGTGCACGGGGCGCGGGTCTACCTGACCAACGCCAAGGCCGACGACTTCTCCGGCCAGCAGGTCCACGGGCTGCAGGAACTCGTTGATGCCACCTTTCGATGCGCGCCTGCAGGGGTCGAGGAGGCCCTCACCGCGGCGCAGAGGGTGGATCTCAAGCGTAAGCAGGAGCAGGCGAACACCGTGATCGCGGGCGCCGCGACCGCGGCCGGGGCGGCCGGAGCGACCCCGATCCCGTTCTCCGACGCGGTCGTCCTGGTGCCGATCCAGCTCGGGATGATGGCGCGCATCTCGGCGATCTACGGCATCGAGGTGGACAAGGCCGCGATGGCCTCGATCGCGGCCACCGCGGCCGCCACCCAGGCCGGCCGCACCGTGGCCGGCAACCTGCTCAAGATGATCCCCGGGTTCGGCACCGTCGGCGGTGGGGCGATCAACGCCACCGTCGCGGCGGGCTTCACCGGCGCGATCGGCGCCGCCTGGTCGGCCGTCTGCGTCAAGCTCGGCGAGGGCAAGCTGCGCGGGGTCAACGGCGCCCTGGACACCGAGAGCATCAGGACGCTCTTCCTCGACGAGCTGAAGAACCAGATCTCGCGGCTGAAGCTCCACGGCAAGGAGAAGTGAGGCCTCGGCTCACTCCGCCATGGCCGCCTCGTACGCCGCGGCGAGCTGCTCGCTCGCCCGCGGAGCATCAGGGTCGGGCCGCGGCGTCCCCAGGTGGAGCTCGCGCAGCTCGTCCATGAACGACTCCACCATCTCGGGGCCGGCATCGCGCAGCAGCTCCGCCCGGACCCGGAGCTGCCGGGTGCCGTCGCGGTGGGCGAGCCCCCAATTGCCGAGCGCGACCATGATCGGCAGCGTCTGGATGCCTGCCTCGGTCAGCGCGTAGGCGGCCTTCTGGCCGCGGCCGGCCTCCTCCTTGGTGAGCAGGCCGCCGTCAACGAGCTTCTTGAGCCGGCTGCTGAGGATGTTGGAGGCGATGCCCTCCTCGGAGCTGCCGAGCAGCTCGCGGAAGTGGCGACGGTTCCCGAACATGACGTCACGCAGCACGATCACCGACCAGGGGTCTCCGAAGACCTCCACGGCTGCGTTGATCGGGCACCCCGATCTGGGCTCGCTCACTCGGTGTCTCCCGCACTCGGAAATAGTGGTTGCAATCTGCAATCGGGAAGTCTACTCTCGACGCCAGTGATTGCAAAGTGCAATCACTCTGATTCGAGGGAGACGGACATGTCACTCGTACGCGCTCACACCATCGGCATCTCGCTGGACGGCTTCGCCACCGGCGACGGCCAGAGCCTGGAGGCGCCGTTCGGCCACGCCGGCATGCGGCTGATGGAGTGGTTCTTCCCGACCAGGACCTTTCAGAGCGCGACCGGCCACCGGGAGCGGATGGAGGTCGACCCGGCCGCCGATCCCGACGACGCCTTCGCCGCCCGCTCCTGGGAGGGCATCGGCGCCGAGATCATGGGCGCCGGCAAGTTCGGCCCTCCGGGATGGCAGGACGACGCCGACTGGACCGGCTGGTGGGGCGAGGAGCCCCCGTTCCACACTCCCACCTATGTGCTGACCCACCAGCCCCGCGAGTCGATCGAGATGAAGGGCGGCACCGTCTTCCACTTCCGCAACGCGCCCATCGAGGAGGTGCTGGCCGAGGCGAAGGAGGCGGCCGCCGGTCAGGACGTACGCATCGGCGGCGGCCCGTCCTCGCTCCGGGACTTCCTGGCAGCCGGTCTCGTGGACCACCTGCACGTCGTCGTCGTCCCGATCATCCTGGGCCGTGGCGTACGGCTGTGGGACGGGTTGGAGGCGCTGGAGGACGGCTACGAGGTGGCCTCGACCACCACGCCGAGCGGCGTCACCCACGTCACCTTCGACCGGACGGCTGCGGCCCGATGAGCGGGAAGGTGCTGTGGCACTTCTCCATGTCGCTGGACGGGTTCGTCGACGCCCACGAGCCGGGGATGGCGTGGTTGAAGGGCGTCACGGGCCCGCCCGGGGTCGCGGAGGCGTACTCCTCGCAGCTCGGCGCCGTCCTGGGCGGGCGCAACGGTCACGACGCCTACCCCGACGCGATGCCGTACGGGGACTGGCAGGGACCGGTCTTCATCCTGACCCACCATCCCGAGGACGCCCGGCCGCAGGAGCACGTCACCTTTCTCAGCTGCGACGTCGGCGAGGCGCTGCGGATCGCGATCGGCGCGGCCGACGGGAAGAACGTCGAGGTCCACTCCGCCGACATCGGCCGCCAGCTCCTCGAACGCGGCCTGATCGACCAGATCGACCTGCACATCGCGCCGGTCCTCCTGGGCGACGGCATCCGCCTCTACGACAACCCCGGCGGCGAGCCGATCCGGCTGCACAACCTCATCGGCGACGATCCGCACCTGGAGGTCGACCTCCGCTACGCGCCGGTGCGCCCGTGACGTCCTGGGGTCAGCGGTCTCAGACCCGGCAACCGGCCGCGCGAGCGACGGCGAAGGGGTAGGACTGCGCCGGACCGGTGCCGTAGTAGTACGGCGAGCACAGGTAGGCCCAGGTCCTGGGGCCGACGATGCCGTCCACCACCACCGAGGAGTCCCAGTAGCGCCACGAGGTCTGACGCGCGACCACGGCCTGCCGCGTCAGGTTGCCGTACGCTCCGTCGACCGCCAGGTCGATGCCGGGCTGCCAGTTGAGCAGCGTCTGGATGTAGCTGACACACGTGCCGTTGCCGCCGTAGGAGTAGTTGTACGACGTGCAGGTCGCGGCGTGGGCCGGGGTCGGGGCCGCAAGACCGGTGACGGCTGCGCCGGTGATCGCGATGAGGGTCGCGGAGACGATCCCGGCGATCCGCCGCTTCCACGTACGCGGGACGATGCTGGTGGTTGACATGTTCTCTCCTGGGATCGTGCGGTGGTGCCGGCTCGGGCCGACATCTCGACGCGTCACGCTAAATGCCTCATACCCGGGACGGCACCCAACGAATTCGCGGAAACGAATCCGGGTCGAGGTCGCTAAGGTGCGGGAGTGGTCAGCCTGTTCTCGCTTCCGCTCCTGCAGACGCCGCGCGCACGGGTGGCGCGCACGATCCGGGCCGTGACCGGTGCTCCCGGCCCTCTCGCGGGCCGCACGGTGCTCGTCACCGGCGCCAGCTCCGGGATCGGTGAGGCGACGTCGTACGCCGCGGCTCGACGGGGCGCGCACGTGCTCCTCGCCGCCCGCCGGGCCGAGGAGCTCGAGCGGGTGCGGAAGACCATCGAGGAGAGCGGCGGAAGGGCGTCGACCTACCTCGTCGACATGGCCGACGGTGCCTCGATCGACGCGCTGGTGGAGCAGTTGCTCGCCGAGCACGGGGCGGTCGACTACCTGGTCAACAACGCGGGCCGGTCGATCAGGCGGTCGCTGGAGCTGACTCACGACCGCTTCCACGACTTCGAGCGGATGATGGCTGTGAACTACTTCGGTGCGGTCCGGCTGACGATGGGCCTGCTGCCGGCGATGCGCGCCCAGCGGTTCGGCCACGTGGTCAACATCGTCACCTGGGGCAACCAGATCAAGGCGCCGAAGTTCGCCGCCTACATCGCCGCGAAGTCGGCGCTCGACGTGTTCGGCCGGATCCTGAGCCGCGAGGCCTACTTCGAGAACGTCACCTGCACCAACATGCGCGTCGCGATCGTGCGGACGCCGATGATCGCCCCGACCGCTGAGTACGAGGGTCGCGGCGAGAGCCCCGAGGAGTGCGCCGAGCGCGTCGTCCGCGCGCTCGAGGACCGGCCGGTGACGGTCGACGGCGCCTTCGGCTCGGTCTTCGAGGTCCTCAACATCGTCACCCCGCGGCTGGCCGATCTCGCGATGGCCGTCTCCCACCTGCGTACGCCGGACTCTGCGGCCGCACGCGGAGCGGCGCGGATCGCGGACTGACCGGCGGCGTCACCAGCGGCCGCGGTGGACGACGTCCTCGAGCGGGGTGCGCTTGCGGCGGGTGGGGGAGCCCTTGGCGCCACCGGACGCGGGGTGGCCGATGGTGACGGCACCGATCGGGTCGAAGGCGTCGGGGATGTCGAACGCCTTGCGGACCGCGGCGTCGGACTCGGGCGGGATGCCGAAGTAGAGGGCGCCGAGGCCCTCGTCGACCACCGTCTGCAGGATCAGCATGGTCGCCATCGCGGTGTCCATGTGCCAGAACGGCATCGGCCAGTGGGCCTCGTCGCGGTCGGTCCAGCCCTTGTCGGGCTGTGCGTAGCGGTCGAGGTAGGCCGCCTTGGAGGAGCAGGGGATCACGATCACCGGGGCCTGCATCATCCCGGTCAGCCACGTGTCTGGGTTATCCACGTCGGCTGTCGCCTCCCAGTAGCGGCGTACGTCCTCAGGGGTGTCGAGGACGAGGAACCCCCAGCCCTGTGAGAAGCCGGCCGACGGCGCCCGGGTGGCGTTGTGCAGGATCTTGTCGATCACGGCCGGGTCCACCGGATCGCTGGTGTAGTTGCGGACCATCTTGCGGCGACGTACGACCTCGGAGAACTCCATAGGCCCAGTGTCCCGTCTAAGGCGCGGAGCGCCTGCCCTAGGTCGGAAAGTAAGGCGCCCGGGTCGGTAAGTAGGGCGCGCGACCGATTCGGGTGCCTACCTCAGCGGAGGAGTCTTCTCGATGTCAGCAGGACATCCCAGCAGGACAAACTCAGCAGGAGATCGAGATGTACACCACCGTAGGTTACGAAGCAGAGGTCAAGTACCGCCGCCAGCAGATCCAGAAGGACCTGGCCAAGCGCCAGCGGGCCACCGAGGCTCGTCAGACGCGACGCAACCGCGCTCGCTGAGATGCGGCCGCGGACCGGCAGTCAGGACCGGGGCAAACGCCGAGCAGGAGAGATCCCGCTCGGCGTTGCTTCATGTCCAGGGCACGGCAGTCTCGACCCCTGGGCCGACCCGGTGTTGTCAGAAGGCGCGATGATTGCGCCCATGGCGCAGAGTGCCGAGAGGCTGGTCGGACGTGATGCCGACCTGGAGACACTGGTGGGGCTGGTGGGGCTGGACGGCGCCGCACAACCGGGCGGACGCAGGCATGTCCTCCTCGCGGGCGACGCCGGTGTCGGGAAGACCCGGATCTTGCGCGAGCTTCGTGGCCGGGCCGCCGCCGACGGCAGGCAGGTGCTGGTCGGCCACTGTCTCGACTTCGGCGACAGCGCCGAGGCCTACCTGCCCTTCACCGAGATCCTCGACAACATCACCACCGCGCTGCCCGACGTGGTCGCGCAGGTCGCCGACGTACATCCGGCGCTCCTGCGGATGGCGCCCGTGGCCCGTGCGCTCGGCGGGGCTGACACCGCCGTCCAGGAGGCGCTCGACCGAGGCAACCTCTTCGCCGCGATCCACTCACTCCTGGAGCGCGCGGCCGAGAAGGCGCCGCTGCTGGTCATGGTCGAGGACACCCACTGGGCCGACCAGTCCACCCGTGACCTGCTGACGTTCCTCTTCACCCGGCCGTTCGACGGCCCGGTCACGATCCTCGCCTCCTACCGCGCCGACGACCTCCACCGACGTCACCCGCTGCGCCGCCAGCTCGCCGAGTGGACCCGGCTGCCCTCCGTCGAGCGGTTCCACCTCGGCCGGCTCTCCGACGATGACGTACGCATCCTGGTCGGTGAGCTCGCCGGTGACCTCTCCGACGGGGTCGACGTCGAGAGCGTCGTACGTCGCGCCGACGGCAACGCTTTCTTCGTCGAGGAGCTGGTGCAGGCCGCCGGCGCCGACGAGCTGCCCTGGGATCTCGCCGACCTGCTCCTGATCAGGCTGGACCAGCTCGACGCGACCGCGCGCGAGGTGGTCGACACCGCCAGCGCCGCCGGGCGCGACGTCAGCGACGAGCTCCTCGAGGCCGTCGCCGGTCTCGACCGCGCCACCCTCGACGCCGGGCTGAGGCAGGCGATCGAGCGCGCGATCCTGGTTCCGCGTGAGGACGGCTACTACGTCTTCCGGCACGCGCTGCTCGGCGAGGCCGTCTACGACGACCTGCTGCCGGGTGAGCGGGTCCGGCTCCATCAGCGGTACGTCGAGGCGCTGAGCAGCGACCTCACGACCGGCAGCGCGGCCGGTCTCGCCCGTCACGCCCGTCTCGCCGGCGACCACGAGACCGCCCTCGCGGCCGGGATCGCCGCCGGTGACGAGGCGGCCGCCGCCGGTGGTCCCGACGAGGCCTCGCAGCACTATCAACAGGCGATCGCCCAGCTTGCCGGTCGTGCCGACTCCGGCCACGACACCCAGCGCCTCGTCGATCTGGTGGTCAAGGCCAGCGACGCGATGGTGGCCGCCGGGCACGCCGACCGGGCCGGGAAACTGGCTCGTGAGCAGCGGGAATCGCTCCCGGCCGATGCCCCCGGGCTGTGGCGCGCACAGCTGATGACGGTCGAGATCGAGACCAGCTTCGCCTACGTCAACGATGTCCGGGTCGGGGCGCTCGCGGAGAAGGCGATGGCCGAGCTGCCCGAGGACGCCCCGCCGTTGGTGCGGGCGCGGCTGCTCGCGGCGTACGCCCGGTCGCTGATGATCTACCGTCGCCACGAAGACGCCGAACGAGCCGGCCGGGAGGCGCTGGCGCTGGCCGAGGAGCTCGGCCGGACCGGCCTCGCCGCGGAGGTGGCCGCGACCCTGGCCGGGTCGTGGGGGCGTCCGCCTCAGCTGTGGATCGAGCCGCTCCGTGAGGCGGTTGCGCGGGCCGCCAAGGTCGGCGCGCTGCACCCGGAGTTCCGCGCCCGGCTCCAGCTCGCCTTCGCTCTCGACGCGGCCGACCGTCGCGACGAGGCCGGCGAGAGCTACCGCAGCGCCTTCGAGCTCAGCGTGGAGCGGGGCGTCCCCTGGGCGCCGTACGCCTTCGACGCCCGGATCGCCTGGCTCGACTACCTCCACACCGCCGGCCGGTGGGACGAGGCGCTCGCGCTGACCGACGCGTTCGGCATCCCGCCGGCGCTGTGGCCGTGGCTGGAGTCCAAGCGGCTGATGATCGAGCAGGCCCGCGGTGCCGACGTCGGTGCCGAGGCGCGGCGGCTGCGGCCGTCGTGGAAGCAGGAGGTGGCCACCGCGAGCGAGTCGGCACCCGTGGAGATCAGGGCGGCCGCGGCTCGTGGAGACATCGACGGAGCGATCGAGGCCTACGACGCCGGCGTCGCGGCACTCACCACCGGCTGGGGCGAGTGGTTCGGCGCCCATGCCCGGCTCTCGGCGATCGCCGTCGGTGCGATCGGCTCCGCCGTTCCGGCGGTCCCCGTCGGTGCGCGACCGCAGGTGATGGCACAGGTGGACCGCATCCTGGAGGCCGGCACGCGGCCCGTCGAGACCGAGCAGCCCTGGGGGCTGGAGGGGCAGGCGTGGTCGGCGCGGCTGCGGGCCGAGGGGCTCCGTGCCCACTGGCTGGCCGGCATCTCCGTGCCCGAGCAGGCCGACCTCGTCGAGGCGTGGCGCGAGACCGTGGCCGCGTTCGAGGTCTTTCCGCACGTCCACGAGCTCGCCTGGTCGCGGGTCCGGCTCGCCGAGATCCTCCGCGCCGGTGGGGACACCGCCGGCGCTCGTGTGCTGGCTGACCAGGCCAGGGAAGCGGCGAAGCGGCTCGGCGCTCGACCGCTCCTCGACCACCTGCTCACGCTCGGCACCACACCGCAGCGGTCGGCTGCCGGGCCCTCCGGCCAGCTGACCGCCCGGGAGAGCGAGATCCTCGCCCTGGTCGCGGCCGGGCGCAGCAACGGCGAGATCGGCAAGCAGCTGTTCATCTCGACCAAGACCGTCTCCGTCCACGTCTCCAACATCCTGGCCAAGCTCGGCGCCTCCGGCCGCACCGAGGCAGCGGCCATCGGCCGCCGCCGGGGACTCGTGGAGTGACGCGCATCACGGCCGAATGAGGCACCCCTGACGTACGCCTAAGGCAGGCGCCTCATGCGTGGCGCTACCTCAGGAGCCGAGTCTGGATGCATGACTTACAGCAACCAGATCAGCTACGACGCCGAGCTGGCGTACCGACAGCAGAGCATTCGCCGCGCGACCGCGGCCGACCGCCTCGCCCGCCAGGTGAGGCGCCGCCGTCCCCGCCGGATGGACTCGATACACAACTGAGTCCTCGGAGGTCGGTAATGCGGGAGAATCCCGGGCCCGGAGGCGCGATGATAGTGGACATGGCGCAAAGTGCTCGGTCATTCGTAGGTCGCGACCCGGAGTTGCGCACCCTCACCGGGCTGCTCGGCGTCTCGTCCACCGAGGAGACGGGCTCGACCTCCGGACGGCGCCAGCACGTCCTCCTCGCCGGTGACGCCGGCGTCGGCAAGACGCGCCTGCTCACCGCGCTGCGCGACAGTGCCGTCTCCGACGGCTGGCAGGTGCACGCGGGACACTGCGTCGACTTCGGCGAGAGCGCCGTGGCGTACATGCCGTTCTCGGAGATCCTCGACCGCATCGTCGCGGACCTGCCCGACGTCGTCGAGCGGGTGGCGGCCGACTACCCGGCGCTGGCCAGGCTGAGGCCCGTACGCCGCGTGATGGGCGCCAACCAGGGAGCCGCCCCGACCGGCACCGACCGCGGACAGCTCTTCGATGCCGTCCACACCCTCTTCGAGGCGGCCGCCGAGAAGGCGCCGCTGCTGGTCGTGGTCGAGGACACCCACTGGGCCGACCAGTCGACCCGCGACCTGCTGACCTACCTCTTCACCCGGCCCTACGTCGGCCCGGTCGCGATGGTGGCGTCCTACCGCGCCGACGACATCCACCGCCGGCACCCGCTGCGCCGGCAGGTCGGCGAGTGGGGCCGGCTGCCCGACGTCGAGCGGATCGTGCTCGAGCCGCTCTCCGACGACTCGGTGCGCCTGCTGGTCCACGAGCTGGCCCCCGGAAAGGTCGACGCCGAACGAGTCGTACGCCGCGCCGAGGGCAACGCCTTCTTCGTCGAGGAGCTGGTGCAGGCCGGCTGCGACGAGGACCTCCCGGTCGACCTCGCCGACCTGCTGCTGGTGCGGCTGGACCGGCTCGACGGCTCGGCGCGGAGCGTGGTCCGCACGGCGAGCATCGCCGGGCGCCGGGTCACCCACGAGCTGCTCGCCGCGGTGACCGAGATGAAGACCGACGAGCTCGACGACGCGCTGCGCACCGCGGTCGAGCAGAAGGTGCTCGAGCCGACCGGCTCGCGCTACACGTTCCGCCACGCGCTGCTCGCCGAGGCGGTCTACGACGACCTGCTGCCCGGCGAGCGGGTCCGCCTGCACGCCCGGTTCGCCGAGGTGCTGAAGGAGACCCCCGGGCTGGGTGCGGCCGCGGAGCTCGCGCTGCACGCCAAGCACGCCGGTGACCTCGCGACCGCGCTACGGGCTCGCATCGCCGCGGCTGAGGAGGCTCGCAGCGTCAGTGGTGTGGGCGAGGCCGCCCACCACTACGAGAAGGCGCTGGGCCTCGCCGCCGACCCGAAGGTCGCCCAGGCAGCCGCGGTCAACCTGGACCGGGTCTACGAGCGTGCCGCCGACACGCTCATCCTCGCCGGACTGCCCTCGCGGGCCGACGCGATCCTGGCCGAGCGGCTCGACGCCATCCCGGCCGGCCAGTCGGTGGGCCGGGCGTTACTGCTGGCGACCCGGGCGGAGGCGGCGGTCCTCATGGAAAACGGCGATCCGCTCACCCACTCCCATGACGCGATGGTCGCGCTGCCCGACGACGCCGAGCCCAAGGCGCGGTGCGCGGTCCTGGCCGTGCGAACCCGCACGCTGGTGAGCTTCCGCCGCAGCGAGGAGGCCGAGGCGGTCGGGCTGGAGGGCATCGAGATCGCCGAGCGGCACAGCCTCTCCAAGCTCGCCTCCGACATGGCCACCAGCCTGTCGATGCTCAAGGTCCGCACCGGCCGCGGCGGCGGCGACAAGGTGGAGGGTTTCCGGCAGGTGCTGCGTGAGACCATCGACCAGGCGCGACGGGTCGGGTCGACGTACGCGGTCAGCCGGGGGATGTTCGCACTCGGCCGCTCCTATGACGAGGCCGGTGACTACGCGGAGGCGCTGCGGTGGTTCCGGGCGGTGATCGACGAGGGCGGGGGCGAATCACTGCAGTGGTCTCCCTACGCCGCTGCCGCCCGCTCCGACATCGTCCGGATCCAGATGGTCTTGGGGGAGTGGGACGAGGCGCTGGCGCTGGCCGGCGGCAACCTGCCCGACGCGCCGCCGGTCCCGGTCGCGCTCCTCGACGTGCTCGGGATGATGATGGAGCAGGCGCAGGGCGCATCGGTCGGTGACGAGGCCAACGCGTTGCGGCCGTTCTGGACCCAGGAGGGCCTGATCGCCCTCTACGGCTCGATCGTGGAGATGACCGCGCTGGCGCGTGCCGGCGACCCCGAGGGAGTCCTCGAGGTCTACGCGGACGCGGTCGAGACCCTCTCCCAGTTCTGGACCGAGTGGTTCGGCGGCCGGGTGCGGCTGGCAGTCGTGGCCGCCTCCGGGATCGCGCAGATGCTGCCCTCGCTGCCGGCGGCGCGATGGCCGTCGCTCGTTGAGGCTGTCGACGGTCTGCACAGCGACGGCGAGCAGGTGGTCGCGCAGTACGAGCCGGGAGAGTGGGGCCCGGAGGGCCGCTCCTGGGCCGCCCGGCTGGAGGCGGAGGTGCTCCGCGTCCACTGGCTCGCCGGCATCGACGCCCCGCCCCAGGAATCTCTGCTGGCGGCGTGGGAGCGCGCCGAGCAGCAGGTCGAGGCCTACGGCGACGTCCCGGGTCTGGCCGCCGTCCGAACGACGTACGCCACCATCCAGCGGGCCACCGGTGACGTGGCCGGATCGAGGGTGACCGCCGACAAGGCGCGGACGACCGCGAAGCGGCTCGGGCTGCAGCCGTTGCTCGACGAGCTGAGGTCGCTCGGCGCCACGGCGGTCAAGCAGCAGCAGGCGACGTCGACGTCGCTGACGCCGCGGGAGAGCGAGATCCTGACGCTGGTGGCCGCTGGACGCAGCAACGGCGAGATCGGCAAGCAGCTGTTCATCTCCACGAAGACGGTCTCCGTGCACGTCTCCAACATCCTCGGGAAGCTGGGCGCCGGGAGTCGCACGGAGGCGGCCGCCATCGCTCGTCGTCAGCAGCTGATCAGCTGAACCTGTGGTGCTCGGTAGGAACGTGTGGCTGAATTGTCACCATCACCACGGGCGGGTCGAGGAGCAGATGTGAAGCAGAGCGGGCAGCACCCGATCACAGCCGGAGTCACGGCCCTCGTCGCGGTCGCGGTCGGGGTGGGACTGATCATCGGGATCGGGATGTTCGTCGGTGCCAACATCCTGGGCCTCGGTGGCGGCGGTGCCGCCGACGACCAGGCCACCGACCCGGACGCGGGTGCCTCGCTCTACGCCCCGTCGCCCAAGCCGACCAAGACCGCGGACGGGCCGGCGATCACGCTCAACGCCTCGCCGACGAGCGCTCCGGAGAAGCAGGCGGCCTCCACGAGCCCGTCGCCGTCCAAGACCGTCGAGGAGAAACCGGCGAAGAAGGAGATCACCCTCCAGGCCGGAATCGTCCAGGCGAAGCCGATGGAGCGGATCGACCTCAGCGGGATCTACCCGCGCGGCGAGGGTGCCATCCTCCGCCTGGAGCGCAACGACGGCCAGGGCTGGGAGGAGTTCGGGATCCCGGACGTACCGGTCAGGGGCGAGCAGTTCTCCACCCCGATCCAGTCCGGACGGATCGGGAAGCACAAGTTCCGGATGAAGGACATCGACACCGGCACCTACTCCAACGTGGTGACCGTGACGATCGGCTGAGCCCTGGAATAGGCCATCACCCGCTTGGTTGTATGTGGGTATGACGGTTCCCACGATCAAGCTCAATGACGGCACTTCGATCCCGCAGTTCGGTCTCGGCGTCTGGCAGGTTCCGCTGGACGAGACCGAGCAGGTGGTGAGTCAGGCTCTCGAGGTCGGCTACCGCCACATCGACACCGCGCAGATGTACCAGAACGAGGCCGGAGTCGGCGCCGCGCTGAAGAGCGCCGGACTCGCCCGCGAGGACGTCTACGTCACCACCAAGCTCAACAACTCCCAGCACGACCCGGCCAAGGCGAAGGCGTCGCTGGAGAGGTCCCTGGAGCTGCTCGGCCTGGACCGCGTCGACCTGTTCCTGATCCACTGGCCGCTGCCGACGCAGTACGACGGGACGTACGCGAAGACGTGGGAGGCCCTCGTCGGCCTCCGTGAGGAGGGCCTGACCACCTCGGTCGGCGTCTCCAACTTCCAGCCCGACCATCTCGACAAGATCGTCGCCGAGACGGGCGTCGCGCCCGCGGTCAACCAGATCGAGGTCCACCCCTACTTCGCCAACGAGGCCGCGCGCGCCGCCACCCTGGCCCACGGCGCGAAGGTCGAGTCGTGGTCCCCGCTCGGGCAGGGCGGCGGTGAGCTCACCGACCCGGTGGTCGCCGAGATCGCCTCCGCCCACGGCAAGTCGCCCGCCCAGGTCGTGCTCCGCTGGCAGATCGACCGTGGCGACATCGTCTTCCCCAAGTCCGTACGCCGCGACCGGCTCGAGCAGAACCTCGCGATCTTCGACTTCGAGCTGAGTGCCGACCAGGTCACCGCCCTCGCCGCCCTCGACAAGGGCGAGTCCGGCCGTTCCGGCCCCAACCCCGACACCTTCGACTGGATCCCGTCCTTCTGATCCCCGCCTTCCGCCGAGTCGGCCCGTCCTGACGGGCCGACTCGGCCTGGTTTTGACCGGCGTTGGAATAGGGGGCGTAGGGTCTTCGTTGTGGAGAGTGAACGAAGTTGAGTTGATCCGACTCAACTTGTTTGCAACACTCGGCGGCAGCAGTCGCCGGGCGGGTGCAGAACAACCCAAGTCTTCCGGGGTCTCCCCAGAGAACAGTCCACATACACACAGCTTCAACAAGCGGAGGTAGCAAAGATGGCACGTGCCGTCGGTATCGACCTCGGGACCACCAACTCGGTCGTCTCGGTTCTGGAGGGTGGCGAGGCCACCGTCATCGCGAATGCCGAAGGCGCCCGTACGACGCCTTCCGTGGTCGCGTTCAGCAAGTCCGGTGAGGTGCTGGTCGGCGAGGTCGCCAAGCGCCAGGCCGTCACCAACGTGGACCGCACCATCCGGTCGGTCAAGCGTCACATGGGCACCGACTGGAAGGTGAACATCGACGACAAGGACTTCACGCCGCAGCAGATCAGCGCGTTCGTCCTGCAGAAGCTCAAGCGCGACGCCGAGGCCTACCTCGGTGAGACGGTGACCGACGCGGTCATCACCGTCCCGGCCTACTTCTCCGACGCGCAGCGCCAGGCCACCAAGGAGGCCGGTGAGATCGCGGGCCTCAACGTCTCCCGCATCGTCAACGAGCCCACCGCCGCGGCGCTGGCCTACGGCCTCGACAAGGGCGACGACCAGACCATCCTCGTCTTCGACCTCGGTGGCGGCACGTTCGACGTGTCCCTGCTCGAGATCGGTGAGGGTGTCGTCGAGGTCAAGGCGACCTCCGGTGACAACCACCTCGGTGGTGACGACTGGGACAACGCGATCGTCAAGTGGATGGTCGACAAGTTCAAGGCCGCCAACGGCGTCGACCTGGCCGCCGACAAGATCGCCGCTCAGCGCCTCCAGGAGGCCGCCGAGAAGGCGAAGATCGAGCTCTCCTCGAGTCAGAACACCTCGATCCACCTGCCCTACATCACCCACGGTGAGTCCGGCCCCCTCCACTTCGAGGAGACCATGACCCGGGCGGAGTTCCAGAAGATCACCGCCGACCTGCTCGACCGCACCAAGAAGCCGTTCGAGTCCGTCCTCAAGGACGCCGGCGTGGCCCTCAAGGACATCGACCACGTCGTCCTGGTCGGCGGCTCGACCCGGATGCCGGCCGTGACCGACCTGGTCAAGAGCCTGCTCGGTGGCAAGGAGCCCAACAAGGGCGTCAACCCCGACGAGGTCGTCGCCGTCGGTGCCGCGCTGCAGGCCGGCGTGCTGAAGGGCGAGGTCAAGGACGTACTGCTCCTCGACGTCACCCCGCTGAGCCTCGGCATCGAGACCAAGGGCGGTGTCTTCACCACCCTGATCGAGCGCAACACCACCATCCCGACCAAGCGCTCCGAGATCTTCACCACGGCTGACGACAACCAGCCGAGCGTCGAGATCAAGGTCGCCCAGGGCGAGCGCCCGATGTGGTCGGAGAACCAGCCGCTGGGCAACTTCGAGCTCACCGGCCTCCCGCCGGCGCCGCGTGGCGTGCCGAAGATCGAGGTCGCCTTCGACATCGACGCCAACGGCATCGTGCACGTCTCTGCCAAGGACCAGGCCTCGGGCCGCGAGCAGTCCATGACGATCTCCGGCGGCTCCGCGCTGTCGAAGGACGACATCGACCGCATGGTCAAGGAGGCGGAGCAGTACGCCGAGGAGGACGCCAAGCGTCGCGAGTCCATCGAGATCCGCAACCAGGGTGACAGCCTCGTCTACACCACCGAGAAGTTCATCACCGACTCCGGCGACAAGGTTCCGGACGACGTGAAGACCGAGGTGCAGGCCGACCTGGACGCCCTGAAGAAGGTCCTCGAGGACACCGAGGCCGACAAGGACGCCATCCAGACCGCGATCACCAAGCTCGGTGAGTCCTCGCAGAAGATGGGTGCGGCCATGTACGCCGCGGCCGAGGCCGAGCAGTCCGCTGCCGGTGGTGCCACCGGTGCGACCGGCGAGGCCGACGACGACGTCGTCGACGCCGAGATCGTCGACGAGCCCGTCGAGGGTGAAGAGGGCGACAAGAAGTGACGAAGCGCCGCCCCGGCGGGGCGGAGGAGGCCGTCGAGGAGACGACCTCCGAGGCCCCGCCGCCCGAGACCGACGAGGAGTCGACCGAGGGCTCCGAGGTGGACGCTCCTGAGGGCGACGCCTCGGACTCGGACGACGCCGCCGACGCTGCATCCGACGAGGATCGCTCCGCCGAAGAGGCGGAGGACAAGGCGGACGAGGCAGACGACGAGGAGGACGTGATCGAGGACGACAGCGATGTGGACTTCATGGGCGATGCCGCCGACGAGGTCGACAAGCGGGTCGCCGAGCTGACCACGGACCTGCAGCGTCTCCAGGCCGAGTACGTCAACTACAAGAGGCGGGTCGACCGTGACCGCGAGCTGGTCTCGCAGAACGCGACCTACAAGGTGCTCACTCCGATCGTGGAGGTGCTCGACACCATCGACCGTGCCCGCGAGCACGGCGAGGTCGACGGCGGCTTCAAGGCCGTCGCCGACCAGCTCGAGAAGATCGTGACCAACCTGGGTCTGAAGAAGTTCGGTGAGCCGGGCGACGTCTTCGATCCCAACCGTCACGAGGCGCTCAGCCACATGGGCACCGACCCGGAGGTCGAGGAGACCTCGGTCAAGCTGGTCGCCAAGGCCGGCTACATGATCGGCGACCGGGTGGTCAGGGCCGCGCAGGTCCTGGTCGTCGACCCGGAGTGACCCGGAGTGACAACGATGGGGGGCCGGGGCTGTCGAGAGATCGGCAGCCTCGGTCACCGAGAAGAAGGGAGGAGGGGCTAGGTGGCTGAGAACGACGGGATCCGGCCGGACTGGATCAACAAGGACTACTACGCCGAGCTGGGTGTCAAGAAGGACGCCTCGGGCGACGACATCAAGAAGGCCTATCGCAAGCTCGCGCGGGCCAACCACCCCGACTCCAACCCGGGCGACGACGCCAAGCACGAGAAGTTCAAGAAGGTCGCCGAGGCCTACGACGTCATCGGCGACGCCGAGAAGCGCAAGAAGTACGACGAGGTCCGCACTCTCGGTGCCTCGGGCGGGTTCCCGGGCGGCTTCGGCGGCACGGGCGGTGGCCGCGGCTACAACTTCGACGACCTCTTCGGCGCCGGTGGTGCCCAGGGCGGTGGCCTCGGCGACATGTTCGGCGACCTCTTCGGCGGTGCCGGTGGCGCCGGCGGAGGCTTCGGCGGGCGGCGTACGACTCCGAGGGCTCGGCCGATCAAGGGTGCCGACGTCGAGACGAGCGCCACGATCGGGTTCACCGACGCGCTCGACGGCGTGACCATCTCGCTGCGGCTGACCTCGGACGCCGCCTGTCCCGACTGCAACGGCACCGGTGGCAAGCCCGGCACCAAGCCGCGGGTCTGCCCCGAGTGCGAGGGCGCTGGCTACGTCGTCAACTCCGTCGGCGGCGCGTTCTCGATGAACGAGACCTGCCCGCGCTGCGGTGGCCGCCAGCTGATCTACGACGAGGCCTGCCCGACCTGCCACGGCTCCGGCCGCGGCACCTCCGCGCGCACCATCCAGGCGCGCATCCCGGCCGGCGTCAAGGACCGTCAGCGGATCCGGCTCAAGGGCAAGGGGGCCGCCGGTGAGAACGGCGGCCCGGCCGGTGACCTCTACGTCACCGTGCACGTCACGCCCCACCGCGTCTTCGGCCGCAAGGACGACAACCTCACCATCGACGTCCCGGTCGGGTTCGACGAGCTGGCTCTCGGCGCCGAGGCCAAGCTGCCGACGCTGTCCGGCTCGCCGGTGACGCTGAGGATCCCGGCGGGGACCCCCAATGGGCGTACGTTCCGGGTCCGCGGCAAGGGGTTCCGCCGCTCGGACGGTACCGTGGGTGACCTGCTCGCGACCGTCGAGGTGCAGATCCCGGCCGTGCTCGACGCCGATGCCAAGGCCGCCGTCGAGGCCTATCGGGCCGCGATGGCCGGCAAGCCCCTGCGTACGTCTCTTCTCGAGGAGTCATGATGAGTGACGGATTCGGCAGCCCGGCGCCGGATGCCGCGGTCTACGTGATCAGCGTCGCCGCGGAGCTGACCGGGCTGCACCCGCAGACGCTGCGTACCTATGAACGGATGGGCCTGATCACCCCTGGTCGCACCGGGGGCGGCGGGCGCCGCTACTCCTTCCACGACATCGAGCTGCTGCGCTCGATCGCGGACCTGACCGCGGCCGGCATCGGCATCGAGGGCGTACGTCGCATCCTCGCCCTCGAGCAGCACGTCGACGCCCTGCGCCGGCGCAACGAGGAGCTGCTGCACGAGCTGGCCGCGACCCGCGAGGCGCTCGCCCAGGCCAGGTCGGCTGCGCCTGAACCGAAGGGCCCGACCAGCAGGCTTCCTGCGGTTCGCCAGGCCCCGCCAGGACAGGCGATCGTGGTCTGGCGGCGCCAGCAGCAGTAGCACTGTCTGCCCTGAGATCACAGGAATGCTGTTGGCGAGTTGTGGATTTCGGTTAAAACCGATGTTGGTGCAATACCCGCATACTGATGAGTAAGCCGCGGGTGTCGGACCAACCCCCATATGGTCGGGGCACACGCGGCGGACCCGGTGGAGCCGACCCGAGACGGACCCGCCGGGTCCTTCCAATTTTCGAGGTTGGTGGTCGTTGGAATACCCGGTTAACCGGGTATTCCTGCACTTCTCTGGCAATGCAACACCTGAGAAGTGCAGGAATTGCCTGTTCTCTGTGACAGATGTGGCGCCCGGTGCGAGCGTCGCCCTGGACCGAACCCAAGTGATCGGGCAGGATCTGAAGTGACGCCTGCGCGCGGCGCGGGCGAGATATCTCCCAGCTCGGTGACTCTCGGCGCGCCTCTGTGTTGATCGGTGCAGTCTCCGGATAGCGGGAGACTCACTGACCGAAATACGAGGGGTCCCGTGTCTAGCGTCGTCGACGTGCTCTCCGGGTGGGACATCGACTGGTTCGAGTTCTGGTCGGTCCCGATCTTCACCGCCGTGATCGGCTGGCTCATCAACTGGTCGGGGCTGTGGATGCTCTTCTCCCCGATCCATTTCCACGGGATCACCGTGCCGGGGCTCAAGCAGATCGCCGGTTCGCTGCCGCGCAAGGTCCAGGAGATCCCGGGCATCCTGCGCGGCGGGCTCGGCTGGCAGGGGATCGTGCCGGCACGGGCCGCGAAGATGGGCTCGATCGCCGTCGACCGGGCGCTGTCGCAGATGGCGACGGCTCGAGACTTCTACGAGCAGCTCGAGCCGGACAAGATCGCCGCCCACATCGTCGACGTCTTCCGTCCCGAGATCCCGCTGCTTGTCGACGAGATCATGTGGCGGGAGCATCCCCGGTTCTGGCGCGACCTGCCGCGCCCGCTGCGTACGGTCGTGATCCAGCGGGTCCAGGACCGGCTCCCCGAGGTCGTCGGTGACGTGACCGTCGAGATCGGCAACCACATCGACCAGATCTTCGACCCGAAGATCATGGTGATCGAGAACTTCGAGAAGGACCCCTCGATCATCGTGCGGATCTTCAAGGACTTCGGGGCCCGCGAGCTGCGGATGATGGTCGTCTTCGGGGCGATCTTCGGTTTCCTGCTCGGCATCCCGGTCGCCGTCGTCGACCAGGCCTTCCACATCTGGTGGCTGCTGCCGATCCTCGGTGTGCTGGTCGGCTGGACGACCAACCTGCTCGGCATGCTGCTCATCTTCGAGCCCGCCGAGCCCAGGCGGATCGGGCCGTTCAAGATCCAGGCGCTCTTCGCCCGGCGGCAGTGGCAGGCCTCGGACGTCTACGGCAAGCACATCGCCCAGGACGTGATCACGCTCGAGCACATCGGCGAGCACCTTCTCAACGGGCCGTCCGGCGACCGCACCCGCCAGATGCTCGCCGCGGCCCTCGAGCCGGCGGTCAACGCAGCGGTCGGACCGGCCTACGGTGCGGTCCGGGTCGCGGTCGGGACCAGGAGGTTCGACGCGATCCGGTCCTCGGTCGCCGAGCAGGCCGTCGAGTACACACTCACTCCGCTGCGCGACGCCGCCTTCAGCCAGCAGCAGTCGTGCAACATCCGCCGGCTGATCGCCGACCGGTGCCGCGCGCTGCCCCCGAAGACCTTCGTTGAGATGATGAGAGCCGCGATCAAGGAGGACGAGTGGCTGCTCTACGCCCATGGGGCGATCATGGGGCTGGCGGGCGGGTTTCTGCACGTCGCAGTCTTCGAATGGTGGAACGTGTTGTGAGCGCCCTCCACATCAACACCGAGCCAGGGGCCCGTCAGCCACGCTCGATCGAGCCGCCAGAAGAGCTCGTCGAGGGCCGGGAGGGGATGCACCGCATGCCCACGCCGGCCCCGAGCGGCGGTCTCGTAGACGATGCGATGGAAGTCCTCCCGGGCCTGCTCCGGATCTCCGCGGTCACGGTCGCCCACACCGCGGGCTGGGGGCTGAGGACGTACGCCCGAGGGGTGGGGCGGGTCGCGAAGGCGGTCGTCGATCCCGACGAGGCGGTCCGGCTCACCGAGGACGTGGCGACCAACGCCCGCCAGGTGACCGCGCTCGCGAAGCGGGTCGCCACGGGCAACCCGGTCACGGGTCTGCTGGAGCGGTTCGCGCTGCCGGCCGCCGAGAGCGCGAGGGCGGCGATGGAGGGTCGGGCCGCCCGGGTCAACGGAGTCGCCCCGGGCACGGAGCCCGACCGGCTGCGGCGGACCGGCGAGGAGCTGCTGCGCCGCTCGCGTGACGTATGGGACGAGAACGAGCGCCACCCGGCCTTCGTGTCGATCCTCAACGAGCTGGCTCCCGACGAGGCCCGCATCCTGGTGCTGATGCTCAAGGACGGCCCGCAGCCGGCCGTCGACGTGGTCGAGGGTGGCCTGATCGGCCACCTGCGCGGGGCTCGGATGATCGCCCGGGGACTGACCATGATCGGAGCGCAGGCCAGCGTGCGCTACCCGTCTCTGGTGCCGCAGTACCTCAACAACCTGACCCGGCTCGGCCTGGTCTGGCAGTCCGAGGACCCGGTCAGCGAGCTGATCCGCTACCAGGTGGTCGAGGCGCAGCCCGACGTACTCGCGGCTCTCCACGCCAAGGGCGGTGCCCGGATCAAGCGGCGCTCGATCCACCTGACCCCGTTCGGGCAGGACTTCGCCCGGGCCTGCTTCGCCGACGTCGAGGATCTCGACCGGCTGCCGATCCATGAGATCCCGCCCGGCGCGGCGACGGAAGCCTCAACCGAATAGCAGACGCTTCGGGGTGGTTGCGTTCGCCTGTGGGTAGGGTACGCATACTGACGGTCTGGAACTCTGGCGGAAGGAGCTCGGATGTCGCCGGAGTGGCAGGACTCGCTGGTCAGCTGGTTCGAGGACTGGGCTGCCCACGTCCACTGGCTTTCGCTGATCACCATCCCGATCTTCACCGGTGTGATCGGCTGGCTGATCAACTGGTCGGGCCTCTACATGCTCTTCTCCCCGCTCTCCTTCAAGGGGTTCCAGGTGCCCGGGCTGCGCGAGCTGACCAGGGTGCTGCCGCACAAGCTGCAGGAGGTCCCGGGCTTCGCCCAGGGCGGGATCGGCTGGCAGGGCATCATCCCCGCCCGGGCCGCGAAGATGGGCTCCATCGCCGTCGACAAGGCGATCGCCAAGCTCGGCACGCCCAGCGACTTCTACCAGCAGCTCGGCCCCTCGGAGATCGCCACGCACATCGTGGAGACCTTCCGGCCGGAGGTGCCCGAGCTGGTCGAACAGATCATGATGCGGGAGCACCCGCGGCTCTGGCGCGACCTGCCGCAGGCGGTCAAGGACGCGATCGCCGTCAGGGTGCAGGCGCAGCTGCCCTCGATCGTGCACAAGGTCACCGACGACATCGGCATACACATCGACCAGCTGCTCGACCCGAAGC
The DNA here is from genome assembly GCF_040613175.1 of Nocardioides sp. NPDC006303. Taxonomy (NCBI): domain Bacteria; kingdom Bacillati; phylum Actinomycetota; class Actinomycetes; order Propionibacteriales; family Nocardioidaceae; genus Nocardioides; species Nocardioides sp. NPDC006303. The sequence goes on from NZ_JBEXRR010000008.1 coordinate 106,628, forward strand.
TGATGGTCATCGACCACTTCCGCAAGAACCCCGCGCTGGTGGTCAGGATCTTCCGTGACTTCGGGCAGCGCGAGCTCAACCTGATGGTCGCCTTCGGGTTCATCTTCGGCTTCCTGCTCGGCATCCCGGTGGCGCTGGTCGACCAGACCTTCCACGTCTGGTGGCTGCTTCCCGTGCTCGGCGTGGTCGTCGGCTGGGTGACCAACCTGCTCGGTATGTGGCTGATCTTCGAGCCCGCCGAGCCGCGGCGCATCCTGGGGATCAAGGTGCAGGGTCTCTTCCCGCGCCGCCAGGAGCAGGCCGCGGAGGTCTACGCCGACATCATCGCCACCGACGTGATCACGCTCGAGCGCATCGGCGACTTCCTGCTCGACGGTCCCCGCGGCGACGCCACCCGCAAGCTGCTGATCAACGCGCTGATGCCCGCGGTGGACAGGGCGGCCGGGCCCTACCGCGGTGCGGTGCGGATAGCGCTCGGCTCGGAGCGGTTCGACCGGATCAGCACCTCGGTGGCCAACGAGGCGGCGGATCGTACGCTGGTGCCGTTCCGCGATCCCGGCTTCAGCCGTCACCAGGCGGACAAGATCCGTGACCTGGTCGCGCGGCGCACCAAGGAGCTCCCGCCGGGCGACTTCGTGGACATGATGAGGTCAGCGATCAAGGAGGACGAATGGATGCTCTACGCCCACGGCGCGATCATGGGACTCGCGGGCGGCTTCCTTCACCTTCTAATCTTTCCGACATGAGTCTCCTCGGCAAGGTCATCCCGACCGCCTCCGCCGTGGCCGGCACCGCACCCGGTCTGGCGAGGGTGGCCGCGGGGGCTGCCTGGCACACGGCCGGGTGGGGACTGCGCACCTCCGGCCGCGCCGGGATCCGGGTCGCCCGGGCGATGGTCGACCAGGACGTACGCGTGGGGCTGGTGCGCGAGACGGCCGAGGCGGTGGGCATCGTCGCCGGCACCGCGGCCCGGATCATCCTCCCCAACGCGAACCAGGTGATGGAGCTCTCCGACGCCGACTACGAGGCCGCCGGTCGCGATGTCGTGCTCGCCCGCACCCGGGAGGCCGAGGCGTCTGAGGACTCCCTGCCGGTGCTGCGCCGGCGAGGGGCCGAGCTGCTCGACCGGTCCCGCGACGTCTGGGCCGATGAGCAGGGGCACCCGGCGTACGCCCGGATCCTCGACGAGCTCGCGCCCGACGAGGCGCGGATGCTGCTCTACCTGCTTCAGGCCGGGCCGCAGCCCTCGGTCGACATTCGCACCGGTGGGCCGGCAGGGCTCGTCGGCAGCACCATGATCGCGCCCGGTCTCAACATGATCGCGGGGCGCAGCGGCGTGCGCTATCCGGACCGGGTGCCGGCCTATCTCAACAACCTGTTCCGGCTCGGGCTGGTGTGGTTCTCCAAGGAGCCGCTGCCCGACCCGTTGGAATACCAGGTCTTGGAGGCCCAGCCCGACGTGCTCGGGGCGCTGCACTCGGTGAAGTTCGCCAAGATCGTGCGCCGCTCGGTGCACCTGACGCCGTTCGGCGAGGCCTTCGGCCGCACCACCCTGGTGGACGAGGTCTCGGCCGAGTCCATCTTCCCGGAGCATCAGGCTCCGGTCACGGGTGGAGCGGATCTGCCGAAGGCGTAGAGATCGCCTCGACGAGCTTCGCGAACTCGGGGTCGACGGTCTGCGGGGACACATCCGCGTCGCGTTCGAGCATGATCCCGGGGAGGCGACGTCCGGCGTACGCCTCGACTGCCGTCGCGAGCAGCGACAGCACCGGCGCCGGCATCGGGTGGGCATGGGTGTCGATGTAGAGGCCCTCGCGCTCGGTGCCGCCGGCGACGTGCATGTAGGCGACCGCGTCGAGCGGGAAGCGGGCCAGGTCGGCGATGGGGTCGGTGCCGCGGGCGACCGCGGAGGCGTAGAGGTTGGCGACATCGAGGACGAGGCGTACGCCGGTGCGCTCGACGAGCTCGGTGAGGAAATCGGGCTCGCTGATGGTGTCCTCGGGCCAGGTGAAGGTGGCCGCGATGTTCTCGACCGCGAGCGGCACCGGCAGCTGGTCCTGCGCGATCCGGATGTTGTCGACCAGCACGTCGAGCGAGTCTCTCGTGCGTGGCGGCGGCAGCAGGTGGCCGGCCTCCAAGACGTCGCCGTGCAGCGGGTCGGGGGAGTCGCTCGCCCGCACGAACGCGACGTGCTCGGAGACGAACGGGCTGTCGAGGGCCTCGGCGATCTCGGCCAGCCGGGCGAGACGGTCCGCCACGGGATGCGCGGCGCCGGCCAGGCCGAGGGTGACGCCGTGGGCGATGACCGGGACGCCGAGATCTCGAACGGCCTGCGGGACCCGCGCCGGCGCGGTGTTCTCCGCGACCACCTCGGTGAAACCGAGACGGCCGGAGGCGGCGTACGTCTGGAGGAGCTCGGCGATCGCGGGACGCCATGCCACGGCGACTCCTGAGACCGAGGGGTTCACAGGGAGAAGTGTGGCGGATCGAACGCGATCGTTGTGGGGCCTTCCGGTATTCTGAACACCTGTTCTCCAATCGTTCAGCAACCCTCGCCGGTCCTGGCTCGAGGCCCGGGTAGGAGCCCCCATCTTGGCGCGCAAAGTCGTTCGTACCATGCCGTTTCACCGCGTCGCGATGCGGTTCGCGGCATTCATCGGCGTCGCCGCGGTGACCGGGCTGGTCGCCTCCGGCATGGCGGTCCCGTTCATCCACCTGACCGGCGTCGCGGCCAAGTCCGGCGCCCAGGCGATCGACGAGCTGCCCCTCGACATCGACATGGGCGAGCTGTCGCAGACGACCCGCATCCTGGATGTGCACGGCAAGGTGATCACGACCCTCTACGACCAGAACCGGTCCTACAAGGCGCTCGACCAGATCTCGCCGAACATGCCGAAGGCCCTGCTCGCGATCGAGGACAGCCGCTTCTACGAGCACGGCGCGATGGACCTCAAGGGCACGCTGCGGGCGCTGCTGCGCAACTCGGCCTCCGAGTCGGGTTCGGTGCAGGGCGGTTCGTCGATCACCCAGCAGCTGGTCAAGACGACTCTCGTCTACGGGGCCGACACCGACGAGGAGCGGGCCGCGGCGACCGAGAAGTCCACGGCCCGCAAGATCCGCGAGCTCCGCTATGCGATCTGGCTCGAGGAGAACCACGACAAGGACTGGATCCTCGAGCGCTACCTCAACGCGGCCTACTTCGGTGACTCCGCCTACGGGGTCCAGGCGGCCGCGAAGCACTACTTCGGCGTCGACGCCGCCGATCTGACCTGGGGACAGGCCTCGATGCTGGCCGGGATGGTGAAGAACCCGACCGGCTACGACCCGACCGACTACCCCGACGCCACGGTCGCGCGCCGCAACCTGGTGCTCGAGCGGCTGGCCCAGGTCGGCGACCTGCCGCGGGCCGACGCCGAGAAGCTCAAGGAGACCGAGCTCGGGCTCAACGTCCAGGACAGCCGCAACGGCTGCTTCGGATCCTCGGCAGAGTTCTTCTGCGACTACGCGCTGCAGTGGCTGCTCGCCGACAAGTCGCTGGGCGAGACCGAGGCCGAGCGCTGGCGGCTGCTCCAGACCGGCGGTCTGACCATCAGGACGACCCTGGACGCGAGCTTCCAGAAGGCGGCGCAGCGGTCCGTCAGCGGCCGCGTCTCGCCCACCGACAACGCGGTCGGCGCCCTGGCGATGGTCGAGCCCGGCACCGGCAACGTCAAGGCGCTCGCGCAGTCGCGGCCGATGGGGGAGAACCGGAGGAAGGGCGAGTCCTACCTGAACTACCTGGTGCCGAAGGAGTACGGCGACGCCAACGGCTTCCAGGCGGGCTCGACCTTCAAGGTCTTCGTCGGCGCCGCGGCGATCGAGAAGGGCTTCCCGCTCAGGCAGGAGATCCCGTCGCCGGCCAAGAGGACGTTCAACCAGGCGTCCTTCGCCAACTGCCCCGGCGAGGGCAACTTCAACCCCAACCCCTACCCGGTCGGCAACTCGACCACCTCGGGCAACAAGAACCTCTACACCGGCACCCGCGAGTCGGTGAACACCTTCTACGTCCGGCTCGAGCAGTTCACCGGCGTCTGCGCCCCCTACACGCTCGCGAAGAAGATGGGCATCAGCCTGACCAATCCCGCCCACGAGCGGGTGCCGTCCTTCACCCTCGGTCCGGTCGATGTCAGCCCGCTGGAGATGGCCGAGGCGTACGCGACCTTCGGTGCCCGCGGCAAGCACTGCGACTCGCGGCCGGTGACCGAGATCGTCGGCCCTGACGGGAAGACGATGAAGGAGTACGCGGCCTCGTGCGAGCAGGTGATGCGTACCGGGACCGCGGATGCGATGAACGACATCCTCCGCGGCGTGCTGCAGCCGGGTGGGTTCGGGCAGCGGCTCGCGCTGAGCGTGCCGTCGGCGGGCAAGACCGGGACCACCAACAGCAACCGCGCGGTGTGGTTCAACGGCTACACGCCCAAGCTGGCGACCGCCTCGATGATTGCCGGTGCCAACTACGAGGGCAAGTGGGTCTCCCTCAACGGGCAGCGCCTGCGCGGAGGCTACGTCGCCTCGGCGTCGGGCTCGACCGTCGCCGGTCCGATGTGGGCCGACGCGATGCGGGCGATCGACGGCAAGCTGGGCTCCGCGAGCTTCGTACGTCCTGGCGCCAGCGTCGTCAACGGCAAGGGCGTCAAGATCCCGAAGGTCGAGGGGCTCTCCGTCGCCCGGGCCACCGCCCGGCTCAAGGCCGCCGGGTTCAAGCCGGTCGTCGGCAAGCGGGTCAAGTCGCGCTGGAAGGCGGGCACGGTCGTCGGCACGGTTCCCGGAAGCCGGGCGATCAAGGGCGCGACGGTCGAGATGCTCGTGTCGAAGTGGCGCGGGTGAGCAGGTGTTGGTTTCGACACGCCTTCGCCTAGCGGCTCCGGCGGCTCAACCAGCGGTTGCGTGCGTTGGTTGAGCCCGGCGAGCGCTAGCGAGTCGGTGTCGAAACCAACACGGTCGGCTAGGCAGCCGCGCGCGCTCGAGCCGCCTCGACCGCGTCGCGGAAGGCGCGGGTGACGTAGTCGGGGACGGGGAGTCCGCGGTCGCGGGCCCAGAGGAGCTCCTGCTCGACCCGGGCCACGTCGGCGGCGAGGTCGCGGCCTTCGTGATCGACACCCAGGGTCTCCATGACGTCGCCGAAGTCGGCGAGCTGGGTGACGTTGTTGACGCCGACGGGGGCGAAGGAGATCCGGCGCAGGCGTCGGACCAGCCACTTCTGCCAGGCCGCGAGCGTGGCCCAGTGGGAGCGGGCGGAGAGCTGGTAGAAGGCGTAGTGGCCCGGCTCCTGGCGCTTGATCGGCGCGATGACGGTCTCGGCGACGGCGTGCTCGCCGGTCTCGATGACCCCGTCGTGGAGCAGGTTGTAGGCGATCACCGCGGAGCGTTCGGTGGCCATGCCGGTCAGGTAGTAGAGCATCCGGCAGACGTCTTGGAACGGCTCCAGGTGAGCCAGCAGGCCGAGCACCTTCAGCTTCAGGCCGACGTGGTCCAGGTCGGTGGTCGCCGGCGGACGGCCGAGGATCTGCTGGAGCCGGTCGAGGATCAGTCCGTGCTGGATCTCCTGCGGCTGCCACACCTCGCCGTAGAACTGCTTGTCGACCTCGGGTGGGTTGGGGAGCATGGTCGAGATCTCGAGTACGTTGCGGTCGACCTCGAGCTCGACCCGCGCCATGTAGTCGAGCACATGGCCGAAGCGGGCGCCGAAGCCGGCCGGGTCGTTCACGGTGAAGTCGACCGAGTCCATCGAGATCGGTGGGTGCTCCTCGCCGAGGCGCGCGACATGAGCAACGAGACGTTCGGTATCGGTCGGCATCGGGCGGCTCCTGGTGGGGGAGTCAAGCAGCGCCTCCAGTCTGCCCGCACCGGGCGACGTTGTAATGCGATTTAACGTAACCGAGGGGTGTTGGCCTCGACACGTTCGCGCGGCGGCTCCACGCTCGACCAGCGGGGGAGGGCGGTGGTCGAGACGTGTGCGCGGGCGGAGGTGTCGAGGCCAACACGTTGGGGGCCCGATTCTCAGGGCGTGCTCGCCGTGGCCTCCGCGCCGGCGGACTCGCTGGCCGACTCGGTCGCGGCCGGAGTTTCGGTGGGCGTCTCGGTCGGGGCTTCGGTCGGGGTCTCGGTCGGAGTCGGATCCACCGTGGGGGTCTCGGTCGGAGTTTCCGTGGGCGTCTCGGTGGGCGTCTCGGTCGGTGACCCCGTCGGGGAGCTGCTCGGGTCCGGGCCCGAGGTGGGCGACGGGATGACGGACCCGTCATCGCCGGGGGAGCCGGACGGCGAGGGAGTCGAGGGCGTGGTCGAGCCGCCGCCGGGCGTACCGGTGTCCGTCCCGCCCGAGGGCGAGCCGCCTGAGCCCCGGGGCGGCTGGGCGCTGGGCGAGGCGCCGGAGAGCGGCTCGAGATCGGAGGCGGAGGTGACCGGGATCTGTGCGGCCGGCAGGACGACGCCGGTCGGTGCCTCGAAGGTACCGAGCCGATAGCCCTCGGCGATCTGCAGAACCGCCGAGACGTACGCCTCGCTGTGGTTGTAGCGCAGCACCGCCGAGCGTTGCCCGGCCTCGGTGGACAGGTCGGCGGAGCCGGAGCACAGGTAGACCGCGGCGGCGAGGGCGGCGTCGTCGACGTCCTGCGGGTCTCGGTGCCCGTCGCCATCGGCGTCGACCCCGACATCGGACCAGGTCGACGGGATGAACTGCATCGGCCCGACCGCGCGGTCGTAGACGAGATCGCGGTCGTAGGTGCCGCCGTCGGTGTCGAGGATGCGTGCGGTGCCGCCAGCCCCGGTCAGAGGTACGCCGAAGATCCCGGGCGTCGCGACCCCGGAAGCGGACAGCGTGTTACCCCCGGCCCGGCCGTGGTCGGACTCGACCCGCCCGATCGCGGCGATCAGCGACCAGTCGAGACGACAGCCCGGGTCGGCGTCGGCGAGCACCGTCGCGGCCCGCTGGTAGGCGGAGAGCGCGGTCTCGGGAATGACGCCGGCGGCCGCCTTGGCGGCGAACCCGGCGGGCTTGGCCGCGAGGGTGGGACTGGCCTTGGGGATGGGCTTGACCGCGGAGACGCTCACCGGCGGCAGCAGCTCCTGGGCCGGCACCTCGACCGGCACCTGACGCACGCTGGCCGTGGCGTCGACGGGCCGGCCCTCCTGGATCGCGTGGATCGTCCAGGCGGCGGTCGCGGCGGCGACGGGCAGCGCAGCTGCCTTGAACAGCAGACCGGGTCGTGGGGTCATCCGCGGTCACATCCTCGGGTCGGGCGGGGTGGGTCGATGTCACCGATCCAGCCATCATGTGAGCCCCGCCACAACGAGGTGAGCGCGATCCGGGCCGAGAATCCGCAAAACTACTCACGTACGTGACAAGTTTCCCGACCTCGCCACCGGGACCGCGCCGACCACGGCCGCGGTCACCAGGCAGAGCAGCGCGCACCCCGCGGCGAGCACGACCGAGCCCGCGCCCAGGATCGTCAGCACCGCCCCGACCACCGCCGGCACCAGCGCGACGGGCCCGGCCCAGCGACGCCCCACGACGGCCCCGCGCGCGAGCGAGATCAGCTCGGCGACGCGCCGGACGTCGAGATCCGCCAGCCGTACGCCGGAGCTCCCGCCCACGGCCAGGTCGGCCACCGCCTGGGCCTCGGCGTCCTCCGGGCGAGAGCTCACGAAGGCGACCACCCGCCCTTGCTCCTGCAGCTCGGCGACGAGCCGCTCCCGCTTCTCGGGGGCGATCTCGGAGTGCCACCGCTCGATGCCACAGGTCTCGGCCAGGTGCTCGGTCTCGCGGTCGGTGTCGTCGGAGACCAGCAGCGGCGTCACTCCGGCCGCCGTCAACCGTGACACCGACGCGCCCGCGTCCTCGCGCGGCTGGTCCCCGACCACGAGATAGCCCAGCGGCCGCCCGTCGAGCTCGACGCCGAGGACGGTGCCGCGGTCGGTGCGCTCGGCCATGCCGACCCAGGACGGCCGCCCGACGCGTACGGGATGCCGGTCCACCGACCCCCGCACCCCCGATCCGGGAACGACACCGAAGTCGGTCACCTTGCCCCGCGGTGAGAGCCGAGCGACCGCGCGGGCGAGCGGGCCCTCGGCCTCGTGCTCCAGCGCCCCCGCGAACCAGCGCAGGTTGCGCAGATGGTCGGGGTCGAGCGGGTCGACGGTGGTCACCACGAGCCGCCCGGTGGTCACCGTCCCCCACCGGTCGAGCACCACCGTGTCGACTCGAGCCGCGAGCGCCCACGACGACCGGGGCACCGACTCGATACCGCTCCGGCGCCCGGCCCAGGCCGCGAAGACGTGCGGGAACACCGACCCCAGGACGTACGCGACGACAGCACCGGCCACGAGAACGATCACTTCCACCATGAGCGGCTCCGGGTCAGCCGGTCTGCTGCTGATAGCGGTCGAAGTCGCTCTGGTCGCCGGCGACCCACAGTGGCACGCTCGCCTTGAGCAGCAGCAGGAGCTGGGTGACGAACTCGGGGTCGCGCAGGGATTCCCCGAAGAGCTCGTTGATCCGCTTCCAGCGGTAGCGGATCGTCTGCGGGTGTACGCCGAGGACCGCCGCGATCGCCGGGGCGCTCTCCCGGGTCTCGAGCCAGACCAGCAGGGTCTCGGTGAGGATCTCGCGGGAGTTGGCAGACTCGGCCAGCAGCGGCTCGAGCAGCTCCTGGGCGAGCTGGCGGCGCATCACCGGCTCGGCGTGGAGCCAGATCTCGGTGCGGTAGGCGAGGCAGTTGATGACCGGCTTGGCCGGGATCACCCGGGCGTTGACCAGCGCCAGGGCGCGGTTGGCCCAGCGCCAGGCGGCGGGTACGTCCTCAGGTGGCACCGGCCAGCAGATCGAGACCCGCGCCTTGGGTGCTGCCGCCCGGACCTCCTTGGTCACCGCCTCGGTGTCGCGAGGCGGGCACATCACCACCTGGGTCGGCTCGCGGCGACGGGTGAGGGCGGTGGCGGACAGGGCGTCGGACGGGATCCGGCCGCCGTCCCGCAGCTCGACCGCCATCACGGTCACCTTCTCGGGCAGTGCCCAGTCGCCCAGCGCTGCCTGCACCTCGATCTCGTCGGCGGAGGCCCCCGACAGCATCCGGTCGATCAGCCGGGCCCGGGCGACGTCGTTGTCCTGGTCGCGAGCCTCGGTGCCGGCCTCGAAGCCCTTGCTGACCTGCGAGGTCAGGTGGCTGACGTACGTCGTCATCATCTCGTTGAGCGCGTTCAGCGCCGCGGCGGAGAGCTCGTTCTCGACCGCCCGGCGGCGCAGCTCGTCCCAGAGCTCGGTGGTGGCCATGTCGATGCCCTGGTCGACGATGGCCCGGTCCTGGCCCAGTGCGGCGACCTTGAAACCGACCTTGCGGAAGTGGTCGTCGATCGCGATGTAGGGCGCCGAACGCCCGAGGCCGAGGTCGATGAAGTGCGACATCGCGCCGTGCACGGCGGTGAAGATGAGCTCCTCGAAGCCCTCGGTCTCAGCCGGCAGCCCCTCGCGCAGGTGGCGGGTGATCTTGCGCGCGATCGGCCGCACCTCGCTCTCGAGGCTCTTCAGCATCCACACGGCGGAACCGGGGAGACCGGGGGACTGCTGGGTCTGCGTCATCTCGTGCTCCGTCGCACGTCAAACTCCTTCGTCCAACATGCCTGTGAAGGTATCGACCACCATGGCACGTCTTTGCCAAGCCTGCCCCCGAATTCCGGTACGACTGTTCCACCAAGCGGGCCGAACGGCGTGCGTGCGCTGGATCCAGTCGGTCGATTTGTCATGCGCGTGACAAATCACGGCACTCATTTGATGCCTGAGCGAATTTACCCTCCCGTGTGATCAGGGCCACACGTACTGTCCCGATCGTCGACGCACCCCACAACGGCAGAACAGGGAGGTCCCGCGATGGGCGGAACCGTGGAGGTCACCGGGCTCACCAAGAGCTTCGGGTCCCAGAACATCTGGAGCGACGTGACCCTCACGTTGCCGCAGGGCGAGATCACCGCGCTGCTGGGGCCCTCGGGCACCGGGAAGTCGGTGTTCCTGAAGTCGCTGATGGGGCTGCTGCGGCCGGAGGCCGGCGCCTGCCTGGTCGACGGGGTCGACATGGTGAAGGCGCGCGAGTCGCAGCGGCAGGAGCTGCGCAAGCGGTTCGGGGTGCTCTTCCAGGACGGTGCGCTCTTCGGCTCGATGAGCGTCTTCGACAACGTCGCCTTCCCGCTGCGCGCGCACACCAGGAAGCGCGAGTCGGAGATCAAGCAGATCACCAACGACAAGCTCGACCTGGTCGGGCTGATGGGGCAGGAGCACAAGCTGCCCGGCGAGATCTCCGGCGGGATGCGCAAGCGCGCCGGCCTGGCCCGCTCGCTGGTCACCGAGCCCTCGATCATCCTGTGCGACGAGCCCGACTCCGGGCTCGACCCGGTGCGTACGGCCAACCTGGCCCAGCTGCTGGTCGACGTCAACGCGGCCACCGACGCCACCATGCTGGTGGTCACCCACAACATCGAGCTGGCACGTACGCTGCCGGACAACCTCGGCATGCTCTACCGCCGCCGCCTGGTGATGTACGGCCCGCGCGAGGAGTTCCTGCTCACCGACCACCCGGTCGTCTCCCAGTTCATGAGCGGCGACCCGATCGGGCCGATCGGGATGAGCGAGGAGACCGACCACGGCGTCAACGACGACTACGTCGAGGGCGAGGCCTACTACCCGTCCGGCGGCGTGGCGACCGTACGCGCCGGGGCCCGCGCCATCGAGGTGCTGCCGCGCCAGCTCGCCCCCGCCAACGGCTCTCCGCGGGCCGCGGTCGAGCGGCACGGCGCTCGGGTCGCGAGCGGTGCGGCGACGCTCTACACCGCTGATGACGACGACGTTGACCGAGCACCGAGGACGAAGGTCAAGGACCCGGTCAGCCGGGGGCTGGACCAGGTCGGGGCGCTCTTCGCGCTGGGCCTGGACACCTTCCGGGCGGCCTTCCGCAGGCCGTTCGCGGCCCGCGAGCTGCTCGACCAGTTCTGGTTCGTCACCTCGATCTCCTGGATCCCGGCGATGCTGGTCGCGATCCCGTTCGGAGCGGTGATCGCGCTGCAGCTCGGCACGCTGACGGTGCAGATCGGGGCGCAGTCGTTCACCGGCGCCGCCTCGGTCCTCGCCGTCGTGCAGCAGGCGGCACCGATCGTGACCTCGCTGGTGATCGCGGGGGCCGGTGGCGCGGCGATCTGCGCCGACCTGGGGTCCCGGACCATCCGCGACGAGATCGACGCGATGCGGGTGATCGCGGTCGATCCGATCCAGGCGCTCGTGGTGCCACGTGTGCTCGCCTGCGTGCTCGCGGCGGTGCTGCTCAACGGCCTGGTCAGCGTCGTCGGCGTCCTCGGCGGCTACTTCTTCAACGTCATCATCCAGGGCGGGACGCCCGGGGCGTACCTCTCCTCCTTCACCGCCCTCGCCCAGCTCTCCGACCTGTGGGTGGGCGAGCTCAAGGCGGTGCTCTTCGGGCTCATCGCCGGCCTCGTCGCCGCCTACCAGGGGCTCAACACCAAGCCCGGGCCGAAGGGGGTGGGGGAGGCGGTCAACCAGTCGGTCGTCGTCACCTTCCTGCTTCTCTTCTTCGTCAACTTCGTGATCACGACGCTCTATCTCGAGCTCGTCCCCGGGAAGGGGGCCTGAGAATGGCGACCATCGATGTGGCCAAGAAGCGGCCCCGCTGGGACCGTGCGCTGGACGGGCTGGTCCAGACCGGCCGTGACATCCGGTTCTACGGGAAGGTGCTGGTCGGGATCCCGTCCGCGATCCGGCACTACCCGCGCGAGATCCTCCGGATCCTCTCCGAGGTCTCCTTCGGCACCGGCGCGCTCGCCGTCATCGGCGGCACCATCGGCGTGATGACGGGGATGAGCATCTTCGTCGGCACGGTCGTCGGCATGCAGGGGTACGCAGCGCTCGACCAGATCGGCACCTCGACGCTCAACGGGTTCATCTCCGCCTACTTCAACACCCGCGAGATCGCGCCGCTGGTGGCTGCCCTGGCGATGTCGGCGACCGTCGGCGCCGGGTTCACCGCGCAGCTCGGCGCGATGCGGATCAACGAGGAGATCGACGCGGTCAAGGTGATGGGGCTGGGCACGATCCCCTACCTGGTCTCGACCCGCGTGGTCGCCGGTTTCGTGGCGATCATCCCGCTCTACGTCGTCGGGCTGCTGACCTCCTACGCCGGCTCGCGGATGGTGACGGTCTACTTCCACGGGCAGTCGGCCGGGACGTACGACCACTACTTCCAGCTCTTCCTGCCGCCCATCGACATCCTGCTGAGCTTCGGGAAGGTGCTGATCTTCTCGATCCTGATCATCCTGATCCACTGCCGGTTGGGCTTCTACGCCAGCGGCGGGCCGTCGGGGGTCGGGATCGCGGTCGGGCGTTCGGTGCGGCGGACCATCGTGGTCGTCGCGCTGCTCGACCTCGCCCTCTCGATGGCGATGTGGGGCGCCACCACGACGGTGAGGATCGCGGGATGACCCGGCCCACAATGAGCCTCTCGAGACTTCGCGACGCCTTCCTCGGCCTGTGCTACCTGGCCGTCGTCGCGGCGGTGGCGCTCGGCGCCTGGCTCGCCTACGACCAGACCTTCGTGGACCGATCCGAGGTCACGCTGACCACCGGCACCTTGGGCAACGCGCTCCAGGTGGGATCCGACGTCAAGCTGCGTGGGGTGCCGGTCGGCACCGTCCGCACCGTCTCGGCCCGCGAGGGCGGCGCCGAGCTGACCCTGGCGCTGGAGCCGGACGTACTCTCCGATCTCTCGGCCGACACCACCGCGCGGCTGCTGCCCAAGACCCTCTTCGGGGAGCGGTACGTGGCGCTGCAACCGGCCTCGGGGCCGGAGCTGTCGGCCGGCGACACCATCGAGCAGGACCGCTCCGACGAGGCGGTCGAGCTGGAGCAGGTGCTCGACGAGCTGCTCCCGGTGCTCAAGGCGATCCAGCCCCACAAGCTCAACGCGACGCTGAGCGAGCTGGCCACGATGCTGCGCGACAACGGCGACGACATCGGCCAGGTCTTCTCGGCGTGGGCGGACTACCTCAGGAAGCTCAACCCGCTGGTCCCGCAGCTGGCCGACGACCTCGCCTCGCTCGGCCGGGTCGCGGGCCACTACGAGGAGGCCGCGCCGGATCTGCTGGACGCGCTGGACACCATGACCGTGACCGCAGAGACCCTCGTCGACCAGCAGAGACAGCTCGCCGACACGTTCCGGTCGGTGACCACGACGGCGGCCGACACCGACCGCTGGCTCGAGCGCAACCGGGAGACGATCGTGGTGCTCTCCGACACCTCGCGCGACGCGCTCCGCGCGGTCAGCCCGTACGCCTCCTCCTTCCCGTGCCTCTTCAGCGCCCTGCGCGACTACGCGCCGGCGATGGCCAAGAACCTCGGCAAGGGCACCGACGAGCCCGGCTTCCACGCGCTGGTCAGCGTCTCCGACATCCGGCAGCCCTACCCCGCCGGCTACGTCCCGAAGCTGCGTACCGGCGGCCCCCGATGCCCGTACGTCACCGGTCAGACCGGCAGCCAGCCGGCCGTCACCGGGACGGCCGACACCGCCGAGCGGATCGAGGCACCACCGACGGACCGGGTGCGCGCCTTCGGTGCGGCCACGGGCCTCGGAGAGCAGAACTCCAAGAGCGAGAACCAGCTGATCGCCGAGGTGATGGCACCAGCGGAAGGCCTGGCACCTGATGAGTATCCGACCTGGTCGAGCCTGCTGCTCGGCCCGACCCTGCGAGGCACGGAGGTGATCGTGCGATGAGACTGAACAGCGGCGGCTCGGTCGCGGTGACGCTCACCAAGTCGGTGGTCTTCGCGCTGGTGACCGTGCTTGCGATGGCGGCGCTGGCGACGACGATCTCCAACGGATCGACCTCGTCGGGGCGTACGTTCACGGCGCTCTTCACCGACGTGACCAGCCTCAACAAGGGCGACGACGTGCGGATGGCGGGGGTGAAGATCGGCACCGTCCAGTCCATCGGACTGCATCACAACGACACCGCCGAGGTCGTCTTCACCGCGGCCGACTCGGCGCCGATGGTCGAGGGCACCCGCGCCGAGCTGCGGTTCCGCAACCTGATCGGGCAGCGGTACATCGCACTCGAGCCAGGCTCTCCTGGCGGCGAGCCGTTGCGCACGGGCTACACGTTCTCGCTCGACGAGACCCAGCCGGCGCTGGACCTGACGATGCTGTTCAACGGCTTCCAGCCGCTGTTCAAGTTCCTCGACCCGGAGGACGTCAACAACCTCAGCGCCCAGATCATCGCGGTCTTCCAGGGCGAGGGCGCGACGGTGGAGTCGCTGCTCTCCTCGACGGCCTCGCTGACCTCGACCCTCGCGGACCGCGACCAGGTGATCGGCGACCTCATCACCAACCTCAACTCGGTCCTGGAAGTGGTCAGCCAGCGCACCGGGATGCTCGACACCACCCTGGTGACGCTGCAGCGGCTGGTCTCCGGGCTCGCTGCCGACCGGAAGACGCTCGGCTCGACCATCGAGGGGATGGGGGAGCTCTCCCAGAGTGTCACCGGGCTGCTGGAGGAGGGCCGCGAGCCGCTGCGCGACTCGATCGACTCCCTCGGCGACGTCTCGGAGAACCTCGCCGAGAACGACGAGGCGCTGACCAAGTTCCTGACCACCATGCCGCAGAAGACCGACCAGATCGGCCGGATGGCCACCTACGGGGGCTGGCTCAACTTCTACATCTGCTCCATCGACGGGCGGATCCCGAAACCCGAGGGCTACTACGGCGACCTCGGCGTGGACTCGCCGGCAGGAAGGTGCCAATGATGGCCCGCTATCCGAAGTCGTTCGCCGAACGCAACAAGATCGTCATCGCCGTGGTCGGGATCCTGGCCATGACCGGCGTCTTCTTCGCCACCTTCTACGCCGAGGACCTCCCCGTCATCGGCGGTGGCGACACCTACGAGGCCTACTTCGCCGAGGCTGCCGGGATACGTCCCGGTGACGAGGCGCGGGTCGCCGGGGTGAAGGTCGGCGAGGTCTCCGAGCTCGAGCTCGACGGCGACAAGGTGCTGATCAGGTTCCGGGCCAAGGACGTCTCGCTCGGCTCGCAGACCACCGCGTCGATCAAGGTGAAGACGCTGCTCGGGCGCAAGTTCCTCGCCCTGGATCCGGGCGGCTCGGGCCGTCTCCGCGAGCCGATCCCGGTGTCCCGGACCACGACCCCGTACGACGTGAGCGCCGCCTTCTCCGACCTCTCCACCACCGTCGGGGAGATCGACATGGCCCAGGTCGAGCAGTCGATGGACGCCCTCTCGGAGGTCTTCGAGGACACCCCCGAGGACGTACGCGGCATGGTCTCGGGCCTCACCCGGCTCTCCCGCACGATCTCCTCGCGGGACCAGGAGCTGGCCGAGCTGATGAGGACGACGACCGAGGTCACCGGCACCCTCGCCGAGCGCAACGAGGAGATCGGGCTCCTGATCGAGGACGGCGACAAGCTGCTCGAGGAGCTCGCCGCCCGCCGCCAGGCGATCCACCAGATGCTCACCTACACCGACGACCTCGCCAAGCAGGTCACCGGTCTGGTCGAGGACAACCAGAAGCGGCTCCAGCCGGCGTTGGAGAAGCTCGACCAGGTCTCCGAGATCCTGCAGCGCAACCAGGACCACCTCGACAAGGCACTCTCCCAGATCGGCGCCTACTACCGGGTGGTCGGCGCCTCGATGAGCAACGGGCCGTGGATCGACGTCTACGGCTGCGGCCTCTTCGACGAGAACAACGCGCCGGTGCTCGACAACGACGTCCAGCGCGACTGCAAGCCGGGAGGGACGAGATGAGACGGCTCATCGCCGGGTTCCTCGTGATCGCCGTCGTCGGCGCGATCGGGTGGGGTGCTGCGTACGGGATCCGGGAGGGACGGAAGGGCACCACGTTCTCCGCCCTCTTCGAGGCCTCCGTCGGCCTCTATCCCGGCTCGGACGTGCAGATTCTCGGAGTGCCGGTCGGCGAGGTGACCTCGGTGACCCCGGCCGGCGAGCACGTGAAGGTCTCGATGATGCTCGACGCCGGACAGACCGCCGCGGCCGACACCGAGGCGGTGATCGTCGCCCCGACGCTGGTCTCGGACCGCTTCGTCCAGCTCACCGAGCCGTACGTCGACGGGCCCGAGCTCCGCGACGGCACCGTCATCGAGGAGACCGCGGTGCCGGTCGAGATCGACGACCTCTACGCCTCGCTGACCGAGACCGGCGATCAGCTCGGTCCCAACGGCGCCAACAAGAACGGCGCGCTCTCGCGGTTCCTGGAGGTGATGGCGGCCAACCTCGACGGCCAGGGTGCCGACATCAACCAGGTGATCCGGGAAGGCGCCGATGCATCGGCGACCCTGGCCGACATCGACCAGGACTTCTTCGCCACCGTCGAGAACCTCGACACCTTCAACAAGACCCTCCTCGAGCACGACGACGGGGTCGAGGACGCCAACCGCCGGTTCGCGCAGGTCACCGAGTACCTCGCCGAGGACCGCGACGACCTGGCCTCCGCGGTCGGCAACCTCGGCGAGGCGCTCGCGCTGCTGGAGTCGTTCATCAAGGACAACCGCGGCGAGATGCGCACCAGCGTCGAGAACCTACAGGGGCCGACCCAGGTCCTCGTCGACCAGAACGAGTCGCTCGAGGAGGCGGTCGCCACGATCCCGCTGGTGCTGCAGAAGTTCGTCAACGCCTACGACCCGGACTCCAACACCCTGGTCGGCCGCACCAACCTGAACGAGCTGAGCGTCTGGTCCGGCGACGGCCTCACCGGCCAGACCTCGGATGACGCGCCACCGGTCCTGCTTCCCGGTGTCGGAGAGGAGCAGTGATGTCGCGCTTGTCGAGATCCCTGTCGAGTCCGCTGGTGGCTGTGCTGGCCACGGCCGCCCTGACCCTCTCCGGCTGCGGCCTCGGTGCCGTCAGCGGAGGCGTCTACGAGGCCCCGCTGCCCGGCGGCGCCGACGTGGGGGAGGATCCGATCACGTTGAGTGCCGAGTTCAGCGACGTACTCGATCTGGTTCCTCAGTCCAGCGTCAAGATCGACAACGTCGCGGTGGGCCGGGTCTCCAAGATCAGGCTGACCGAGGACGGCCGCAGCGCGCGGGTGTCGCTGGTGGTCAACGACGACGTCGAGCTCCCCGCCGGCACCACGGCACGACTGCAGCAGACCTCCCTGCTCGGGGAGAAGTACGTCGCGCTGATCCGACCCGCCACGCCGGTCGCGGGCTCGCCCCTGGGTGATGGTGCGGTCCTCGGGAGGGGTGACACCGCGGCGGCTGCGCAGGTCGAGGAGGTGCTCGGGGCTCTGTCGATGGTGCTCAACAGCGGCGGCATCGCGCAGTTCCAGGAGATCTCCCGCGAGCTGCAGAAGGTCTCCGACGGTCGGCCGGAGGAGATCAAGGCCTTCCTGACGGAGATGGACCGGTTCGTCTCGGTCCTCGACTCGCGCTCGGCCTCGATCACCTCTGCGATCGAGTCGCTCAACGAGCTCGCGGTCACGCTGGAGAAGGACAAGACCAAGATCGCAGAAGCGCTGGAGGGGCTCTCGCCGGGCATGCAGGTGCTCGTCGACCAGCGTCCGCAGCTGGTTGCGATGCTCGAGGCCCTGGACAAGCTCTCCAAGGTCACGATCAGCACCCTGGACGAGGCCCAGGACGACATCGTCGCCGACCTGAAGCTGCTCGACCCGATCCTCGACCAGCTCGCCAAGGCCGGCTCCGACCTGCCCTACGCGCTCGAGATCCTCTTCACCTACCCGTTCCCCGACGAGGTGCTCAACGCGCTCCGCGGCGACTACATGAACCTGTTCATGATCACGAACTTCCGTACTCCTGCCGGCTGCCAGTCCAAGGGGTGTGAGTGGCTGCAGCCGGCGGTCGAAGGCGGGCCCGGCGGCTCGGTCGGCTCCCAGTCCGGGCCGTCGGACGCACCGCCCGGACTGCTGCCGTCGACCACGTCACCGGTGCCGGGCTCGTCCTCGCCGTCGATCCCGGGGGAGTCGATCCTGCCCTCCGATCCCGGCTCGTCCTCGTCCTCCTCGGACCCGTCGGAGTCCGGGTCGCCCTCGTCGTCTCCGTCCGATCCCTCAGAGTCGCCTGCGGGGTCACCGACCGAGTCGGGCTCGGCGACCTCCGAGACCTCGCCGGAAGGCACGGCGGGCGACGCCGGCTCCGTGGAAGGGAGCGAATGATGCAACGGCTCACCGGAGGCGTACGCGTCAAGCTCGGGCTCTTCGTCGCCCTCGCGCTCGTGGGCACCAGCTATGTCGGGGCCCGCTATGTCGGCCTGGACCTGCTCGACGAGCCCTACCGCGTCGACGTCTCGCTGCCCGAGGGCGGCGGCCTCTTCGTCAACTCGGAGGTGACCTACCGCGGCGTGCCCGTGGGCGAGGTGACCTCCCTGGAAGCAGGCTCCGACGGCGTACGCGCGGCGCTGGAGATCGAGGGCGACGCCCCCGCCATCCCCGAGGACGTGACCGTGAAGGTCGCCAACCGGTCGGCCATCGGCGAGCAGTATCTGGATCTCCGCGGTGGCGCTGTCGGCTCCGCCCGACTCTCCGACGGCGACCGGCTGAGTGCGGGCGAGGAGGCATTGCCGTACGACGCCTCCCAGGTCATCGAGACCGGTCGCGACTTCGTCGCCTCGGTGCCCGAGGAGGCGCTGGTGACGACGATCGACGAGTCCTACCTGCTCTCCCAGGGGGCCGGGTCCGACCTGCGGAAGCTGGTCGACACCTCGCTCTCGTTCCAGCAGGAGGCCGACCGCAACTTCCTCGTCTCGGCGAGCCTGATCCGCAACTCCGACCAGGTGCTCGCGACCCAGGAGGAGTCGGCGACCAGCATCAAGGCGTGGAGCAACGACCTCGCGCTCTTCTCCTCGACCCTTGCTGATTCCGACAAGGACCTGCGCGACCTGATCGGGGCCGCGCCCGGCTCCGCCACCGAGATCTCGCTGCTGGTCAAGGAGGTCGGTCAGCCGCTCGGGATCCTGATGAGCAACCTGGTCACGCCCGCGACGCTCTTCGGGACGAACGCGGCCGCGCTCGAGTCGACCTTCGTGACGGTCCCGGAGGCGGTCAGCATCGGCTGGGCGATCAACACCTCCAACGGGCCACGGCTGAGCCTGATGCCGTCCTTCTTCAACCCGCCTGCCTGCGTCTCCGGCTATGAGGGCACCGACCTGCGTGCCGGTACCGATGTGAGCAAGGGAAAGCCGTTCAACACCGCGGCGGGCTGTTCTGCCGTACCCGAACCGAAAACCACGAAGACCGAGACAGTCGAGCCGGGGACGGTTAGCGTCCCCACCACGCTCGCCGGACTGATGGGGGAGCGATGAGCACGACAAGCACGACAACGGAGAGAAGTACGGAGGCTTCGGTGGTCGAACAGAAGGCGTCGGTAGTCGAGCTTGTCGAGACCCCGCCGTCCAAGCGCGACCGGGTGCTCACCTGGGCCCTCCCGCTGGTGGCGCTGTGTGTGCTGATCGCGGGCGCGCTGACCTGGTGGCGTGCGACCGGCCACGACCAGGAGATGGTCGACGAGGCCGCCCTGCGCGACCGGGTGATGATCGTCGCGACCAGCCACATCGAGACCCTCAACTCGCTCGACTACCGGAAGGTGGACGAAGGGCTGAAGGGGTGGGCCGCGGTCACCACCGGAACCCTGCACGACCAGCTGACCAGCGTCTCGGATGAGGACCGCAAGGTCCTCGCCGAGCAGGAGAAGATCTCGACCGGCTCGGTGATGGAAGCCGCCGTGACCGAGCTCGATGACGACAGCGCGACCGTGATCGCGGCGGTCGAGATCACGGTCCGCGACGGCTCTGCTTCTGGTGAGGACGCCGAGCCGACGGTCAAGCGCAACAGGTTCGCGGCCGACCTGGTCAAGGTCGGCGACGACTGGCTCCTGGAGAGCCTCGAGCAGGTAGCGGTGAACATGTCATGAGTCTTCTCGTACGCCGTTGGGCACCGTTCCTCGCCGCGCTCGCCCTGATCCTGGGCCTGGGAGCTTTCTGGCAGGCCGACCGGGAACGGAAGACCGACCACGTCGGCAACCGCGCCGTCGTCGACGCCGAGGCGACCACCGAGGTGCAGTCGGCCGTCTCCACCGGCCTGCTCCAGGTCTTCTCCTACGACTTCTCCGACCCTTCGCCGACCGCTGCTGCGGCCGATGAGTTCCTCGCCGGTGACGCCCGCAAGGAGTACGACCTCCTCTTCAAGCAGCTCCAGGAGAAGGCCCCCGGTCAGAAGCTCGTGCTCAGCGCCGAGGTCCAGGTCGCCGCGGTCAAGTCCCTCGACGCCGACTCCGCCGAGCTCCTGGTCTTCCTCGACCAGGCCTCCCAGCGCTCCACCGACAAGGAGTCGTCCATCTCCGCCGCCCAGATCGCCGTCGAGGCCGCCAAGGTCGACGGCCAGTGGAAGGTCACCGCCCTGGACCTCTTCTGATGCCGAGTCGGCTCGTTATGACGAGCCGACTCGACGCGGATCTTGGTCAGGATGAGCCGACTCGGCGGGGAGCGGGTCAGTCGCCGCCGCCTCCACCGCCGCAGCTCGAGCCGCAGGAGGAGCTGCTGCACGAGCTGGTGTGGTTGTCGCCGGAGTCGTAGGTGGAGCCACCCGAGCTCGAGCTGCCGCCGCCGCGCCTGCGGGGACCTCGGCGGCGGTTGCGACCCTTGAGCGCGGGCTCGATCAGTAGATAGATGACCAGGCCGAGGACCCCGAGGATGATCAGGATTTCCACGTGAAGCTCCGTTTCCAGGTGCGGTGGGTGAGGTGCCAGATCTGCGAGCCGAGACCGATGGTGAGCACCCGGCGCCCGCCGATCCGGGTGAGCGCCAACCGACGCCGGCCCTCGTAGACCTCGTGCAGGCGGAGCCAGTCGGCGCCGATGGTGGTCAGGAAGTCGCGTACGTCATCGTGGGCGCAGCCCTGCTGCGGATGCTGCGCGGCCCAGGCATGGAAGCGGTCGCGCCAGTCCGGGAGCAGGTCGAGCTCGGGGGCCGCGTGCTCGGCGGCCGAGGAGCGCTTGTGGTGGAGCACCCGCGTCGTCGCGGTCGTCCCGGCGGCGTCGAACCCCGGCGGCGTACGTCCCGCCAGCAGGTCGTCGAGGACCTCGCGCTGCCGCGCGGCGAGCTGCTCGCGTACCGCGCCTCGGGAGTCCACGGGAGGAGTGTGCCCGATCGTTTGGTCCGCCGCCGCAATATATAAAAGTCAAAGTTGAGTGGAACAGACTCAACTTTGGTTGTGTTGAGATAGATGCGGGTGACAGGCACTCGCGGCAGACTCAGGTGCGTCCCCAGGAGGAGAGCAGACACAGATGAGCCAGTTTTCGGCAGACAAGTTCACCACCAAGGCTCGCGAGGCGATCGAGGCCGCGCAGCTTGCCGCCACGACGGCGGGCAACACCACGACCGAACCGATCCACCTGCTGGCCGCGCTGCTGCAGCAGGACGAGGGCACCGCGACGTCGATGGTCACCAAGTCCGGTGTGGACGCCGAGGAGCTGTCGCGAGCGGCGGCCGCCGATCTCGCCGGGCTCCCGCGCGCCAGCGGTTCCTCGGTGCAGCAGCCCGCTGCCTCGGGTGGGCTGACCCGTGTCCTGGCCGGCGCGATCACCCTGGCCACGTCCCTGAAGGACGACTACGCCGCCACCGAGCACCTGCTGATCTCGCTGGCCACGGTCGAGTCGTCGGCGCAGAAGGTGCTCAAGAAGGCCGGGCTCACCGAGAAGGGGCTGCGCGAGACGCTGAAGGCGGTCCGCGGCAACCGCCGGGTGACAAGCCAGGACGCCGAGGACTCCTACGAGGCGCTCGAGAAGTACTCCCAGGACCTCACCGAGGCCGCCGAGCGCGGCAAGCTCGACCCGGTCATCGGCCGTGACTCCGAGATCCGCCGGGTCATCCAGGTGCTGTCGCGGCGTACGAAGAACAACCCGGTCCTCATCGGCGAGCCCGGCGTCGGCAAGACGGCCGTCGTCGAGGGGCTCGCCCAGCGGATCATCGCCGGGGACGTACCCGACTCGCTGAAGGGTCGCCGTCTCCTCTCGCTCGACCTGGCGGCGATGGTCGCCGGTGCGCAGTACCGCGGCCAGTTCGAGGAGCGGCTCAAGGCCGTCCTGGAGGAGATCAAGGCCGCCGAGGGGCAGGTCATCACCTTCATCGACGAGCTCCACACCGTCGTCGGCGCGGGCGCCGGCGGCGACTCCGCGATGGACGCCGGCAACATGCTCAAGCCGATGCTCGCGCGCGGTGAGCTGCACATGATCGGTGCGACCACGCTCGACGAATACCGCGAGCGCATCGAGAAGGACCCGGCCCTGGAGCGCCGCTTCCAGCAGGTCTTCGTCGGCGAGCCGTCGGTCGAGGACACCGTGCAGATCCTGCGCGGCATCCAGGAGAAGTACGAGGCGCACCACGGTGTCCGCATCACCGACGCCGCGCTGGTGGCCGCCGCGACCCTGTCCGACCGCTACATCACCGGCCGGCAGCTGCCCGACAAGGCGATCGACCTCATCGACGAGGCCGCCTCCCGGCTGCGGATGGAGATCGAGTCGTCTCCCGAGGAGATCGACCAGCTCCGCCGCGCCGTCGACCGGCTGAAGATGGAGGAGTTCGCGCTCTCCAAGGAGTCCGACGACGCCTCGCTCGAGCGTCATGCGGCGCTGCGCAAGGAGCTCGCCGACAAGGAGGAGGAGCTGCGCGGGCTGGAGGCGCGCTGGGAGCAGGAGAAGGCCTCTCTCGAGGGTGAGGGTGCCCTGCGCAAGCAGCTCGACGCGCTGCGCAGCGAGGCCGAGCGGCTCCAGCGAGAGGGTTCGCTGGGGGAGGCCTCGGAGATCCTCTACGGCCGCATCCCGGAGCTGGAGCGGCAGATCGCCGAAGCCGCCGAGGCAGAGGACGAGGACAACGTCACCGACCGGCTGGTCGGCGAGGAGGTCGCCGCCCAGCAGATCGCCGAGGTCGTCGAGGCGTGGACCGGCATCCCGACCGGCAAGATGCTCCAGGGCGAGCAGGCCAAGCTGCTCGAGATGGAGACCGAGATCGGTCGCCGGCTGATCGGGCAGAAGTCCGCGGTCACCGCGGTGGCCGACGCGGTCCGCCGCTCGCGTGCCGGGATCGCCGACCCCAACCGCCCCACCGGCTCGTTCCTCTTCCTGGGCCCGACCGGCACCGGTAAGACCGAGCTCGCCAAGTCGCTCGCCGACTTCCTCTTCGATGACGAGCGCGCGATCGTACGCATCGACATGTCCGAGTACTCCGAGAAGCACTCGGTCGCCCGGCTGGTCGGAGCGCCTCCGGGCTACGTCGGCTACGACGAGGGTGGACAGCTGACCGAGGCGGTGCGCCGCCGCCCCTACTCGGTGGTGCTGCTCGACGAGGTCGAGAAGGCTCACCCCGAGGTCTTCGACATCCTGCTGCAGGTGCTCGACGACGGGCGGCTGACCGACGGTCAGGGCCGCACGGTCGACTTCCGCAACACGCTCCTCATCCTCACCTCCAACCTCGGCTCGGCCTTCCTGGTCGACCCGGTCATGGACGAGCACGAGAAGCGCGAGTCGGTCATGGCGGTGGTCCGGGCGTCGTTCAAGCCCGAGTTCCTCAACCGCCTCGACGAGGTCGTCATGTTCGACGCCCTCTCGCTCGCCGACCTCACCAAGATCGTCGACATCCAGCTCGGTCTGCTCGAGAAGCGTCTGGCCGCCCGCCGCATCTCGATCTCCGTCACCCCCGAGGCTCGGGAGTGGCTGGCCGAGACCGGCTACGACCCGGCGTACGGCGCCCGACCGCTCCGCCGCCTCATCCAGTCCGCCATCGGCGACCCGCTGGCGCGGATGCTCATCGGCGGGGAGGTGTCCGACGGCGGCCAGGTCACCGTCGACCGAGACGGCGACGGTCTCACCCTGAAGCCCTGACCCGTCACCGGCCGAAACCGTAGTTCTGGCGGCCGAAACCGTTGTTGTGGGCGGCGAAACTCTAGTTTCGTCGCCCACAACTACATTCTCGGCGATCGGGCGGCCAGTAGCCTCCTTGCATGCGGAGAGGTCGGGTCATCCTCTTGAACGGGGCGTCGAGCTCGGGCAAGAGCAGCATCGGGCAGGAGCTGCTGCCGCTGTTCGAGGACCCGTGGTTCCTGGTGCCGGTCGACGGGATCAGCGGGATGCGGTCGACGGTGCACACGCGGGAGCTCGATGACGCCGAGATCGCCGAGATGCTGCGGCGGACCAGGCTGGGTTACCACCGCGCGGTCGCGGCCCTGGCCTCGGTCGGCAACGACGTGATCATGGACTACCCGCTGAGCGAGACGTGGCGGCTCGAGGATCTTCTCGCGGTGCTCGACGGCTACGACGTCACCCTCGTCGAGGTCTGGTGCTCGCCGGAGGAGCTCGAACGCCGGGAGGCCGCCCGCGGCGACCGTCCTGCCGGCCTGGCCCGGTCGCAGACCTTGGTCTACTCACACGCGTACGACCTCCGCGTCGACTCCACCAGCGCGACCCCGGCAGCGTGCGCGAAGGAGATCGCCGAGGCCCTTCCCGCTCTCACCGCACCCAAGGTCTTCGACCGCCTCCGCGCCGAATAGGCCCGACGTAGCCGCCCTCTCGGCGGGTGGGGTTGTCAGGGATGAGAAAATGACTCCCGACATGTCTGAAACGAAGCTTCCCCGCCCCGGTCAGGCCACCCTCGCCGGGTGGCTCATCGTGCTCGGCTCACTGCTCACCGTGGTGACGGCCTGGGACCAGATCTCCGGGCTGCGCAGCCTGGACACCCGGGAGCGGGTGGAGGAGGTGCTGGCCGAGCCGCCGCTGGCCGGCTCGGGGATCGGCCTCGACAACATCCTCGACCTCATGCACGTGATGGCGCTGGTCACCGGCGCCATGGCGGCAGCGGCGGTCATCCTCGGCTGGCACGTGCTGCAGCGGAACAAGCAGGCCAGGCTCGCGCTCACGGTGATCGCGGCGCCGCTCTTCTTCGCCGGGATGTTCGGCGGAGGGTTCTGGTCCACGCTGTCCGCGGTGGCTGTCGTACTCCTGTGGATGTCGCCCACCCGCGACTGGTTCGACGGCGTCTCGCCGACGAAGCGGGAGGCGCTCGACAGCGGCGACCCCGACCAGGAGTCGTACATCGCGCCGGCTCCGCCGGAGACCCCGACAGCTTCGGCTGCTTCGACCACCCCGACCGGCTCGACCCCCGGACCGGCTCGGCTCTCACAGCAGCAGCCGCCGCCGTGGACCGGTGCGATCGCCCAGCCCACCAAGGCAGCGCCCAAGCGCCGCCCGGGCGCCGTGACGGCGGCGGCGGTGCTCACCTGGATCGGCTCCGGGCTGACCGCGCTGATGATGCTCGCCTCGGCGGTGACGGCGACCGCCAACCCCGACCTGATCCTCGAGCAGGTCCGCAAGCAGGCGGAGAGCGACCCCAACATGCGGGAGGTGGCGAGCCTCTACACCACCGACATCATCGTGGCCTCCGTCTGGATCATGGCCGTGCTGATCGCGCTCGTCTGCGTCGCCGCCGCCGTGTTCGCGGCCTTCGCGATCCGCCGCCACTCCTGGGCCCGGGTCGCGCTGATGATCTCCGCAGGCGTCTCGGCGCTCTCGCTGCTCCTCTTCGCTCTCGCCTTCCCGCCGGCGGTGGTCCTCTTCGGCGCCGCGGTCGCGACCTTCTCGTTCCTGCTGCGACCCGAGGTCGCGGCCTGGTTCCGTGGCCGAAGCGAAGGCCCGCGGCAGTAAAGCAGCGCGTCTGACCCTGCGGGCCGGATAGGCTCCGCGACATGTCAGATCAGTTCGGCTCCTTCGACAACCCCTACGGCGGCAAGCCGCCGTTCGAGGGGCAGGAGCCGCCGCCCCCGACGCCGTACGCCACACCCCAGCCGTACGCCGCCCCGCAGCCGACACAGCCGCAGCAGCCCCAGGGATGGGGCCAGGCGCCCCCGGCCTACGGCCAGTACGCGATGGGTCAGCAGCCCCCGGCCTACCTTCGCCCTCACTATCCGCAGCCCGATCCCGACACCCGCCCGGGGACGGTGGTCGGGGCGTCGGTCATGACGATCGTGGGGTCGGTGATCGCGCTGCTGATCTCGGTGTTCATGGTGCCCGCGGGGATCGCCGACTACAACGATCCGACGTCCTCGGACAAGGGCGTGACGCTGGCGATGATCATCTGGTTCGCCGTCTGCGGCGTACTCAGCCTGATCGCCATCCCGCTCGGGATCATGGTGCTGTTCCGCTCCAAGGTGGCCCGGATCCTGCTCACCGTGGTCGGCTCGGTCGCCGCGCTGCTCTCGCTCTTCGTGGTGCTCTATCCCGCGCTGATCATCGCCGCGCTGCTGATGCTGTACGTCGGCAGGGCAGGCAACTGGTTCGCCCGGAGGAAGCCCGCCGACCCCTGGCAGCCGCCGGCGGGGCCGGGTATGACACCGCCGACCCACCAGCAGTTCTAGACCTAGGAGACGAGCGAGTCGTCCTTGGCCCCGTTGTCGGATCCCCGGACGATCTTGTAGATGCGCACGCCGATCCAGGCCACGACGGCGACGGCGACGACCACGATGACGACGTTCTGGAAGCGGCCGACGATCGGCTCGACCTTCTCCCAGTTGTCGCCCAGCTGGTAGCCGGCGACGACGAAGATGGTGTTCCAGATCGCCGAGCCGACGGTGGTGAGGAGCAGGAACTTCCAGATCGGCATCCGGGTGACCCCGGCGGGCACCGAGATCAGCGACCGGAAGATCGGGATGAACCGGCCGAAGAAGACCGTCCAGGCGCCGTACTTCTCGAAGAACGCCTCGGTCTTCTCCAGGTCGGAGGTCTTGACCAGCGGCAGCTTCTCGCCGATCCAGTAGACCCGCTCACGGCCGATGGCGGCACCGATCAGGTAGAGCACGAGCGCGCCGACGACCGAGCCGAGCGTGGTCCAGATCAGCGCCTCGGCGATCGTGAAGCGGCCCTGCGCGGCGGTGAACCCGGCCAGCGGCAGGATGATCTCCGAGGGCAGCGGCGGGAAGAGGTTCTCCAGCGCGATGCCGAGCCCCGCACCCACCGGGCCGAGCTTGTCCATCAGGTCGACCGCCCAGCCGGCGACGCCGGTGAGCTCCTCGGGCTGGGTGGCGGTGAGGATCATGATGCTCTCTTCGAAGTGTGTGGGTGGGCCGGGGCGGCCGAAGCCTAGCGACCCGAGTTGTGGATCCCCTAGGAGGCCGCGTTGACCGCGTCCAGGTCGGCCCGGGTCAGGACCGACCGGATCTCCAGCTCGACGTCACGCAGGGACTCGCCGGGCTCGGGCGACCGGTCGATCGCACACACCACAGTGTCCACGACCGCACCAAGCGGACGGAGCGCGTTGACGGCGTCGCGTACGGCACCACCGGAGGTGATCACGTCCTCGATCAGGGTCACACGCTTGCCCTCGAAGGACGGACCCTCGGCGAGCTTGGCGGTGCCGTACTCCTTGGCCTTCTTCCGGATGAAGATCGCCGGGATGCCGGTCTTGGCCGACACCATGGTCACGATCGGGATGCCGCCGAGCTCGAGGCCGCCGAGCAGCTCGGTCCCCTCCGGCAGCAGCTCGACCATCCGTGCTGCGACGCGGTCCAGCAGAGCCGGGTTCGCCTCGAAGAGGTACTTGTCGAAGTACGTGTCGCTGACCTGCCCCGAGCGGAGCGTGAACTCCCCGTGCAGGCGGCAGGTGGCGTCGATGTCGGCAGCAAGGGTCTGGTCCGTGGTCACGGCACCTAGCCTAAGTCGTATGACTGCGCGACGACTCCACGGCATCCCGCCGACGATCTTCTCCGAGATGTCCGCCCTGGCCGCCGCCACGGGTGCGGTCAACCTCGGCCAGGGCTTCCCTGACGTGGACGGCCCCGACGAGATCATCAAGGAAGCCGTCGCTGCATTGGAGGGCGGGCGGAACCAGTACGCCCCGGGCCCCGGCATCCCGGCGCTGCGCGAGGCGGTCGCGGCCCACCAGGAACGCCACTACGGCCTGACCTTCGACCCGGCGCGCGAGGTCGCGGTCACCACCGGCGCCACCGAGGGCATCGCGGCGGCGATCCTGGCCCTGGTCGACCCGGGCGACGAGGTGATCCTCGTCGAGCCCTACTACGACAGCTACCCGGCCATGGTGCAGTTCGCAGGCGGTGTACGCCGCCCGGTGACGTTGAGCCTGGACGCGTCCGCGGCGGGCGGCAGACTGCCGCGCGAGGCGCTGGAGGCCGCTGTCTCCTCGAAGACGAAGGTGCTGCTGCTCAACTCCCCGCACAACCCGACCGGCACGGTGCTCACCCGTGAGGAGCTGGAGACTGTCGCCGCGTTCGCCGTCGAGCACGACCTGATGGTGGTCTCCGACGAGGTCTACGAGCACCTGACCTTCGACGGCGTCGAGCACATCCCGATCGCCACGCTCCCCGGGATGCGCGAGCGCACCCTGACCCTGTCGAGCATCGGCAAGTCCTACTCCTTCACCGGCTGGAAGGTGGGCTGGGCGGCCGGCCCCGAGCACCTGGTCCAGGCGCTGCTGGGCGCCAAGCAGTGGCTGACGTTCACGTCCGGTGCCCCACTGCAGCCGGCTGCTGCGTACGCGCTCGAGCACCTCGACCACTGGCCCAAGGAGCTCGCCCTGGATCTGCAGGGGCGGCGCGACCTGCTCTGCGACGGGCTGAAGCAGATCGGCCTGGACGTGACGATCCCGGAGGGCACCTACTTCGCCGTCTCCGACATCACCGACCTCGGCTGGAACGACGGGCTGGAGTTCTGCCGCGCGCTGCCCGAGCGGGCCGGTGTGGTGGCCATCCCGCTGCAGGGGTTCTACGACACGGACGCCGGCAAGCAGCTGGTCCGGTGGACCTTCACCAAGCAGCGCGAGGTGATCGAGGAAGCCCTGGAGCGGCTCGCCCGAGCGCGCCTGGCGCGTTAGCGGTCGGCCCGGGTCTCGGCGTCGTCGTCGGCCGGCGTGCGCGGCGGCACGGCCATCCCCAGGATGTCGCGGTCTGCGTGACCGTCGTGGTCGAGGTCCGTGGCCAGCCGCGAGGCCGTACGCCGCCGGCGCCACCACTCCACCATCGCGGGCAGGAACGCGAGCGCGAAGAGCAGCAGGATCAGGTAGTCGATGTTGTCGGCCAGCCAGGGCCAGCGGGATCCGACGAAGAAGCCGAACAACGTCACCGCGAGCACCCACAGCACGCCGCCGACGAGGCTCCAGAGGTAGAACCGTCGCCGGTCCATGTGGGTGACTCCGGCGACGACGGTGACATAGGTGCGTACGAAGGCGATGAACCGGCCGATCACCAGCGCCTTGTTGCCGTGCTTGTCGAAGAACTCACGGGTCTGGTCGAAATGCCTCTTTTTGATGAACCGGCCGTCGCGTTCATAGAGCCGCGGACCGATCTTTCGGCCGATCTCATAGCCGGTCACGTTGCCGGCGAATGCCGCGGCGACGAAGAAGAGCATCGCGATGACGATCTCGACGCCGGGTGGCCCGGGAAAGATGTCGATCTTGCCGGTCGCGATGAAGATTCCGAGCGCGATCAGCAGGCTGTCGCCGGGGAGGAACGGGAAGAAGAGGCCGCACTCGATGAAGATGATGATCAGGCTGATCCAGAAGAGCGGCTCGCCGAAAGTGGCCAGCAGAAAGTCCGGACTCATCCATTCCAAACCGGCCAACATCGGCGCAAAATTCCCCGCACCTGTCACGGCCCCTACGGTACCCATAGGTAACAACTCTTGTTGTCGAATATTCTGACTCGTCGATGAACGAGACACGACCGTCCGAGGCTGATTCCAGAGCGCCCTACGACCCGATGCCCCACGGGCAGCCGGAGGTCGGACTGGGCCCGTGGCCAGGTGAATGGCCCGAGGGAGAGCACTGGGATCCGGAGCTGCTGACCAACGGCGACCGCCGCAACGTGGTCGACCGTTACCGCTACTGGACGCTCGAAGCGATCGTCGCCGACCTCGACCGGCGCCGCCACGGCTTCCACGTCGCCATCGAGAACTGGCAGCACGACTTCAACATCGGCACCATCGTCCGCACCGCCAACGCCTTCCTGGCCGCCGAGGTGCACATCGTCGGCAACCGCCGCTGGAACCGCCGCGGCGCGATGGTCACCGACCGCTACCAGCACGTCCATCACCACCCGGACGTGCCCGCGCTCGCGGCGTACCTCCATGAACGAGACGTACGCCTCCTCGGCATCGACAACCTGCCCGGCTCTCTCCACCTGGAGACCATGGAGCTGCCGAAGTCGGTCTGCTTCCTGTTCGGGCAGGAGGGCCCCGGGCTCTCCGAGCAGGCCCGCGAGAGCGTCGACGGCACCTTCTCGATCGCCCAGTTCGGCTCGACGCGGTCGATCAACGCCTCCGCTGCGGCGGCGATCGCGATGCACTCCTGGGTCGTCCAGCACGCCGACCTCTCGTCAGAGCAGGCCTGGCGCGGCTGACGGTGGGTTGTAACCCGGTTACGACCCGGTGTCACCCGCGAGAAGTGGATCCGCTAAAGTTAACTCCCGGGTCGCCCGGATGTGCCCCACTTTCGTGGGTGCGTGGCCTCGGGGCCGGGCGGCAGCGGGGGCTCTCTCAGGGCCTCGCGATCCGGTAGCGGATCTGCACCTGCTCGCCGGTCTGCAGGACATCGATGACGCTCATCCGCTTGCTGGTGATGCGGCGGGGGAGCAGTGGCGCTCCGGCGCCGAGGGTGACCGGGCAGATCCCGGCGACGACCTCGTCGAGCAGACCGGCGTCGTCGAACTGGCCGACCAGGTCCCCACCGCCCACGAGCCAGATCCCGCCGTCGACGGTGGCCGCGATCTCGTCGTAGACGGGCTTCACGTCGCCCTGCACGACGCGCACCTGCGTGCCCTGGACCTCCGGCAGGTCGGTCGCGTGCGTGAAGACCCACACCGGCCGCTCGTCGTAGTACTCGCGCCACTTCTCGGGCCCGGTCAGCATCTCCGGATCGTGGTCGATCATCCAGCGGTACGTCGTACCGCCCATCACGAGCGCTGCCGACTCCGCCATCAGCCGCTCCCAGGAACTCTCGTCGTCGCCGTGCGGTGTCTCGAAGAGCCAGTCCAGCGAGCTGTTCTCGTCGGCGATGTAGCCGTCCAACGACGTTGCGGTGAAGTAGGTGACCTTGGGCATGCCCCTGACGCTAGGCGCGTCAGGGGCATGCCCGCCCGACCGTTCTTGCTCTGTCTCCTGCTGGTCGGTCAGGCCCTGGAGGAGTCCCCCGTCTCCAGGCAGGTACGCAGCGCGGTGAGGCCGCGCGAGGAGTGGCTCTTGACCGTGCCCTCGCTGATCCGCAGCTCGCGCGCGGTCTCGGCGACCGACAGCTGCAGCCAGTGGCGCAGGACGACCACCTTGCGCTGCATCTCCGGCAGCGCCTGGAGCGCCGCGAACAGCTCGGACCGCTCCTCGAACCGCGCGGCGGGCATGGGCCGCTCTGGGATGTCGCCCGAGCGTTCCCGCTTCCACCACGGCCGCCGGGTCTGGTCGATGTGGGCGCGGACCAGGATCGTCCGGACGTACGCCTCCTCCGACCCCGCCTCCACCCGCCGCCACGAGGCGTACAGCTTCAGCAGCGACGTCTGCACCAGGTCGTCCGCCCGGTGCCAGTCGCCGCACAGCGCGTACGCCACCCGCACGAGGTGCGGCCGCCTGGCCGCGACGAACGCGGTGAAGGCCTCGTCGTGCGCGCTCATCACCACAGCCCCGATCCGGGAGTCATGCGACGGTCGACCATTTCCGCGAACTCGTCGAGGGTGAGCGGTCTGCGGTCCTCTGCTCGCGGCGCCGGGAGCACGGAGAAGGAGTAGGCCTGCGTGACGCCGTCCTTCTCGCGGACCAGCACGTATCGCTCCTTGCTGCCGACCGTGATCCGCGCGGCCGCGGTTCGCGATGTCCCCGTGGCGAACGAGTGACCGATGTCCGGGTCGGCGACCTGCTCGACGATCTTGACCCGGTCCTCGCTGGAGACGACCTCGGAGCCTGATCCGAACTCGACCGCCTCTGTCGGTTCGATGCTGAAATCGACGTTGCCGGGACGGTAGTCCTTGCGGTCTGTCGCGACCTGGACGGCCAGCCATTCCTCGATGGTCTGGCCGGGAATGGCATAGACCGCGTCCAGCCCGCTCGACTCACCGCCATCTTTCGGACGGTTGCCGCTGTAGAGGATCCACTGCTCGACGCCCTCGCGCTCGACGACTGCACCGACCGAGTCCCAGGGTGCTGCGTAGCCGAGCGGGTTGGGAATCTCGCGGACGATCTCCCAGCCGTTCTGCTTCACGCGGAGCTTCCCACCTGCGTTCCAGGTGGCACTCAGGTGATGGGCTCGCACGTCGTCGACCCAGGCGCGGAGGCTCGTCGCGCTCGTGCGGGAGGCATCGGTGTAGGCGATCTCGGTCGGGTTCATGAAGTGCACGTAGACGGTTCTGTTGCCCTTGGTCGCCGCGACCGCCAGCGCGTTCCCGGAATCGAGCGGACCGACCTGGTCGGTCTCCTTCCAGCCTCGATAGAGGGTCACCTCGCCGGTGCCGTGGTCGTACGCGACGGGCGCGAGGTCGCTCAACGGGATGTCGGCCTCGGGCGGCCATTCGTCCTCGGCCGTCGACTGGGTCGCGATCGGCGGGTTCGGGGTGGCGCTGTCGCGCGAGGGAACGACGATCGCGCCGATCCCGACCACCGCGGCGACCGCGGCGGCGGTGCCGGCGACCACGGCGAGCCGCCGGCGGCGTACGAGCTTCTTCCCGTCGGCCAGCAGCGCGGCCGGGTCGGGGTGCGCGGGCGGGGGTTGGGGGATCGCCCGTTCCAGGGTTTCCTGCCAGTCCATGTTGCCTCCAAGATCAGTCTCACCTGTGGATACGGATCTCGCGGCAGATCGGTTGTCCTGCTTGATCGATCCAACTCCGAGCGTTGGCAACGGGTGGTCGGGGGCGCATTACGCTGGCCACCAGCGCACCGGTCGACAACGGATCTCAAGGAGAACCTCCAGATGCCCATCGCCACCCCCGAGAAGTACGCCGAGATGCTCGCGACCGCGAAGGAGAAGGGTTTCGCCTTCCCTGCGATCAACGTCTCCTCGTCGCAGACGCTCAACGCGGCGCTGGCCGGCTTCGCGGAGGCTGGCTCGGACGGCATCATCCAGATCTCCACGGGCGGCGCGGAGTACCTCTCCGGCCCCACGGTCAAGAACATGGTGACCGGCTCGGTGGCCTTCGCCGCGTACGCGACCGAGGTCGCCAAGTCCTACGACGTCAACATCGCGCTCCACACCGACCACTGCCCCAAGGACAAGCTCGACGGCTTCGTACGTCCCCTCCTCGAGCTCTCCGCCGAGCGCGTCCAGCGCGGCGAGGCGCCGCTGTTCCAGAGCCACATGTGGGACGGGTCCGCGGTGCCGCTGGCCGAGAACCTGCAGATCGCCGAGGAGCTGCTGGCAAAGGCCAAGGCCGCCCGCATCGTGCTCGAGATCGAGGTCGGCGTCGTCGGTGGCGAGGAGGACGGCATCGTCGGAGCGATCGACGACAAGCTCTACTCGACCCCCGAGGACGCCATCGCGACCGCCGACGCGCTGGGCGTCGAGGGCTACCTGACCGCGCTCACCTTCGGCAACGTGCACGGCGTCTACAAGCCGGGCAACGTCAAGCTCCGTCCCTCGATCCTCCGTGGCGCTCAGGACGCCGTCGTCGCCAAGCTCGGCCTCCCGACCGGTGCCAAGCCGTTCGATCTCGTCTTCCACGGCGGCTCCGGCTCGAGCGCCGAGGAGATCGCCGAGGCGGTCTCCTACGGCGTGGTCAAGATGAACATCGACACCGACACCCAGTACGCCTACACCCGCGCGGTCGCCGGCCACATGCTCGCCAACTACGACGGCGTTCTGAAGGTCGACGGCGAGGTCGGAAACAAGAAGCAGTACGATCCTCGCGCGTGGGGCAAGCTCGCTGAGGCCAACATGGCCACTCGGGTCGTCGAGGGTGCCCAGCATCTCGGTTCTGCGGGCAATTCCATCGGCTGAGCGACACGCCGGGGATGGGCCAATGGTCCCGGTTCGGAAAACGTTGTGGCACACGGCATAGCAAACTCGGGCTTATGTCGTTGTGCCGGTCATTGGTAAAGCGATTCAATGCCCTAGCTGGACGGCGACCCTCGGGTAACAAGGTCGAACCGTCCCTTCGGCGTTGATCTTGGGAGGGACATCCTCGGTATGGAAACCACTGCGCGAAACCGCACAATCGGCGGAATCGTCATAGGCGCGATCATTCTGATCCTGCTGCTCGTCTTGTTCTCGTGCACCGTAAACAGCGATCCACAGAGCTCGCCGAAAGAGGATCCGACCACCGGGGAGTCTTCGCTCCCCAGTGACCCGGACACCCTCGAGCCCGACGACAAGCCGTCGGAGAAGGACTCCGACGAGCCGGAGGTCGTCGACGACGACATCGTCCCGGCTGCGAACACCGGTGTGACCTTCATCCCCGCGGGCAACGTCCCGTCGGGCAGCACGCCCACCTGTGAGCTCGACCCGAGCGCCTGTGAGGACACTCGTCCGCCGGGTGCCGGTGTGGACATCTGCGAGATCCGCCCGGACCTGACCCAGTGCCAGGAGCCCGAGCCGA
The DNA here is from genome assembly GCF_040613175.1 of Nocardioides sp. NPDC006303. Lineage (NCBI taxonomy): Bacteria > Bacillati > Actinomycetota > Actinomycetes > Propionibacteriales > Nocardioidaceae > Nocardioides > Nocardioides sp. NPDC006303. The sequence continues at coordinate 141,258 of NZ_JBEXRR010000008.1, forward strand.
CCCCGCCGCCGACCGAGCCGACGGACCCGACGGACCCGACGGATCCGACCGACCCGACGGACCCGACCGACCCGATCTGCGAACTCTTTCCCGACCTGCCGATCTGCGACGACGACGGTCCCGGCCCCGGCGAGCCCGAGGACGAGACTGCTCCCGACCCGGTCACTCTTAGCGGGTGCGACGTACTGACCAACACCTCCGCGAAGGTCGACTGGTCCAGGGCGCACGACAAGAGCGGGATCTCCCACTACACGGTGACCTCGTCGCCGGACGCCGGGAACCCGGGTCGCACCGAGGAGACCGCGGCGACCTTCACAGGCCTCGAAGCCGGCCTCACCTACACCTTCTCGGTCACTGCGACCGACAAGGCTGGCAACGAGTCCGAGGAAAGCAACGAGATCGACTGCGTCATGGACGTCGCTGCCCCGCAGATTCCCCAGGACGTGACGGTTGAGGCGGGTGACCCGAGCGACAGCACGCTGAACGTCAGCTGGTCGGAGTCCGAGGACAACACGGACGGCGTCGGTGACGTCTCCTACAACCTCTACCGCAACGGCAAGCTGGTCGGTCCGGTCAATGACACCTCGTACGAGGACACGGGCTTGGAGGCAGGCAAGCAGTACACCTACACCGTGACGGCTGTGGACGGTGCGGGCAACGAGTCTGACCAGTCTGCTGAGGCCACCGGTACGACCACGAAGATCGCGCCGACGGTGCCGCAGAACGTCAAGGTCGCTTCCGACCTGCTCGGCTTCGACGTGTCCTGGTCGCCATCGACTGACGAGGACGGGGTGACACCTCAGAACCAGCTCGTCTACATCGTGCGCGTCCAGGGTGGGCTGCTCTGTCTTCCGGAGCGCTCGGAACCGGGCGCCACCTCCATGCGGGTGACGTGTCCGCTTAGTAGTCGGGACTCGGCTGTCACGGTCACCGCCGAGGACGGCGATGGCAACCAGTCTGCGCCGAGCGACCCGGCCCGAGACCCCGACGCTCAGCCTCAGGGCGGCGACGGGAATGCGACTCTCCGCTCGAACACCCCGGGCGAAGACAAGTCCGACGCTCCGGCCGACAAGCCGGTGTCGCCGGAGGCCCCGGCCGAGGACGCTCCTGCCGAGGAGCAGCCGTCCGAGGAGAACTCGCCGCTGCTGCCGGGTCTGGATGACATCCTCCCGGGTGGCGAGGATACCGCTGAGGCTCCTGCTGAGGAGCCGGCGGAGCCCGAGGCGACGCCGAGCGAGTCGGAGTCCCCGGCCGCGCGGCCGACGACCGAGGAGCCTGCTGACGAGGCGACCGAGGAAGCTCCCGCCGAGGAGGACGAGGGCGGCCTGCTGGACAACATCGGTGACGCGCTGACCAGCGCCGTGGCCGCGGTGTTCTAGCCGACACACGCCGAGAAACAGGGGCGGGGAGAGCCGAGAGGCTCTCCCCGCCCTTGTCGTATCCGTAGACAGTCGCGAGCCGCCCTCATGCTCACCGAGGTGACTCGGTCAGCAGTCACTTCCATCGTGGAGTTCCGCGCGGGAAGTGCGCGCTCACCGAGTTACCTCGGTCGGCATTCATCAGCACAGACGCCCGAAAACCAAGGAGTCGGATGCCCAGCGCCCCCCACAAGCCCTGGACATCCGACGATCTTGGGTGACCGACACCAGTGTGCGTCAGCCGTGCGCACAGGTTAGGCATAGAAACGCCCATGGATCCAGATGGTTAAGACGAAATTCATGAACTTTCTGTGCGCATTCGAACAGATTCGAACAGATCTGGCGGGCGAATCATCTAGATCCATACATTAGGATTTCGGTGTGCGTGTGATGACCTCCCGAGCTCGCGCGGCCATCTTCGCCCCGATCGGCGACGAAGGCCGGGCAGCGCGCGTCGAGAACCGGCTCGCGGAGGCGATCCGCTCCGGCGTGCTCGCACACGGCGAGCGGCTCCCCAGCGAGCCGGAGCTGGCCCAGATGCTCGGCGTCGCGACGGTCACCGCACGGGAGGCGTTGGTCGCACTGCGCGCCAAGGGCCTGGTGGTGACGACCCGGGGGCGGGGCGGTGGCTCGTTCGTACGTGCCCCCGAGAGCGGCGACCTCGTCGAGGACCGGCTCGCCTCGATGTCGCGGGTCGAGCTGCGCGACCGGGCCACGGTCTACCTGGTGGTGCTCACCGGTTGTGCGGAGATCGCGGCGGAGCGTACGGATCCTGACGAGGTCGAGGACCTGCGCGACCTGCTGATCCCGCTCAACGTCAGCAACGTGGCCCGCTGGCGCAGCGCCGACAGCGAGCTCTACCTGTCGGTGGCCGCGTTGACCCAGTCGGCCCGGATGACCCGCGAGGTGGTGCGGCAGGAGGCGGACTTCGGCGCACTGCTCCGGATCCCGCTCAACGAGCCGGGCTTCCGGGAGGCCACGGCGACCCGCCACCAGGAGCTTGTCGAAGCCCTCGCAGCAGGAGATGCTGTCAGGGCGCGGGAGAGCGTACGCGAGCACGTCGCCCACTCCCTTGAACGCTTGGCCGAGATCCACGAGGCGGTGCGACGATGACGAAGACGATGACTCCCATCGACTGTGTGGCTCAGGTCGAGCAGCATTTCGGGCCGATCGTGACCGAGCTCGAGCGCGTACGCGACGAGGTCGCCGCCCTCTTCGAGGCCGGCTCGGTCACCACCGCATCCCTGCGCGAGCGGCTCGAGCCCGGCTCCCTGGAGTTCCTGCGCAACCCCAACCTCATCGGTGGTGGCTTCGTCGCGGCTCCGGGCGTCCTCAGCGACCGCCGGCTCTACCTCGTCTGGTGGCAGGGCGAGGAGCGTGACTTCCTCGGTGACGCCGATGCGCCGGGCACCGGAGAGGCGATCGACTACACCCGCCAGCCCTGGTATCGCTCCCCGGAGCGCACCGGCGAGCTGACCCTCGTCGGGCCGTACGTCGACTTCGTCTGCACCGACGAGTACGTCATGACCACGACGATGCCGGTCTACGCCGGGGGTCGCATGGTCGGCGTCGCCGGGGCCGACACCCTGGTCGAGACGCTCGAGACGATGCTGCTGCCGGGGCTGCGCGAGGCCGGCGCGACGCTGGTCAACGGCCACGGCAAGGCCATCGTCTCCGCCGACCCGCAGCTGGCCACCGGCGCCCCGCTCACCACTGCCCGGGACATGATCCCGTGCCGCGGGCTGCCGCTCTCCGTCGCTCTAGGCTGACGGCTTCACCATGTGACGCGGTGTGGTGAAGAAGAGCACCGCCACGAAGCCGACCGCCAGCGCGACCGCCGGCAGCAGCATCACCTCGGACATCGCCTCGGCGAACTCCGTAGCCACGGCGGGCGGGACCGAGGAGCCCGCCGCGGTCTCGTGGCCGCCGGCCAGCGATCCGCCCAGGCCGTGGGCGTTGAGACGGAGGTCGATGAGCACGGCGACCGCGGCCGAGCCGATCACCGACCCGACCAGCCGGGTGGCGTTGTAGACCCCGGCGCCCGCGCCGGCCAGCCGCATCGGCACGTTGCGGGTGGCGGTTGCCGCGAGGGGCGCCCACACGGCGGCTGAGCCGAGGCCGAAGACGGCCATCGGCACCAGCAGCTGCCACAGCTGGGAGTCGACGGTCATCGGCACCGCGAGCCAGAAGAGCGAGACGGAGCAGAGGAAGAAGGCGACGCCGGTCAGCAGCCGCGGATGCATCCGGTCGCTCAGCCGGCCGACCAGCGGCGCGGCGAGGAGGGAGACCAGCGCCATCGGGACCATCAGCATCGAGGCCTCGAGCGCGGTGTAGCCGCGGACGAGCTGGGCGTAGAGCATCAGCGGGAAGCCCTGCGCGACGGCCGCGAAGCCCATGCAGGAGATCGCCAGGCTGGAGACGGAGAAGTTGCGGTCGGTGAAGATGGACAGCGGCACCAACGGCTCTTTGCGGTTGCGCGCCTGCCACCAGACGAAGAGCGCCATGATCGCGACGCCGCCGGCGACGAGCGCCCAGGTGACGGCGTCCCAGCCGCGCTGCTCGCCGTTCTGCAGGCCGAAGACCACGCAGAACATCCCGACGCCGCTGAGTGCCACGCCGAGCCAGTCGAAGACGTGCGCGTGGGTCTCAAGCGCGGGGACCATCAGCCAGTTGAGGACGATCGCGATGACGCCGATCGGCACGTTGACGAAGAAGATCCACTCCCAGCCGCCGACCGCGACCAGCGCCCCGCCCGCGAGCGGGCCGACGAGCGTCGCGATGCCCGCCGTCGCGCCCCACAGCGCCATCGCCGAGCCACGCCGCTCTGCCGGGAAGATCCGGGTGATGGTCGCCATCGTCTGCGGCGTCATCATCGCCGCGCCGAGACCCTGCACCGCCCGCGCGGCCACCAGCGACTCGATGCTGCCGGCGAGCCCGCACCACAGCGACGAGGCCGTGAAGACCGCCAGCCCGGCGATGTAGACCCACTTGGGCCCGAAGCGGTCACCGAGCCTGCCCATGATCAGGACCGGCACGGCGTAGGCCAGCAGATAGGCGCTGGTCACCCACAGCACCGCGTTGGCGCTCGCGTCGAGCTCGGCCATGATGTCCGGCGTCGCGACGGTGACGATCGTCATGTCGACCAACAGCATGAAGAAGCCGATGCACAGCGCGAACAGCGCCCGCCACGGGTGCTCGGTCGTCTGCGCTGAGGTCGTCTGCGTCACGGGCTGGGTCATGGCCACAGTCAACACCCGCGCGCCGACATCTCCCTGATCGGTCTGCCCGGGGAAAGACGGTCGGTGGCTGCGGGCACAATGGTGCGTATGACCCACCAGGACCTGATGGCCGGACCGCCGCCGACCCACCTCCCCGCCGACCCCGCGACCGACGAGCTGGCCGCCGGCACCGACCCCGCCGAGGTCGTACGCCGCCACCCGGCCTCGCCCTCCGCCTGGGCCGCGCTCGCCACGGCCGCCAAGGAGGCCGGCGCCGAGGACGTGACCATCTACGCCTACGCCCGCGTCGGCTACCACCGCTCGCTCGACATGCTGCGCCGCAACGGCTGGAAGGGCCACGGCCCGGTGCCGTGGGAGCACGAGCCCAACCGCGGCTTCCTGACCAGCCTCGCCCTGCTCGCCGAGCAGGCCAAGGCGATCGGCGAGACCGAGGAGTGGGAGCGCTGCAGCGAGTTCCTGCGCGACAGCAGCCCGACGGCGTACGACACGCTTCTGGGGTGAATACCGAATCGCGTCCGACCAGCGATCTCGCCTAGCCTTGACCCGTGACTGAGCAGACCACCAACGCGCCCGAACCGGACCTCAACGAGCAGATGCTGGTCCGGCGCGAGAAGCGGGAGCGCCTGCTGGCCGAGGGCAAGAAGGCGTACGCCATCGGGGTCGGCCGCACGCACACGCTCGCCGAGGTGCGGGAGGCCTACGAGGACAAGCTCGAGGCCGGTGACGAGACCCAGGACGTGGTCACCGTCGCCGGTCGGGTCATGTTCGTCCGCAACACCGGCAAGCTCGCGTTCGCGACGCTGCAGGAGGGCATCGGCACCCGGCTCCAGGTGATGCTCTCGCTCGCCGAGGTGGGGGAGGAGTCGCTCGCGGAGTGGAAGAGCCTGGTCGACCTCGGTGACCACGTCGCCGTCACCGGCCGGGTGATCTCCTCGCGGCGCGGCGAGCTCTCCATCATGGCCTCGAGCTGGGAGATGGCGTCCAAGGCGCTGCGGCCGCTGCCGGTGCTCCACAAGGACCTCTCCGAGGAGGCCCGGGTCCGGCAGCGCTACGCCGACCTGATCGTGCGCCAGGAGGCGCGCGACATGGTGCGTACGCGGGCGAAGATCACCCAGGCGATCCGCCGCCGTCTCGAGGACGACGGCTACCTCGAGGTCGAGACGCCGGTCCTGCAGCTCATCCACGGTGGTGCGCACGCACGGCCGTTCAACACCCACATGAACGCCTTCGACCAGCCGATGACGCTGCGCATCGCGCTCGAGCTCAACCTCAAGAAGGCGGTCGTCGGCGGCGTCGACAAGGTCTACGAGATCGGCCGGATCTTCCGCAACGAGGGCGTCGACTCCACGCACAGCCCCGAGTTCACGATGATCGAGGCCTACCAGGCCTACGGCGACCAGTTCACGATCGCCGAGGAGATGCGGCAGATGTACCTCGCCGCCGCCGACGCGGTCGGCTCGCGCCAGATCGAGACCGACGCCGGTGTCATCGACCTCGACGGCGAGTGGAAGTGGCTGCCGGTCTACGAGGGTGTCTCCGAGGCCGTCGGCGTCGAGGTCACCCCCGACACTGACGTCGAGACGCTCAAGGCGCTCGCCGACAAGCACGACGTCGAGCTCGACCCGGCCTGGGGCGCCGACAAGATCGTCATGGAGCTGTGCGGCGAGCTGGTGGAACCCCACCTGATCCAGCCGACCTTCCTGTGCGACTTCCCGGCAATCGCCCAGCCGCTGGCGCGGATCAACGACGAGGAGCCGGGCAAGGTGCTCGCCTGGGACCTGATCATCGGCGGTGTCGAGCGCGGCACCGGGTTCACCGAGCTGATCGACCCGGTCGTGCAGCGCGAGGTCCTCACCGCCCAGTCCCTCCTCGCCGCCGGCGGCGACCCCGAGGCGATGCAGCTCGACGAGGACTTCCTGCGGGCTCTGGAGTACGGCGCCCCGCCCATGGGTGGCCTCGGGCTCGGCCTGGACCGGGCGATCATGCTCTTCACCGGTGCCGGGATCCGCGAAACGATCCTCTTCCCCCTGTTGAAGCCGGAAGCCTGATCTGACCGCTGGTCGAGCCGCCGGAGCCGCTAGGCGAAGGCGTGTCGAGACCAACACAGTCGCGTACGAACTGTGTTGGTCTCGACACGCTCGCTGGCGCTCGCGGCTCGACCGGCGGCGGTTTGGTGAGACTAAAGTGCCGGGTATGGAGAACGGCCGGTCGGAGACGTTGATGACCGCGCTCGGGTTCGACCCGGGCGCGGCTCAGCTCTACAGCCGCCTCCTTCCGCTCACCGGGTGGCCGTGCATGGTGGTGGCGGCGACGCTGTCCACCTCCGAGGAGGAGTTGAAGGAGCAGGCCGCGCCCCTGGTCGAGAGCGGAGTCATCAGCTGCGGTGAGACCTTGACCGTGCTCAGCCCGACGGCGGTGGTCGCCCACATGCTGGAGCGGGCAGCGACCAGAGCCCAGGACGCCCACGACCATCTGCTGAAGATCTCCCAGTCGGTCCCGTACGTCGCCGGCACCGCCGCACGCCTCCCGGCCCAGATCGGCGAGGAGCAGCCGATCGAGGGTGAGGTGATCGCGACCGAGTTCACGCCGGAGACCTTCGAGCGGCTGGTCTCGGCCACCTCGGGCGACATGATGTGGCTGCGCCCGGCGGTGACCGTGCACCCCTCGGAGATGCGGTTCATCTCGGTCATCGAGTCCACGATCAAGTCGGGTCGCCGGTGTCGTGGGATCTACCCGGTGGCAGCCCTGAAGCAGGCGCCCGACGTGCTGCGGATGCGGATCGAGATCGGTGAGGAGGTCCGAATCCTGCCGCGCGTCGGCACCCACCTGATGGTGGTCGGCAGCACGCATGCGATGTTCCCGGACCCGCTCGGCCCGGTGGAGCAGCCGATGATCAACGTACGCCAGCGGGGCATCGTCGAGGTGGTGACCAGCTACTTCGAGGAGCTGTGGCGCCGCGCCCTCCCGGCGGCCGAGCTCGAGGACCTGCCGAACGCCGAACGCCGCCTGCTGCTCGCCGAGCTGGCCAGCGGAGCCCAGGACGAGCAGATCGCCCGGAGGCTGGGGGTCTCGCTGCGTACGGTCCGGCGACGGGTCGCCGAACTGCTCGAGGAGCTCGGTGCGACCTCGCGGTTCGAGGCGGGTGTGGAGGCCGCCCGGCGAGCCTGGCTGTGACGTACGCGCCTGAATTTGCTAGCGTGTGGTCGCAAGAGCCCTGGTCTTGCCAGGGTTTTTTGCATTTGTAGATGGATCCAACACACACGAGATATTGGTGCGTTGAGCAGCCGGGCACGCCCGGAGGGACTCCGTCCGGAGCGAAGGAGCGACACACATGCCCGCGATCACGATCATCGGTGCCCAATGGGGCGACGAAGGCAAGGGCAAGGCGACCGACCTGCTCGGTGAGCACGTCGACTACGTCGTCAAGTTCAACGGCGGCAACAACGCCGGCCACACGGTTGTTATTCGCCAAGAAGACGGGCAGAGCGAGAAGTACGCCCTCCACCTGCTGCCCAGCGGCATCCTGACCGCCGGCGTGACGCCGGTGATCGGCAACGGCGTGGTCGTCGACCTCGCGGTCCTCTTCGAGGAGCTGACCGGTCTGGAGGCGCGTGGCGTCGACATCTCCAAGCTGAAGCTGTCCGCCAGCGCCCACGTCATCGCCGACTACAACCGCCAGCTCGACAAGGTCACCGAGCGCTTCCTCGGCTCGCGCAAGATCGGCACCACCGGCCGCGGGATCGGGCCCACCTACGCCGACAAGGTCAACCGCATCGGCATCCGCGTCCAGGACCTCTTCGACGAGTCGATCCTGCGCGGCAAGGTCGAGGGCGCCCTGGAGCTGAAGAACCAGCTGCTCTCGAAGGTCTACAACCGTCGTGGCTTCACCGTCGACGCGGTGGTCGAGGATCTGCTGTCGTACGCGGACCGGATCGCGCCGATGGTCTGCGACACCGGCCTGCTGCTCAACCAGGCGCTCGACCGGGGCGAGACCGTGCTGCTCGAGGGTGGCCAGGCGACCCTGCTCGACGTCGACCACGGCACCTACCCCTTCGTGACCTCCTCCAACGCCACCTCGGGCGGCGCCTGCACCGGTTCCGGGATCCCGCCGACCCGGATCGACCGAGTCGTCGCGATCGTGAAGGCCTACACCACCCGCGTGGGGGAGGGGCCGTTCCCGACCGAGCTCTTCGACGTATCCGGCGACTACCTGCGCGACAACGGCCACGAGTTCGGCACCACCACCGGCCGCCCGCGCCGCTGTGGTTGGTACGACGCGGTCATCGCCCGCTACGCCGCCCGCGTCAACGGGGTCACCGACTTCGTCCTCACCAAGCTCGACGTGCTCGACGGTCTCGAGGAGATCCCGGTGTGCGTGGCGTACGACGTCGACGGTGTCCGCCACGACGAGATGCCCGTCAACCAGTCCGACTTCCACCACGCCAAGCCCATCTTCGAGATGCTGCCGGGCTGGAAGGAAGACATCTCGGGCGCCCGGTCGTTCGCCGACCTCCCGGCCAACGCTCAGGCGTACGTGAAGTACGTCGAGGAGATCTCCGGCGCCCCGATGTCGGTCATCGGTGTCGGCCCGGCCCGCGACGAGACCGTCATCATCAACTCGCTGACCTGAGGTGGTGAGCTGAGAGTGGCCGATCGGCCACTCTCAGCCAGGTCATGACCGACGGATGGTGACGCGTCCGGCCTTCAGGTCGACCCCGTAGGGCGGGTCGTCGCCGTCGGGCGAGGGGACCACGTGACCGATGTTGTCCTGCTCCTTGAGGTCGCGCGCGGCGCGGGCGTTGCCCGGGTCGAAGACGTCGATGAAGTTGCCGAGACCGTCGCCGATCCCGGAGGAGACGCCGCGGCGGGAGGAGCGCAGGGCCTTGTTGCAGGCCGCGATGATCAGCCCGAGCACGAGGACAACGGCGACGCCGAACACGACCCAGGTCATGCTCGGCAGAGTACGCCGATGCTCAAAGCAGTGAGGCGCCCTCGACGACACCGAGCGGCTCGGCGGCGATGTCGGAGCGACGCTGGAGCCCGTCGAAGCTGACGAGGTCGGCGGCGGCGTACGCCCTCGAGCGCGCGTCGTCGATGTCGTAGCCCTTCGCGCGGACCGCCAGCACCCGGCCGCCCGCGGTGACCAGGTGGCGGTGGTCGGGTTCCTCGGGAGTGGAGGCGTCGACGATCGCCGTGCCGGCGTGGATCACGTCCACGTCGTTGATCGAGTTGGCGTTGCCGGCGCCGGTGATGACGTCGCCCTTCGAGGACGACTCCGGGTAACCGGCCGAGGCCAGCACGACGGTCACCGAGGCACCGTCGGAGAAGGTCGGCGCCTCGACGCTGTCCAGCGCGCCCGTGGCCGCCGCGAGGAGCAGGTCGCCGAGGTTGGACTCGAGCAGAGCGAGCACCGGCTGGATGTCGGGGTCACCGAACCGGCAGTTGAACTCGATCACCTTCGGACCCTTGGCGGTCAGCGAGAGCCCGACGTAGAGGCACCCGACGAACGGAGCGCCGCGCTTCTCCATCTCGACCAGGGTCGGCTGGACGACGGTCGTGAGCACGACGTCGGCCAGGTCCGGCTGCGCCCACGGCAGCGGCGAGTAGGCACCCATCCCGCCGGTGTTGCCGCCCTTGCCGCCGTCGAAGATCCGCTTGAAGTCCTGCGCCGGCTGCAGCGCGTAGGCCCGCGTCCCGTCGCAGATCGCGAACAGCGAGACCTCGGGGCCGTCGAGGAACTCCTCGATGACGACCCGCTCGCACGCGGCCGCGTGGGCCAGCGCCTCCTCGCGGTCACGCGTCACGACGACACCCTTGCCCGCGGCGAGAGCATCGTCCTTGACGACGTACGGAGCGCCGAACTCGTCCAGCGCGGCGGCAGCCTCCTCGGGGGTGGTCGCCACGCGCGAGCCCGCGGTCGGCACGCCGGCCACGGACATCACGTCCTTGGAGAACGCCTTCGACCCCTCGAGCTGCGCGGCAGCCTCCGACGGTCCGAAGACCGCGATCCCCGCCTCACGGACCGCGTCGGCCACCCCGGCCACCAGCGGCGCCTCGGGCCCGACGACGACCAGATCGGCGCCCAGCTCGCCGGCCAGGGAGGCGATCGCGGGACCGGACATGATGTCCACGTCCCGGAGCGTGGCGAACTCCGCGATCCCGGGGTTCCCGGGCGCGGCGTACACCTCGTTCCCTTCCTGGGAGAGCTTCAGAGCGAGCGCGTGCTCACGACCACCGGTGCCGACGACGAGGATCTTCACGTGGCCACCTTATGACGAGCCCGGCTCACTCCTCGGCGGGCGGGGTGACGGCCTCGTCGGGGCGGTGCTGGATGACGTCCGCGTAGTAGGACTCCGCGGCGTTGATGAGCTTGACCCACTCGCCGGCGAACTGGGAGAGCACCCAGCGGTGCTCGAGGATCTCGTGGAACATCTGCGCAGGCGTGAGCTTGGCGGCGGCGTCGGGCGGGCGCATCGCGACGATGGGCTCGTAGACCTCGCGCAGCCAGCGGCTCGCCGCGACCTCGATCGGCCGGTCGCCGAGCTCGCGGGTGGCGCGGAACGCGGAGATGTCGTTGAGGATCCGCCGTGCCTGGGCGTCCTGGACGTCCAGCCCGGTCAGCGTACGCAGCTCGCGGCGGTGGTGGCCGAGCTCGACCACCCGCGGGCGGAGGGCGACGGTGTCGCCGTCCTCGCTGGTGGTGATGTCGAGCTCCTCGACGTCGAAGCCGAGGTCGTGGAGGCGCTCGATGCGCTGCTCGATGTGCCACATCTCCTCGGCGGAGAAGACCTGCTCCTCGGTGAGCTCGCGCCACAGCGCGTCGTAGCGGCTCTGCAGCCGCTCGACGATCGCGTCGATCGGGAAGGCCTCGGGCAGGGACTCGCTCGCCTGCAGGTCGAGCAGCTCGCCGTAGATGTTCTGGTAGGCGACGTCGAGGTCGTACTCCCGCAGCCGGTCGGAGAGCTCCGGCTTCAGCTCCCCGGTCTCGGCGTCGACCAGGTAGGCGGCGAACCCGGCCGCGTCGCGCACGAACAGGACGTTCGACAAGGACACGTCGCCCCAGTAGAAGCCGGCCAGGTGGAGGCGTACGAGCAGGACGACGAGGGCGTCGATCAGGCTGGGGAGCCGGTCGGCGGCCAGGCCTCGCTCGAACAGCGCGCGGTAGGGGAGCGAGTAGGTGAGGTGCTCGGTCATCAGTGCGGCGCCGAGGTCGTTGCCGTCGCGGTCCGTGCGACCCGTGACGACGCTCTTGGCGACCACGGTCGGCAGGCCGAGGCGCTGCAGCTCGCGCAGCATGTTGTACTCCCGCCGGGCGATGTCGGCCTGGGTCTCCTTGACCGCGTAGATGTTGTTCCGCACCCGCACGATGCGTACGACATGGCGACTCAGCCCGCGGGCCAGCGGCACCACGACATCATCCGGCCACTCCTCCAGGGGGAAGGACCAGGGCAGGGTGTAGATCGCCGGATCGGGCCGGCTGGCGAGGATCCGCAGGGCCATACCGCCACGTTAGTGGGGGTGGGCACGGAGCATGGGAGAATATCCGCCGTGACTGTGGTGCCCAACGTTCTCGCCAACCGCTATGCCGCGGCCGACCTCGCCGGGATCTGGAGTCCCGAGCACAAGATCGTCCTGGAGCGTCAGCTCTGGATCGCGGTGCTCAAGGCCCAGAAGGATCTCGGCATCGACGTCCCCGACGGGGTCGTGGAGGCGTACGAGAAGGTCGTCGAGGACGTCGACCTGGACTCGATCGCGGCCCGTGAGCGGGTGACTCGCCACGACGTGAAGGCGCGGATCGAGGAGTTCGCCGCGCTGGCCGGTCACGAGCACATCCACAAGGGCATGACCTCGCGGGACCTCACCGAGAACGTCGAGCAGCTCCAGGTGCTCTCATCGCTGAAGGTGATCCGCGACCGTGCCGTCGCGACGCTGGCCCGCCTGGCGCGGCTCGCGGCCGAGCACGAGACCACCGTCATGGCCGGCCGTTCGCACAACGTCGCTGCCCAGGCGACGACGCTCGGCAAGCGGTTCGCGACCGTCGCCGACGAGATGCTGGTCGGCCTCCAGCGGGTCGAGGAGCTCATCGCCCGCTACCCGCTGCGCGGGATCAAGGGCCCGATGGGCACGGCACAGGACATGCTCGACCTGCTCGACGGTGACGCCGACAAGCTGGCCGCGCTCGAGGAGCGGGTCGCGGCCCACCTCGGCTTCGAGAACGTCTTCACCAGCGTCGGCCAGGTCTACCCGCGCTCCCTCGACTTCGACGCCGTCTCGGCGCTGGTCCAGCTGGTCTCCGGCCCCTCCAACCTCTCGACCACGATCCGGCTGATGGCCGGCAACGAGCTGGTCACCGAGGGCTTCAAGGAGGGCCAGGTCGGCTCCTCGGCGATGCCGCACAAGATGAACTCGCGCTCCACCGAGCGGGTCAACGGCCTCTCGGTCGTGCTCCGCGGCTACCTCTCGATGATCTCCGAGCTCGCCGGCGACCAGTGGAACGAGGGCGACGTCTCCGACTCCGTCGTGCGCCGCGTCGCGCTCCCGGACGCGTTCTTCGCCGCCGACGGCCTCTTCCAGACCTTCCTGACCGTGCTCGACGAGTTCGGCGCCTTCCCGGCCGTGATCCAGCGCGAGCTCGACCGCTACCTGCCGTTCCTGGCGACCACCAAGGTGCTGATGGCCGCTGTCCGCAACGGCGTCGGCCGCGAGGAGGCCCACGAGGCGATCAAGGAGGCCGCCGTCGGCACCGCGCTCTCGATGCGCAAGGGCCAGGCCGAGAACGACGTCTTCGCCAAGCTCGGAGCCGACTCCCGTCTCGGTCTGACCGAGGAGCAGATCCAGTCGCTGGTCGCCGACCCGATCGAGTTCACCGGTGCCGCCGTCGCGCAGGTCCAGGAGGTCGTACGCCGGGTGGAGGCCGTCACCGCTCGCCACCCCGAGGCCGCCGCCTACGCGCCGGGAGAGATCCTCTGAGCCCCGTGATCACCGTTGCGGCCGTCGTCTTCCGTGACGGTGACGGGCGGATGCTGACCGTCCGCAAGAACGGCACCGCGAAGTTCATGCTCCCCGGCGGAAAGCTGGAGCCGGGGGAGTCGGCTGCGGAGGCGGCCGTCCGTGAGGTGGCGGAGGAGCTCGGCGTACGGCTCCGGGTCGAGGACCTGGCGCTGCTCGGCGAGTTCGAGGCGGACGCCGCCAACGAGCCGGGCCACCTGGTGCGCTCGACGGTCTTCACCTGGGCCGGCGAGGTCGCCCCGGACGCCGCTGCCGAGATCGCGGAGCTGCGCTGGGCGACGCTCGCCGAGATCACCGACGGAGCCGACTTCGCCCCGCTGACCCGGGAGTACGTCGTCCCCGCCCTCGAGCCCGCCTGAACCCTCGCGGCCAGCCGCCGCGCGGTGTCAGACTGTCGGTGTGTCCGGGTACTTCGCCGCCGACTCGATGGTCGTCCGTGCCCTGCGTCAGCGGGTCGTCGGGCTGAGCTGGGGACAGCGGGCGCTGGTGATCGGCGGCCTGCACCCACGGCTCTTCGTCGGCACCGCGCAGCACACGGTGCACCGGGCGACGCCCTACACGCGGCTCGCGCTGACGGCTCGGCTGATGGAGACGGTCTTCCTCGGGACCAAGGAGGAGGCCGACCGGGCGCTCGCCTTCACGGCGAAGCGGCACGTGCCCGTCGAAGGGACGATGGAGGTTCCCGGCGGTCCGGCGCATCCCGAGGGGTCGCCCTACTCGGCCGCCGATCCCGGGCTGATGTGGTGGACGGCGGCGTTCGCGCTCGACTCGGTCGAGTTCATGTACGACGCCCTGGTCCGCCCGCTCCGCCCGGACGAGCGCGAGGAGCTCTTCGACGGGTTCGTGACCTGGGCCGGTCTCTTCGGCGTGCCGGCCTCGGCCGCGCCGGCGTCCTATCCAGACTTCCGCCGCCGCTTCGACGCCTGGCTCACCTCGGACGAGCCGTGTCTCGTGGACGAGGCGCGCCTGGTCGGCCGCCACATCGCCGGCACCGCCGGCTACCACCTCCCTGGCGGGCCGCCGACCTCCGAGACGCTCCGGACCGTCGTCCAGGGCAGCCTCCCGGCGCTCGTCCGCGAGCACTACGGCATCCCGTGGTCGGCCGCCGCCGAGAGGAGATGGCGGGCCGTACGCACCGCCAGCCGCCTCGCCCACGGCCGCCTGTCGCTCCTCGGACCCACGCCGCTGCTGCGCGGGCGGAGCGAGCACTTCTACAAGGTCGTCCAGCAGGGTGAGCAGGCGTTGGTGCGCCGAGGAGGCGTCAGCATCCCCGGCGTCTCCGATGTCTCCGACGTCAGGCGGGCTTGACGTCCAGCACGACCTCGAACTCCAGCAGATCGGCGCCGGTGGCGACGGGCTTGCGCGGCGCCTCACCCGGCGGAGTCGCGTGCGCGGCCCGCGCATCGCCGTCGCGCCAGGCCGCGAAGGACTCCTCGGAGTCCCAGTGGGTAACGACGAAGTAGCGGTCGTCGCCGGCAACCGGGCGCAGCAGCTGGAAGCCGAGGAACCCCGGTGACTTCTCGACCGCACCGGCTCGCGCCGCGAACCGCTTCTCGAGCTCCGCGCCCGCCTCGGCCGGAACCTGGATTGCATTGATCTTCACCACAGACATGCCGCAAACCTATGCGAGGGCTGGGGAGGCGGCGTACGTCCCTGCGACGATGGACGGCATGTCCGAGCCGGTAACCGTGACCATCGCCCGTCGAGTCTCCGTGGAGCGCCGCGACGAGATGGTCGCCTGGATGCAGGCGGGGATCCGGCTGGCCAGCGAGTTCCCGGGCTTCCTGGGAGCGGGCTGGGTGCGGCCGTCACCGGACTCCGACCAGTGGCACCTGCTCTACCGTTTCGACTCCCACGAGACCCTGGGCAGCTGGGACAACAGCCGACAGCGCGGCTGGTGGCTGGGTGCGGGGGAGCCGTTCGTGGAGGAGACCCGGATCGAGCGGCGTACCGGCATCGAGGGTTGGTTCGACCCGCCGAGCACCTACGACGTCGAGCAGGTCTCCGGGGTCGCGACGGCCCCGCCGCGGTGGAAGCAGACGATCACCATCTTCCTGATGTTCTACCCGGTCAGCCTGCTCGCCAACTGGCTGCTCGGCCCGCTTGTCGGGGACTGGGCGCTGCCGCTGAAGGTGCTGGGCGTGATGGTCGTGACGCTGCCGTTCATGACGTACTTCGGGCTGCCGTGGATCACCCGCAACATGGAGTGGTTCCTGCACGGCCGCCCGGCGCCCTGGCGCCGCAGCTAGGACTTCGGGGCGCCGTCCTCGGCGGAGAGCACGGCGTCGAGGAGTCCGGGGAACCGCGCGTCGAGATCCTCGCGGCGCAGCGAGAGACGCCGGGCGCGGCCGTTGGCCTCGTTGCGGACCACGCCCGCCGTCCGCAGCACCTTCATCAGGTGCGACTTCGTCGACTTCGGTACGTCCGGGTTGCTCAGGTGGCACTCGGCCATGTCGAGAGGTCCGTCGACCAGCTGACGGGCGATCGCCAGGCGCTCGGGGTCGCTGAGCGCGAAGAGCACGGTCGTCAGTGAGAGCTCCGACCGATCAGGATGCGGAAGGTCCGGGGAAGAACTCATGGTTCGATAATAGTTGCACAGTCAGCGGAAGGCACGTACTCTCCATAAAAGGTTCGAAATAATTCGAACGATGGATGGAGTGGTGATGTCGGTAGAAACGGTGAGCGCGACGACGATGACGGACGCCGTCGCCGGGCGGCGACTCGGCGCGGGCGTGGCCCTGGTGGCGGTCGTGCTGATGATGGCCGGGGCCAGCGCGCCCTCGCCCTTCTATCCCGACCTCCAGGTGGGCCTCGGGCTCGAGCCGTGGGTGATGACGGCTGTCTTCGCCGTCTATGCGGTCGCTCTGCTGGCCACCCTGCTCGTGTTCGGCTCGGTCTCCGACCACGTCGGCCGGCGTCCGGTGGTGACCGTCGGGTTCCTCCTGCTGGCGGCCAGCTTCGCGCTCTTCCAGGGCGCCGACACCGCCGCTGTCCTCTTCGAGGCGCGGATCCTGCAGGGGGTCGCGAGCGGACTGCTGCTCTCGACGCTCTCGGCCGCGATCGCAGACTTCGAGCGGCCCTCGCGACCGGGCTCCGCGGCGGTGGTCAACGCCATCGCTCCGATGGTCGGACTGGCGATCGGCGCCATCGTCGCCGGTGTGGTCCTGCAGGTGGCGGCGGACGCGCAGCTCATCGTGTTCGACGCCCTCGTCGTGCTCTCCCTCCTCCTCGCGGCCGGCGTGTGGCTGGTCCCCGAGACCGCGCCCCGTCACGAGGGTCTGCTCGCCTCGCTGCGTCCGCGGATCGCCGTGCCGCCGGCCATCCGGGGCCTGCTCAGCCGTAGCGCCCCGGCGATCTTCGCGGGCTGGGCGACCGGTGGGCTCTTCCTCTCCCTCGGCGCCGCGATCGTACGCACCGAGCTGGGCGCCAGCAGCCATGTCCTCCAGGGGCTGGCGATCGGTGCCCTCGCCGGGTCCGGCGCGGTGGCGGCGTACCTGTTCCGGAACCGCTCGGCCCGGGCGACGACGCTCTACGGCACGGCCGCGCTGGCCGGCGGCACGGTGCTGAGCCTGCTCGCGCTCCCGACCGGCTCGGCGGCGGCGTACCTCGTCGCGGTGGTCGTCGTGGGCTCGGGCTTCGGAACCGCCTTCTTCGGCATCCTGCGCTCGATCATGCCGCTCCTGCCGGCCCACGAGCGGGCGGAGGTCTTCGCGGTGATCTTCATCGTGTCCTACCTCGCATTCGGCATCCCGGCGGTCGTCGCCGGGCTGCTGACGCCGCAGATCGGTCTCACGACCACGACCTATGTCTACGGCGCCGTCGTCGCGGTGCTCTCCGCCGTGGCCGGGTTGCTGCGCTGGCGCAGCGGCGACTGAACAGGCCCTGGTCAGGGGTGCGCGATCGCGCCGCCACCCTTGCTCTCCTGGTACGTCGCCGAGAGCTCGTCGTAGGTCCGGGTGATCCGGGCGAGCTGGTCGGGGTCGGCGAGCGGGGCGAGCCCGGTGCTGACGAAGTAGGCGTTGGCGCGGTTGTAGAGGTCTCGCCCCGGGGCGACCTCGTCGCGGTCGGGGTCCGGCACGGCGTAGACGCCCTTCAGGATCGCCAGGTCGTAGGGGATTGCGAAGGACTCGGCCGAGTCCTGGTGGCTGAAGAGATAGGCGAACTCGGGGAACCCTGACCAGGCGATCCCCGACAGGCACAGCGAGCAGGGCTCGTGGGTCGCCAGCAGCAGGCAGTCGGCGGGCGCCGGTCGATCCTCGGCCGGCACCTCGAAGAAGCGCTTGATGGCATGGATCTCGCCGTGCCACAGCGGGTTCTCGGTCTCGTTGTTGGTCTCGGCGACCACCGTGGAGAGGTCCGCGCGGCGCACGATCGCGGCGCCGAAGATCTTGTTGCCCGCTTCCACGCCGGCACGCGTCAGCGGGACAATCTCCTGCTCGATCACGTCCAGCAGGCGGCGTACGTCCGCCTCGTCGGTCAGGTCCATCAGACCAGCGCCTCGCCGCCGTGGGTGGCGAGCTTGCGGGCGACCTCGGCGAGGTCGGCGCGCCAGATCTCCTCGGGGCCGGGCGGGAGGATGTCGTCCCAGTCGGGCGAGAAGCTGCCGCGTACGGAGAGCAGGTCCTTCGGGCGGGCCAGGAACCACATGTGCAGGTGCTCGGCACCGTCGCCGATCCGCATCGCGTGGCAGCGGGCGATGTTGGGCAGGCTCTCCACGATCCTGGCGAGCCGCACCGTGAGGACCCCGAACTCGGCCGCCTGGTGCTCGTCGAGATCGGGCAGGTCGTAGTGCTCGAGCGGCTCCAGGATCAGCACCAGCGGCAGCCCGGACTGCGCCAGGTGCTTCACCCGCCAGCTCTCGTCCTGCCAGATCACGCCCGGCAGGTCGGTGCCGCACAGGTTGCAGTCCATCCCGTCCTCGCCGTTGCGCGGCTCCTCGGGAGCCGGGGGAGCGAGCGGCTTGGGGGCGATCTCGCCGTCGCGTACGACCCACGGGAAGACGTCCCACTCGGTCACGCTCGGCGCGGGCAGGTCACCGCCGGCCTGGACGCGGGCATAGATCTGATCAGCTGTCTCGGCCATGGCTCGAACGATGCCACAGCGGGCGGAGATGTAACACGCTGTTCGTAGGACTGACCGGTCGTTCCAATAGGGCGAGTAGTCCTACGAACGACGTGTTACATCAAGTGGCGCCGCGGCGTGGATCCTTAGGCGAGTGAGTGACTTGACTAAGATGACTCTATGACCACCGGTGTGCTTCCGTCCCTCCCGTCCTACGACGGCGCCGAGCTCGTGATCCCGGCGCCGGGCGAGGGGCCGGGCAACTGGGCCGGCGCCTCGAGTGCGGTCCTGGTCGACGGGGTCTTCTGGCTGACCTGGCGCAACCGGCGGCCGCTCTCGGACGGGCGCGGGGTGACGGTCAGCGTCGCCCGGTCGACCGACGGGGTGCGGTTCGAGACGGTGACCGAGGTCCACCGCGACCAGTTCGGCTGCGAGTCGCTGGAGCGGCCGGTGCTGGTGCCGCTGCCTGAGGGTGGCTGGCGGCTCTACCTCTCCTGCGCCACCTGGGACTCCAAGCACTGGTGGGTCGACAGCCTCACCGCCGACACCGTAGCCGGGCTCCCCGAGGGAATCCGCCAGGTCGTCCACCCCGGCAGCGACACCGTCGCGGTCAAGGACCCGGTGATCGCGATCGACCCGGTGACCCAGACCTGGCAGATGTGGCTGTGCTGCCACCCGCTCACCGAGCCCGGCCACGAGGACCGGATGACGACCCGCTATCTCACCTCGACCGACGGCCTGGAGTGGCACGACGACGGCGAGGTCCTCGCCGGACGTCCGGGCCTGTGGGACGCCCGCGGGGCCCGGGTCACCACGGTCGTCTCCCACGACCCGCTCGTCGTCCTCTATGACGGCCGCGCCGACGCCGAGTCCAACTGGTACGAGACCACCGGCGTCGCCCGCTGGGACGGCACCCGTCTGGTCGCCGACCCCGACGCGGCCCCGGTCACCAGCCCCCACTCCGACGGCGCCTTCCGCTACGCCAGCGCGGTGGCGCTGCCCGACGGCCGGATCCGCTACTACGTGGAGGCCGCCCGTGAGGACGGCGCCCACGACCTGATCACGCTGGTTCGCTGAGGTTCTCCGCGAGTCTCGCGCGCTCCTGGAACGATCCCCGGCTCGAGGTGGAGAGCCAGTCGGAGAAGTCCTGCCCGCTCACCTTGGTGAGCAGCTCGATGTCCTCGGCGAAGGCGGGGAGGAGCTGCTCGCGCTGCTCCGGAGTCAGCCGGGGCCGGTGGTGGTCGCCCGGTCCGGCGAGCTGGCGCAGCAACGGCGGGTAGCTCCTGCGCCAGATCTCCGGCGGCGCGAACTGGGCGAGCCAGGCACCGCCCCTGACCACGGGACCGAGCACCTTCGGGCGCCAGCCGGGTTCGACGTACGTCCTGCTGTTGTCGTTCGGGATGTGGCCGACATGGCCCTGCTCGATGCCGAGGAAGCGGCAGGCGCGGTCGACCGTCACGGCGGGCTCGTCGACGATGTCGCGGTAGCGCACCACCAGCACGCGGTCCTCGCCGACCAGCCCGTAGAGGTGGTCGAGCTGCCGGCCGTAGAGCCCGAGCTCGCGGTAGCGCCAGAACGGTGCCCAGCCGTCGTGGGCGCGCCGGTCCTGGAGCCGGAACGCCGTGGGGAAGTCGGCGACGGGTTCCAGTCCGTCGCACCACAGATGCATCCAGTTGGAGTAGGCGCGGTCGATCGGGTCGCGCACGACGGCGATCAGCTTCACGTCCGGAAGCTCCTGGGCGATCCGCCGCTGGGCGCTGGTGGAGTAGAGGTAGAACGGCGTGCTCTCGCCCCTGATCGCGTGCTCGGGGGCGGCGGCGAAGAGCCGGTCGTAGTCCGTACGCCGCCAGACCCACTCCTGCTGCGAGTGCTTGTCGCCGGGGCCGCGCCAGTGCGGCGGAGGTGCGTCGTCGCAGAGCCAGTACTTCGGCTCCTTCGGTGTCGTGGCGAACACCTGCGGGTGCCTCGCCAGTGCCGAGTGCAGTGCCGTGGTCCCTGCTTTCGGTGCTCCGATGATCAAGAAGTCTGGCTGTGGTCGTCGCTCCATGGGCGGCCCTTCCGCTTAAATCGCTCGAAACAGTCTACTTAAGCGAGAAACGGTTCGGGAGGACTATCTCTTAGGCTGATCCCGTGGCTGAACTCAACATCCCGCCGGCGCCGGCGATCCCGGGCGCGAAGCACCTCCACTCCGGCAAGGTGCGCGACCTCTACGAGCTGGAGGAGGGTCCGTACGCCGGTCAGCTCCTGATGGTCGCCAGCGACCGCATCTCGGCCTTCGACCACGTCTTCGACACGGTCATCCCGGACAAGGGCGAGATCCTCACCCGGCTGTCGCTGTGGTGGTTCGAGCAGTTCGAGGACCTGGTGCCGACCCATGTGCTCTCGACCGACGTCCCTGCGGCCGTCGAAGGTCGGGCGGTGGTCGCTCAGAAGCTCCACATGCTGCCCGTCGAGTGCGTCGCGCGCGGCTACCTGACCGGGTCGGGCCTGCGTGAGTACGAGGCCACCGGCGAGGTCTGTGGCATCCGGCTCCCGGCCGGTCTGGTCGACGGCTCCCGGCTCACCCCGCCGATCTTCACCCCGGCCACGAAGGCGGAGCTCGGCGACCACGACGAGAACGTCACCTACGAATACATCTCCAAGCTGATCGGCGAGGACGACGCCGCCGCGGTGCGCCGGCTGACTCTGGCGGTCTACCAGCGCGCCGACGAGATCGCCCGCGGCTGCGGCCTCATCCTGGCCGACACGAAGTTCGAGTTCGGCGTACGCCAGGACGACCTGGGCATCCGCACCATCGTCCTCGCCGACGAGGTGCTCACTCCGGACTCCTCCCGCTACTGGGACGCGAGCCAGTGGCACCCCGGTTCCGCGATCCCCAGCTTCGACAAGGACGTGATCCGGCGCTGGCTGCTCTCGCCCGAGTCCGGCTGGGACCGCGCCGCCGGTGGCCCGCCGCCGGAGCTGCCCGAGGAGATCGTCGCGCGCACGCGGGCGAAGTACGTCGAGGCGTACGAGAAGCTCACCGGCCACCGCTTCTGACAGGACCCGGGCAAAGTTTCAGGGACACGTGTCGCAGTAAAAATCGAGACCGTGTTCCGCGAGAAGCTACGCACGGGTAGGTTGTGACGGGTAACACGCACACCACTGGAGGCCATGTGTCCACGTACAACCTCGCTTCGCTGCTCGAAGACTCCGCGGCGAACTATCCCGAGCGCACCGCGATCGTGCTGGGAGACATCCGTCTGAACTACGCCCAGATCAACGGTGCCGCCAACCAGGTCGCGAACCTGCTGGCGAGCAAGGGCATCGGTGCGGGTGACCGGGTCGCTCTGATGAGCCCGAACCTGCCCTACTTCACGATGGTCTACTTCGGCATCCTCAAGGCCGGCGCAACCGTCGTGCCGCTCAACGTGCTGCTCAAGGGGCGCGAGGTGGCCTACCACCTCAAGGACTCCGACGCGAAGGCCCTCTTCGCCTTCGAGGGCACCCCGGAGCTCGCCATCGGCGCCGAGGCGCATGCCGGTGCGCAGGAGGCCGGGGTCGAGAACCTCTTCCTGATCACCGCCGACCCGACCGCCGCGTCGCCGATCGAGGGCGTGACCACGCTCGGCCAGGGCATCGGGACCCAGCCGCCGACCTTCGAGACCGTGGGCACCGACGAGGACGACACCGCGGTCATCCTCTACACCTCCGGCACCACCGGGCAGCCCAAGGGCGCCGAGCTGCGTCACCGCAACATGCGCGACAACGCGCTGGCCGGCGCGGACCTCTTCGGTGCCTCGTCCGAGCGGCCCGACACCTATCTCGCCGTGCTGCCCCTCTTCCACGCCTTCGGCCAGACCGTGGTGCAGAACGGCGCGATCGCCTTCGGTGGCACCGTCGTGCTGCTGCCCCGCTTCGACGCTGCTGCCGCGCTGGCGACGATGCTCAAGGAGAGCGTCACGTTCTTCGCCGGCGTGCCGACGATGTACTGGGGCCTGCTCGGTGCCCTCTCCGAGGACACCGACGTGGACACGCTCGCCAAGAACCTCCGCGTCGCCGCCGCCGGTGGCTCGGCCCTCCCGGTCGAGATCCACAAGGAGTTCGAGAAGCGCTTCGGCGTCACCATCCTCGAGGGCTACGGCCTCTCCGAGACCTCGCCGGTCGCGTCGTTCTCGCTCTACGGCCAGCCGGTGCGCCCGGGCTCGATCGGCGTACCGATCCCCGGTGTCGAGATGCGCCTGATCGACCCGGCGTCGTGGGACGACATCGAGTGGACCGCCGACGCGATCGGCGAGATCGCGATCAAGGGCCACAACATCTTCAAGGGCTACTACAACCGCCCCGAGGCCACCGCCGAGGTGCTCACTTCGGAGGGCTGGTTCCGCTCGGGCGACCTCGCCAAGCGCGACGAGGACGGCTGGTACTACATCGTCGACCGCGCCAAGGAGCTCATCATCCGCGGCGGCTTCAATGTCTACCCGCGCGAGATCGAAGAGGTCCTGCTGACCCACCCGGCGGTCTCGCTGGCCGCCGTGATCGGCGTCCCGCACGACTCCCACGGTGAGGAGATCAAGGCGGTCCTCGTGCTCAAGCCCGGCGCCTCCGCGACCTCCGAGGAGATCGTCGCCTGGAGCAAGGAGCAGATGGCGGCCTACAAGTACCCGCGCATCGTCGAGATCGTCGACGCCCTCCCGATGACCGCCACCGGCAAGATCCTCAAGCGCGAGCTCAAGTAGCCGATTCCGTACGCCGGCAGCAGCCGTAGCTCGAAGATCGCAGTCACCCGGTGGCTGCGATCTTCGAGTTTACGAAGGTCCGATCTGGGGTAGAACGGTTTCGTGGAGCACTCGGGGGACGCGAAGCAACCGTTCGACCACGATGGCATGCTGCGACTGCGTGATGAGATCCAGGGCGGTGTCATCTCGCGGCGACAGTTGCGTGACCTGCATGCGCAGGACCACGACATCCGTCGCCTCGTACGAAACCGTGAGCTCACCGCGATCCATCCGGGGGTCTACGTCGGTCACACTGGCAACCCGACTTGGGGTCAGCGTGCCTGGGCGGCGGTGCTGGTGTGCTGGCCGGCGGCTCTGGCGGGTCGATCCGCACTGCCGAAACCGCCCGAGCGCGCCCCGATCGAGGTGATGGTGCCTCTCGACCGCACCATGCGTGCACCCCGTGGCGTGATCGTCCGGCGGCGCGCTCGTTTCGATGGGTACGTCGACTGGGCCGCCTACCCGCCCCGGCAGCTGCTCGCCGAGGCTGCGATCGACGCGGCAGCCGAGGGGAGTGATGTCGGTGAAGCGTTCTCGATGCTTGCCGGCCTCGTTCAGACCAAGGCTGCGACGGCGTCGGCCCTGATTCAGGCTCTCGGCTACCGCAAGCGGTTGACCAACCGGGGCCTTCTGACAGAGCTGCTCGAGGACCTGAAGGCCGGCGCGTGCTCGGTCCTCGAACGCGAGTACCTGCGCCGCGTCGAGCGCGCCCATGGTCTGCCCGCGGGTGAGCGCCAGGTCGCCGACTCGATTCGGGGCTTCTCGGTTGAGCGTGACGTTGCCTATGCGGCGTACGGGCTGGTCGTGGAACTCGACGGCCGTTCCTTCCACGGCAGCGCTGCGGCTCGAGACGCCGATCATGTTCGTGATCTGGATGCGGCGGTCGCGCGTGGGTTGCGGACCGTTCGGCTCACATATGGGCAGGTGCTCGGTGACCCGTGTCGAACGGCCATCGGCATCGGTGAGCTGCTTCGGCTCGGGGGTTGGGAGGGCCAGATTCGCTCGTGCCCGGACTGTCCGGCGGCTCCGTGTGACTAGCTCGAAGATCGCAGTCACCCGGTGGCTGTGGTCTTCGAGTTTGTGGTTCCTGCACGGAAGGTGAGCATCGGCCGGGAGGTGGCGCCGACGGCGGCGAGGGCGAGCAGGCAGGTGACGCCCCCGCTGACCAGCGCGAACGAGCCCGAGGTGAGCTGGGCGACGGCACCGCCGCGGAGGTTGCCGACCTCCGGCCCGCCGGCGCCGACGATCATCTCGATCGCGGCGGTACGGCCGCGCAGATCGTCGGGCACGGCGAGCTGGATCAGCGTGCCTCGGGTGACGACGCTGACCGAGTCGGCGGCTCCGGCGACGGCGAGCAGGGCGAGGCACAGCCAGGGTGAGGTGACCAGCCCGACGGCGCCGAGGCTGGCACCCCACACGGCTGCGGCGCCGATCGTGATCGGGCCCGGGCGGCTGCGTCTGGTGAACGAGCCCGAGACGAGCGAGGCCGCCACGCCGCCGACCGCGATCGCGGTCAGGAACAGCCCGAGGGTGCGTGGGTCGCCGCCGAACCGGGCCTCGTTGACCAGCGGAAACAGGCTCACGGGCATGGCCAGGACGGTGGCCGCCAGGTCGACGAGGAGCACGCCGCGTACGACCGGCTGGGTGGCCGCGAAGCGCAGGCCTTCGAGGACTCCGCCGCCGCTCGTCCTCGTCGCCGGCGCGAGAGCCGGGAGGCCGACTACCCCGAGGAACCCGGCGGCGAAGGAGATCGCGTCGACGGCGTACGCGATCTCGAGACCTGCGTAGCCGATGATCAGCCCGCCCAGCGCTGGGCCGAGGAGCATCGATCCCTGGAAGCTCAGCCGGTTGAGGGCGAGCCCGGCGGCGACCTGGTCGGTGCCGAGGAGCCGCGGGATCACGCCCATGCTCGCGGGGGCGGCGACCGAGCCCGCGGCGGCCATCAGCGCGACCAGGACCAGGACGAGCCCGAGCGAGGACGGCGAGGTGCCGAGCCAGAGGGCCTGCGCCATCAGCAGCAGCGCCAGCGCGAGCTGGGTGAGGGTGGTGACCAGCAGGATCGAGCGCCGGTCCGCGCGGTCGGCCACCGCGCCGCCCCAGAGCCCGATCGTGAGCATCGGGACGAGCTGCGCGAGCGCGACGCTGCCGGACCAGAACGGGCTGTGGGTCGCCTCCCAGACCTGGTACATCACCGCGACCACCGAGATCTGCCCACCCAGCCCCGACACCGCCCGCCCGATGAAGAACCGGCGGAAAGCAGGAGACGTACGCAACGGGGTGATGTCGATCAGCAGATGGCGCACGAGGAGCGATCGTAAAGACCGGGTCGGGCAGGGTGCCAACGGTTTAGGTGAGCGGCGTATGGCCCACCTAGACTGCAGCCATGCCTCGCGTTGTCGTCGACGTCATGCCCAAGCCCGAGATTCTCGACCCGCAGGGGAAAGCCGTACTCGGCGCCCTGCCGCGGCTCGGGTTCACCGGGGTCACCGAGGTCCGTCAGGGCAAGCGGTTCGAGCTGGAGATCCCCGAGGTCACCGACGACGCGCTCGCCCAGATCGAGAAGCTGGCCGAGACCTTCCTGGCCAACACGGTGATCGAGAACTACGTCGTGCGCGTGGAAGAGACCGCCAAGTGAAGATCGGCGTCATCACCTTCCCGGGCACGCTCGACGACGTCGACGCACAGCGCGCCGTCCGTGTCGGCGGCAACGAGGCCGTTGCGCTGTGGCACGGCGACCACGACCTGCAGGGGGTCGACGCGGTGATCCTGCCGGGCGGCTTCTCCTACGGCGACTACCTGCGCTGCGGTGCCATCTCCCGCTTCGCGCCGATCATGACCGAGGTCATCGAGGGCGCCCAGAAGGGCCTTCCGGTGCTCGGCATCTGCAACGGCTTCCAGATGCTCGTCGAGTCCCACCTGCTCCCCGGCGGCCTGCTGCGCAACGACCACCTCAAGTTCATCTGCCGCGACCAGAAGCTGCGCATCGAGAACACCTCGACCGCCTGGACCTCCGCGTTCACCCAGGACCAGGAGATCGTGGTCCCGCTGAAGAACGGCGAGGGGCAGTACGTCGCCGACGCCGACACCATCAAGCGGCTCGAGGGCGAGGGCCGCGTCGTCGCGCGCTACCTCGACGTGAACCCCAACGGCTCGGTCAACGACATCGCCGGCATCACCAACGAGGCCGGCAACGTCGTCGGCCTGATGCCCCACCCCGAGCACGCCGTGGAGACCCTCACCGGCTCCGGCACGGACGGGCTCGGCTTCTTCACCTCGCTGGCCGAGAAGGCTTTCGCCTGACCCAGGTGTACGAATCGGCCCGGCTCGCGTTCGCGAGCCGGGCCGTTCTCGTTCGGGGCGGAACAGTCACTCGGCCCCAGCCGCGACCTGCCCGGCAGCGTACGAATGCATCCCGGACGGTCGCCGGAGCACCACGCTCAGCGAGGCGATGATGCCGAGCGCGCCCAGGGCGGCCGCGGCGTAGAAGGCCTCGCGCATCCCCGGGACGACCTCGCCCGGGGTGCCGTTGGCGACGTAGACCGAGGCGATCACGGCCAGTCCGATCGAGCCGCCGAGCTGCTGCATGGTCTGCACCAGGCCCGAGGCCGAGCCGGCGTGGGCGGCGTCGACACCTTCCAGGCCGAGGGCAGTGGTGGAGGTGAAGACGAGCGAGGCGAAGGCGCCGTTGAGGAGGAACGGAGCCAGGACGGCGCCGGCGTACGTGCTCGTCTCCGTGAGCGTGCTCAGCCACAGGAACGACGCCGTGAGGCCGGTGGCACCCAGGACCAGCACTCGCGACATCCCGATCCGGGCCGCGATCCGAGGCGCCACCCGGGACATCGCGAAGATCATCAGGGTGAGCGGCAGGAACGCCAGCCCGGAGGCGAGCGGCCCCATGCCCAGCACGCCCTGCAGGTAGATCACGGTCAGGTAGAACGTCGCGAACTGGGCCCCGACCAGCCCGACAGCGGCGATGAACGCGGCGACGCGGCGGTGGCTGTTGAAGAGGTGGAGCTGCAGCAGCGGGTGGGCGACCCGGCGTTCGGTGAGCACGAGGGCGACCAGGAGGAGAAGGCCGATCGCGATCCCGCCGAGGGTGCGCGCGGAGGTCCAGCCGTGCTCCGGTGCGCCGATCAGCGACCAGACGATCGCGGCCGCACCACCGGTGGCGGTCACGGCGCCGACGATGTCGAAGCGTCCCGGTCGCGGCGCGGTCTCGGCGACGAGACGGCCGACGAGGGCGAGCACGACGAGCCCGATCGGTACGTTGATGAACAGGGTCCAGCGCCACGACGCGATGTCGGTCAGGATGCCGCCGAGGATCAGCCCGATCGAGGCACCGCTGGAGGAGACGGCCGAGAAGAGCGCGATCGCCCGGGCACGGCCGGCCTCGTCCTTCGCCGACGTGGTCAGCAGGGCGAGCACCTGAGGCGCGGCGATCGCGGCACCGAAGCCCTGCAGGGCGCGGGCGATGACGAGCAGGTCGTCGGTCGGCGCGAACCCGCCGGCCAGGGAGAAGAGGGTGAAGACGGAGAGGCCGGCGACGAACATGCGCCGCCTACCGAAGACGTCGCCCAGGCGGCCGCCGAGGAGCAGCAGGCCGCCGAAGGCGAGGGTGTAGCCGTTGAGCACCCAGGTGAGTGCCGCCGGAGTGAACTCGAGGTCGTCGGCGATCCGGGGGAGCGCGACGTTCACGACTGCCGCGTCGAGCACGATCATCAGCTGGGCGACCAGGACCAGGGCGATCCCGGCGCCGGCGGCGGCCTTGGCGGCCGCGGGTGGCTTGGGTGGTGCCACGGTGGATGTCATTCGAGAGCTCCTGTTGGAGACGGAAGAGGAGTACAGTGAAGCGGAGGAAGCCTCCGCTTGATGAAGACACTACCGGAGAGTGTCTCCGTTTAACAATGCATTTAGATCCTGTGACGGGGGCTGCTGTTAACCTGAGGCGCCCGCAGCGAGGCGGGAGCCACTGAGGAGGTCCTGATGAGAGCCGACGCGCAGCGCAACCGCGAGCGGCTGATCGAGGTCGCCCATGCGGTGTTCAAGGAGCGGGGTCTCGACGCACCTCTGGACGAGGTCGCTCGGCGTGCGGGCGTCGGCCCCGGCACCCTCTACCGCCACTTCCCCACGCGCGAGGCGCTCCACGAGGCGATCATGGCGACCTGGATCGAGGAGGTCGCCGCCCACGTCGAGAAGGCGATGGCGACCGAGGGCGGGTGCCGGGAGAAGCTGCTCGCCTGGTTCGAGGAGTACGTCTCGCTGCTGACCCGCCACCAGGGCGCCGCCGCCAAGATCACCGCCTCCCTCGGCTGTCAGGACTCCCCGCTGCGCACCAAGTGCCAGACCTACGCCGACGCCAACGAGAGTGTCCTGACGGAGATGGCCGAGCACGGCGTGCTCCGCGAGGGTGTCGACAACCTCGACGTGTGCCGCCTCCTCGGCGGCGTCGCGACCATGGCCGACCACTCCTCGCTCGAGCCCAAGGACGTACGTCCCATGCTCGATGTCATCGCGAACGGCGTCCTCAAGAACTGACCCCTTCTGGGGCACACTGGGACCATGTCCTTCACCTCGCCGGTCGGCGGCCCGCAGAGCCCGCTGAAGCTGGAGTTTCCTCAGTCGCTCGCGACCTATGACGACTACGCGGCCGCGCAGAAGACGGTCGACCACCTCTCCGACAAGGAGTTCCCGGTCGAGAACTGCATGATCGTCGGCACCGAGCTGAAGCAGATCGAGCGGATCACCGGTCGCCTCACCTGGAGCAAGGTCGCCCTCGCCGGCGTCCTCTCCGGCGCCTGGTTCGGTGTCTTCGTCGGCCTGATCGTGTCGCTCTTCGGCGACGAGAACTTCCTCTTCATCCTCCTGTCGACGGTGCTCCTCGGCATCGTCTTCGGCCTCATCTGGTCGCTGATCGGCTATGCCGCCACCCGCGGCACCCGCGACTTCTCGAGCGTCAAGGTCATCGTGCCGACGAAGTACGAGGTCCTCGTCGAGCACAAGGTCGCCGCCCGTGCCCGCGAGCTCCTCGCCGACCTCCCGGGTGCCCTCCCCAACCCGTTCTCCTGACGGGCACCGTTCTCCGACGTCTCGGATCGTGAGATAGGCGCGGCGTTCGCGTGTAGTCACGCGTGTTCCGGGGAAGAACTCCGTTGGAGAAGGAGGCCCCGATGTCATCTCAGATCAACGTACGTCCCGCCGAGCTCGTCAAGCTCGCTGACCGCTGCATCGACTGGGCGATGGACCTGACCGGCGCGACCACGGACAACGCCGGCGCACTCGTGGTCGCCTCGCGCGACGCCGGAAACACCCAGGGCGGCTACGACACCACGGCTGCCCACGGGCCGCTGGTCGAGGCCGCGTCCAGCGCGCTCGAGTCGTTCGCGGCCGTCTTCGAGGCGGACGCCGACGCCCTCATGCTGTGCGCGTTCGACATCTCCGCTACCGACGAGGAGGTCGCCCGCGCCGCCCAGTCGAGCAATTCGCTCGAGCCGGGTCCGACGCCGCGGCCTCCGGAGCCGACCCCGGGGCCGCCGCCTCCTTCACCCACCCCGAGCCCGTCGCCGGGCCCCACCCCGACCCCGCGCTGAGGAGCCCGAGATGTCCGAAGGCACCTGGAAGCTGTGGGACGACGCGGCGTCGATCGATGACGCGTCGCGAGGCTGGACCTCGATCGCGAAGGCGCTCGACGGCGTCACCGAGGCGTTCATCAGCGGCTCCAAGGACGTAGTCGCCGACTGGGAGGGGCAGACGGCCGAGTCCTATGAAGGGCATCGCAAGACGCTTCTGACCGACCTCGACCAGGCGCGCGACCTCGCCGACAAGGCAGCCTCGGCTACGTCCCGGATCGCCGGCACCGTACGCATCGCCCAGGGCCACCTCGACCAGTCCTGGGCGACGGTGGCCCACATCCCGCACCAGGGCAGCCCGTCGGGTGACATCCGGTTCGAGCCCGAGACCCCCGAGGACAGCAAACTGGTCACCGACGCCATCGCGCGTGCCTCCGAGATCCGGACCGGCCTCGATCGCGACCTCAACGCCGACCGGCAGGTGCTGGTCGACACCACCGCTGCCTGGCAGGGGTTGTCGACGAGCATGGCGGCGATCGCCGAGTCCGGCCAGGACCCGTTCCACCTCCCCGCCGACGTGGACTCGGTCGGCATGATCAACGTCGACGGAAAGACGTACATCAACACCGGCAGCGGCGACGACGTGGTCACGGTCGGGATCAACCCGTTGACCGGCAAGCAGGTCGTCACCGTCAACGGTCAGATGTACGACGTACCTCCCGGCAACGAGATCGTCATCCGCGCCGGCGAGGGCAACGACGAGATCAACGTCCCGCAGGGCACCAACGTCAACCTCTCGCTGCTTGGTGGTCGAGGTGACGACCGGCTCAACGGTGGCAGCGGGAGCGACCGCATCGTCGGTGGCCAGGGCCGCGACCACATCTTCGCCGGCGACGGCGACGACCGGGTCTCGGGCGGCACCGATCGCGACTACATCGACGCCCAGGGTGGCAACGACCTCGCCACCGGAGCCGGCGGCGACGACACCGTCTACGGCATGGCCGGAAACGACCGGATCAGCGGTGGTCGCGGCCAGGACTACCTCGAAGGGGCCGACGGCGACGACCTGCTCGTAGGCGGCGACGGCAACGACATCGCCTCCGGTGGTGACGACAACGACCGGATCCACGGCGGCGCCGGCGACGACGTGACGTACGCGGGGCGGGGGACCGACACCACCTACGGTGGCTCGGGTGACGACAAGGCCCACAGCGAGTCCGGCGACACCGACGAGGACGTCGAGCAGCACGTGACGGTCCAGATCACCGAGGTCCCGGAGTGGATCAAGATCGAGGGTTCGCCGGAGTTCGTCGCCCGGACCCGCGCCGACCTCGAGATGCTGGCCGCGTCGCCGACGGGCCAGCAGATGCTCGCCGCGCTGGACCGGAGGCATGACGACTCGGGCGTGTTCGGCATCGGGCAGGAGAACCTGACCATCCGCGAGTACGTCGGTGACACCCCGAACAGCTCGGCGTCCAACGGACCGATGGGCGGCAACGAGATCGAGTACATGCCGGACATCGACACGATGAACACCGGCAACCGTGCTCCCCAGACGCCCGTCGACGGCCCGCCGGTCGCGGTGCTCTACCACGAGATGGCGCACGTCTACGACTACATGCACGACACGCTCGAGCCCGGCGAATATCACGGCGACGACCCCGAGAATCAGGGGACGAACAACCGTGAGCGCGAGGCTGCCGGTCTTCCCGTCGATCACGACAACGACCCCAGCACCCCGGAGCAGATCGACCCGGACCACCCGTACGTCTACACCGAGAACGGGCTCCGCGACGAGATGGGAGCTCCGCACCGTGACCACTACTAGGTTGATGCTCCTGGCATCGCTGCTGACGGCGGGAGGTCTGGTGATGAGCGGCTGCGCGAAGGCGCCGGAAGGGGAGCGCGAGATCGAGGGTGTCCGGTTCGAGTCGGAGATCGCCCAGCCGGGCGGAGCGCTCGAGGTCAGCTATCGGGTGGTCAACGACGCGGACACCGACGTCTACGTGGTCGACTCGGTGCCGACGTACGCCAACGGGGCGCTGCAGCCGGCCTCGGCGGACACCGTCTACGTCCTGGGCAGCGGCGGGAGCCGGGCCGAGGTCGGCAAGCGGGTGTTCGCTCTGCCGGACGACAAGTCGTTCGCCCAGATGCCGGCGGTCGGTTGGGTCAAGCTGGCGGCGGGCGAGGAGATGAAGCGGGACGTACGCGTGCCGTTGCCGCTCGAGGAATACCGACCGTTCGACGACGACTCCGTCCCGGAGCTCCCGGACCCGGTCGAAGAGGTCATCTTCTGTGTCGGTGTCCTCGACCTCCGCGACCTCTACCCCGACGGCGTCCCGGCCGAGGTGACCGGGCTCGCCCACTCCGACTCGGCCGCGGAGTCCCAGCAGATCTTCTGCTCCGATCCGGCGTCCCTGGACTGATGACGCGCGTCGGCCTGCTCGTGGTGGCGCTGATGACGTCTCTCGGCGGGTGCGCCGAGGACTCGCCCTACGGCGAGTTCGGCCCGTCGAGCTCGGCGTCGGCGCCGGATGCGACGTTCAAAGCCGACGTGAAGGTCAGCGACACCGAGGTCCAGGTGAACTACCGGTTCGCCAACGATGCTGATGAGCCGCTGCTGCTCATCAACTGGCCCGGGGTCCCCGCTGGTGCTGGCGTCCGCTATCGGGATGATGCGGCGTACGTGACCGAGGACGCCGACGGCAAGGCCCTGCTGTCGCAGGCGCTCTTCGGCTTTCCGGACACCGACCAGACCTGGGCGTCGATCCCAGATGTCGGGGTCACCGAGGTGGCGCCGGGCGAGGTCGTCGAGGTGGAGGTGAGGTCGACGTTGCCGTTGACCTGGTTCCACCCGTTCGGGACCGACCTCGGAACAGGCCCGATGTCGATCCCGAGAGATGTCGACGAGGTCCGGTTCTGCCTCGGCGTGATCGCCCCGCCCTTCCCCGAGTCGATGACGCCGCAGACCGAGGAGGACGGGACGAGGACCGTCGGCCACGCGAGCGCCGCGCAGCACCTGTTCTGCTCGGACTCAGCGGCCGTGGGCTAGGTCGTACCAGGTGACCTCGGTGGCCATGCCGTTCGCGGTGCGACCGAGGCGCTTCTGGTAGGCGACGAGGGCGACCTGGGTGTTCCAGTCCATGACGCCGGTGATCTTCGGGCGCTCCGGCGCGGAGGTGGCGCTGAGGGCGCGCTGGAGGTCGCGGACGCTCTCGCCTGCGGAGCCACGCTTCAGGAGCGGGCGGCTGTTGGCCGCCCACAGCGTCTTCCAGGCACCCTGGGTCCAGGTCTTGCGCACCGTCAGGCCGTGCGAGCGCTGCCAGGCGTTGACCGAGCTCACCAGCCCCCGGTCGTACGTCCCGTCGATGGGGCCGCCGAAGTTCCCGCGCTCGCGGAGCATGCACTCGAGCGCCTTGGTGTAGATCGGCGAGGGAGTGTAGGAGCTGGTGCGCGGCTTGAGGGCGGGATAGTTGGTGAAGCTGACCGGCACGCCGCCGCAATGCGTCACCGGCCGCGCGTAGGAGCCCCGGCCGAGGTCGACGAAGTTGGAGTCGATCTCGATGGTGGTGCCGCCGTGGGTCTCCTTGTGCGGGCCGCGGTACTGCTTGACGCGGCGGTGCGGGTTCCAGGGCTTGTCGGGGATGTAGCGGGTCGAGGTGCCGGCGCGGCCGTCCCAGTCGGCGATCCACAGGTCCGCGGGGTAGACGAAGCCGCGCGGCTGGGCGTGCCAGACGGCGTACATCGCCTTGATCCCGGACGACGCGCTCGAGTACAGCGCCGGGCGGTAGCCCAGCTTCTTGATCCGGTAGCTCCAGGCCGAGACGAACCACATCGCCGACTCACGACACCGCTTGTTGCCGATGTCGAAACCCTCGAGGTCGTAGAACATCGTGCTTCCGGCGGCGATGCCGTAGCGCTTGGCGGCCTCCACGGTCGCGCCGGCCTGGGCGACGCCCTGGCGCTTTGCCGTGGCGTACTGGTCGGTCGAGCGGGCGCTGATCCGCGGGTCGTCGCGGTAGCGCGGGAAGTGCGGGTTGCACGAGGCCTGCGGGCCGAGCGTGATCGGCAGCAGCCGCCAGCCACGGGCCTGCTGGGTGCGCACCCACGTCGCGCTCAGGTTGGTCTGGGTGCGGCAGCCGCGCGAGTTGCCGGCGATGTAGATGCCGACCGCGCCGAAGTTGGAGTGCTTCCACCAGCGGTCCATCGCCGCCTTGAAGATGACGGTCGCGGTCGGATTGGTGACCGGAACGATCGCCGCGACCACCCCCATCGGCTCTCCGATGCCGGCTACGCGAGTCACCTCGT
>NZ_JBEXRR010000009.1:0-170026 GCF_040613175.1 Nocardioides sp. NPDC006303
AACGAGCCCAACTAGCGCAGCACGTCGGGTGGGCGGGGCCTGGGAAGGTCCTCGTCATGACGAGCCGACTCGGCGGGAGATCGTGTCAGAACGCGCCGACTCGGGTCTTGATCTGGTCAAGATGCGCCGGGTCGGCGTCGCGTACAAGGAATACAGAGACTCGAGTGACAGGATTGACATCGTGACAGCACAGAAGCTGGACGGCACCGCGACGCTGAAGGCGATCAAGGCAGAGCTCGCCGAGCGGGTCGAGAAGCTGAAGGCCCAGGGCATCACCCCGGGCCTCGGCACCGTGCTGGTGGGCGATGACCCGGGAAGCCGGTGGTACGTCAACGCCAAGCACAAGGACTGCGCCGAGATCGGCATCGAGTCGATCCGGGTGGACCTGCCGGGGACGTCGACCCAGGAAGAGGTCGAGGCGGAGATCGACCGCCTCAACGCCGACCCGGCGTGCACCGGCTTCCTGGTGCAGCAGCCGACCGGTCTGGACGAGTTCGCGCTGCTCTCCCGGGTCGCTCCGGAGAAGGACGTCGACGGGCTGCACCCCTACAACCTCGGCAAGCTGGTCCTCGGTGAGGACGGGCCGCTGCCGTGCACCCCGGTGGGCTGCATCGAGCTGCTGCGGCGTCACGGTGTCGAGATCAAGGGCGCTGAGGTCGTCGTGGTCGGCCGTGGGCTGACCGTCGGTCGTCCGCTGGGCCTGCTGCTCACCCGCCGTAGCGAGAACGCCACGGTCACCCTGTGCCACACCGGCACCCGCGACCTGGCCGCCCACACCCGCAACGCCGACATCGTGGTCGCTGCCGCGGGCGTGCCCGGGATCATCACCAAGGACATGATCAAGCCGGGCGCGGCCCTGCTTGACGTCGGTGTCTCCCGGGTCGACGGTAAGATCGCAGGAGACCTGGCCGAGGACGTATGGGACGTGGCTGGCTGGGTGTCGCCGAACCCGGGTGGGGTGGGTCCGATGACACGCGCCATGCTGCTCTCCAATATCGTCCTCAGCGCCGAGAAGGCTCTCGAAAGGCTCTGAAATGGTGTCCGTCCACCCCCCGCTAAGCCCCACGCCGGAGGCTCCCGCACCGGCGGTGGCGACACCTGATCGCGAGAAGACGGACCCCCAGGACGTACGCGGCTTCCCCTCGACCATCGGCGGGTTCGTCTACCTCGGGGTGCTGACGGCGGCGATCGTCGGTCTCGGGCTGGTCGGCTTCGGCCACTGGCGGGTGGGGATCATCGTCCTCGCCGCCGGGGTGGGCGCCGCGTCCCTGGGGCGTGCGGTGCTGCGTACGAAGGATGCCGGGATGCTGGCGGTGCGCAACCGCTGGTTCGACGTGGCCCTGCTGGCGCTGACCGCGGGTGCGCTGTGGATTCTCGCGGTGACCGTTCCAGGCGAATAAGACGTACAAAATGAC
Organism: Nocardioides sp. NPDC006303; assembly: GCF_040613175.1. Classification (NCBI taxonomy): domain Bacteria; kingdom Bacillati; phylum Actinomycetota; class Actinomycetes; order Propionibacteriales; family Nocardioidaceae; genus Nocardioides; species Nocardioides sp. NPDC006303. The sequence continues at coordinate 1,416 of NZ_JBEXRR010000009.1, forward strand.
GAAGGCCGCCCCGAGGGGCGGCCTTCGTGCTTCTCGAGACTACTGCTCGATCGGGACCCATTCCTGCTTGGCGTAGTCCCAGCGCCAGCCGTCCTGCTCGTAGACCGGGAGGTCGCCCTCGGCGGCCGGGGTCGGCTGCTGCCAGGCCGGCTGGCCACCGGTGCCGGAGCCGCCGGAGACGATGGTGCGGTCGCTCGTCTCGGGCGCGGCCGGCGCGGCCGGCGCGGCGGGAGCCGCAGGGGCCGCAGGAGCAGCGGCCGGAGTCGCGGCGGCCGGGGCCGCGGGAGCGACGGCCTGGGAATCCCAGGACGGCACGCTCTGGGCCGGAGCCATGCTGTCGCCGCCGAAGGCGAGGCCGGCACCCGCGATCTCGGAGCCGTCCTTGTTGAAGATCAGCGGGTAGACGAAACCGGCCACGGCACCGCCCAGAGCCGGGACGATCAGGAAGACCGGGAGGTTGGCCAGTGCGTCGGTGCCGGAGAAGAGAGCGGGGCCGAACGAACGGGCGGGGTTGACCGAGGTGCCGGTCAGCGGGATGCCGACGAAGTGGATCGCGGCCAGCGAAAGGCCGATGGCGAGCGGCGCGGCGGTGGCGTTGGTCCCGGCCCGGACGTCGGTGACGCCGAGAATGATGAAGACGAAGATGAAGGTGAGGACCAGCTCGACCAGGATCGCGCCGACGAGGCCGGTGCCGGCTCCGTCGCCGAAGCGGTTGGCGCCGAGGCCGCCGTCGTTCCACGAGTTGTAGTCCGAGGCGAGCGCGACCAGGAACAGCACGATCGCACCGATGGTCGCGCCGACGAACTGCGCGCCGATGTAGGCGCCGGCGTCCTTCCAGCTGATCCGGCCGGCCGTGGCCACGCCGAGCGTCACTGCCGGGTTGAAGTGGCCGCCGGAGATGCGACCGAAGGTGTAGGCGCCGATCACGACGGCGATACCGAACGCCAGGCCGACAGCGGCGACCTCGAGGCCCCAGATCGCGTTCTCGGGTCCAGCGTGGGTGGCGCCGGCGACGATCGCGACGACCGAGCCACAACCGATGAACACCAGAATGAATGTCCCGATGACCTCGGCTGCGAGTTTCTGGATGAAGGTCGGCTCAGCCGCCGACAGTGATTCCTCAGTCATGTCCCCTTAACCCTTCAATGTCTGTTGACGTCGGTCAGACCCATCGACACCCGAGAAGCACTCAGGTATCAGCAGTCACCTGAACAACATGAGGTGTTGACACACAGTAACTCTTTTGCGACGGCACATCGTGGTGCTTAGGTGGGGCGGGGCGGTGTCTCATCACCCTTTCTGTTATCTTGATGTCAAGACACTTTCCTTCGTCCGGGTCCCCGGCCTCAGTCATACGCAGATCGCAACTTGTCAGGAGTAGCCACAGCAATGGCCGCACGAATCATCTACACCCACACCGACGAGGCGCCGCTGCTGGCGACGTACTCCTTCCTTCCGATCGTCTCGGCCTACGCGGCCAAGGCGGGGGTCGAGGTCGAGACGCGTGACATCTCCGTGGCCTCGCGCATCCTGGCCCAGTTCGGCCTGGCCGACGACGCGCTCGGCGAGCTCGGTGACCTGGCGAAGACGCCGGAAGCCAACATCGTCAAGCTGCCCAACATCTCCGCCTCTATCCCGCAGCTCAAGGCCGCGATCAAGGAGCTGCAGCAGAAGGGCTACGAGATCCCCGACTACCCCGAGGCGCCCAGTACGCCCGAGGAGGAGGAGATCCGGGCCAAGTACGACAAGGTCAAGGGCTCCGCGGTGAACCCGGTCCTGCGTGAGGGCAACTCCGACCGTCGCGCGCCGGGCTCGGTCAAGGCGTACGCCAAGGCCCACCCGCACACCAACAAGCCGTTCTCCGACGACTCCAAGACGACCGTCGCCACGATGGGTTCGCACGACTTCAAGTCCAACGAGAAGTCCGTGACGCTCCCGGCCGACGACACGCTCTCCATCGTGCTCGAGAAGGCCGACGGCGAGACGGTGACGCTGCTCGCCGAGCTGCCGGTGCTCGAGGGCGAGATCGTCGACGCGACGTACATGTCCGTGGCCAACCTGCACGCCTTCCTCGAGAACGCGCTCGCCAAGGCCAAGGCTGACGACGTGCTCTTCTCGCTGCACCTGAAGGCCACGATGATGAAGGTCTCCGACCCGATCATCTTCGGCCACGTCGTGAAGGCCTACTTCACCGACGTCTTCGAGAAGTACGGCGCCGACCTCGAGGCCGCCGGCCTGTCCGCCAACGACGGCCTGGGCGCGATCCTGTCCGGCCTCTCCGGCCTGGAGAAGGGCGCCGAGATCGAGGCCGCCTTCAAGGCCGCCATCGAGGCCGGCCCGCGCCTGTCCTACGTCAACTCCGACAAGGGCATCACCAACCTGCACGTCCCCTCCGACGTCATCATCGACGCCTCGATCCCGGCTCTGGTCCGCAACGGCGGCAAGCTCTGGGGTGCCGACGGCGGCGAGGACGACACCCTCGCGGTGATCCCGGACTCCTCCTACGCCGGCGTCTACCAGACCGTCATCGACGACGTGAAGAAGAACGGCCCGCTCGACCCGGCCACGATCGGCACCGTCCCCAACGTCGGTCTGATGGCGCAGAAGGCCGAGGAGTACGGCTCCCACGACAAGACCTTCCAGATCGAGGGCGCCGGCACCGTCCGGGTGCTGAACAAGGCCGGCGACGTGCTGATCGAGCACGACGTCGAGGCCGGCGACATCTGGCGCGCCTGCCAGACCAAGGACATCCCGGTCCGCGACTGGGTCAAGCTCGCCGTCAGCCGCGCCCGCGACTCCAAGACCCCGGCCATCTTCTGGCTCGACGAGTCGCGCGCCCACGACGCCGAGCTGATCAAGAAGGTCGCGACCTACCTGACGGAGCACGACACGGAGGGTCTCGAGATCAAGATCCTCTCGCCCGAGCTCGCCACGGCGTACTCCCTCGAGCGCCTGCGCAACGGTGAGGACACCATCTCGGTCACCGGCAACGTGCTGCGTGACTACAACACCGACCTGTTCCCGATCCTCGAGGTCGGTACGTCGGCGAAGATGCTCTCCATCGTCCCGCTGATCGCCGGTGGCGGTCTGTTCGAGACCGGTGCGGGTGGCTCGGCTCCGAAGCACGTGCAGCAGCTGGTCGAGCAGGACTACCTCCGCTGGGACTCGCTGGGTGAGTTCTTCGCGCTGGTGCCCTCGTTCGAGAAGTACGCCGAGCAGGCGTCCGCCCCGGCCGCGAAGGTGCTCGCCGGTGCGCTCGACCGCGCGACCGCGACCTTCCTCGAGAACGACCGCTCCCCGGGTCGCAAGCTCGGCACCACCGACAACCGCGGCTCGCACTTCTACCTGGGTCTCTACTGGGCCCACGAGCTCGCCGCGCAGACCGAGGACGCCGAGCTCGCCGCGGCCTTCAAGGGCCTCGCCGAGACCCTCGCCGCCAACGAGGCCAAGATCGTCGAGGAGCTCCTCGCGGTCCAGGGCAAGCCCGCCGACATCGGCGGCTACTACCTGCCCGACCCCGAGAAGGTCACCGCCGTGATGCGTCCCTCCGCGACGCTCAACGAGGCGATCGACTCTCTCTAGTCCCACCTCACGACGGCCCGGCACGGACTCCGTGCCGGGCCGTCGTCCTATTTCGGGACACCTTCCCGGCGTACGTGACTTTGCTCTCCAGATCTTTCTTCTGATTCCTATAGATGCAGGTCAGCATGGTGTTTGCGGTTGGGTGAGGGCGGAAAACCTTTAGGCGAGTGTCGGTGGTCGCACTTACCGTGATCTTCTGATGACTGCGACGCTCTCGACTCCGCCCGTGCCCACCTCAGGCAAGGCTCTCGGAGTCCCCACCGACCCTGCCGACCCGAGCCGGCAGGTCGACTGGCGACGCCTGAAGGGGCCTGTGACGGGCGCCGCGCTGATCGCGCTGGCGGTGGCCATGGTGGCCCAGTCGATTGGCACCGTCGTGGCCGGGCGGCTGGCGGAGAACCCGACCGCGAGCCTGGTCGGCTGGCTGGCGCTGTGCGTGATCGGTGCCTCGCTGATCGACTCGACGGCCAAGATCGCCTGGGTCGGGGTCTCAGACCGGGTCGAGGGCAAGCTCCGAGAGGACGTGCTCCAGGCTGCCCTGCGACAGCCGCTCTCCGAGCTGAGCGAGCAGGCCGTCGGCGAGATCCTCGACCGGGTCGACGACGACTCCCACGAGGTCGGCAACCTGCTGCGCTGGCAGCTGTGGATGCTGTTCCGCTCGATCTTCGCGGCGCTGCCGATGTGGATCGTGGCCAGCTTCACCTGGTGGCCGGCGGCGATCCTGTTCCCGCTGCTCGCCGTGGTGACCTGGTTCGTCATCCGCCGGCTGCTGGGCAAGATCTCCGAGCTCAAGGTCATCGAGGAGGCGTCCTGGACCGACCATGCCGCCGTGCTCGAGGAGGGCATCGCGGGGCGTGACGACCTGCGTACGAGCCTGGGCCAGGACCACGTGGTCGCCCGGGTGGCGCGGCTGTCGGCGACGGTCCACGAGAAGTTCCGTGCGGTCGTCACGGTCGAGGCGAAGGTCGGCCGACGTGCCGGCGTGCTGCTGCACTCCCTGCTGGCCGGCATCGGTCTGGCCGGAGTGGCGCTCGCCGCGAACGACCGCCTCGGGATCAGCGCGCTGGTGACGCTGTTCCTGGTCACGAGCACGTTCGTGGGCCAGATCGCGATGCTCGCCAACCACCTGCCCGACATCCAGGCGGGCCTGGGCGCGGTCATCCGGCTGCGCCAGATGATGGGCTCCGAGCCGGAGCCCGAAGGCGGCGCACCCGTCCCCGACGGGGGAGCGCTCGAGGTCGACCTGCGCGACCTGACCTTCTCCTACGCCGAGGGCACCTTCGCTCTCCAGGGCATCTCACTCACGGTGCCGGCCGGCGACACCATCGCCCTGGTCGGCCGCACCGGCTCGGGCAAGTCGACCCTCGCGTCGTTGCTCTCCCGGGCCGTCGAGCCGCCGCGCGGCTCGGTGTTCCTGGGTGGCGTGGACGTACGCGACCTCGACCTGCAGCAGCTGCGCGCCTCCGTGGGTGTGGTGACGCAGCGCACCGAGATCCTGGCCGGCACGCTCGCGGAGAACATCGCGCTCTTCGACGACTTGCGTCCGCGCGAGGACATCGAGCGGGCGGTGGCCCGGCTCGGGCTCTTGGAGTGGGTCGCCGGCCTGCCCGACGGGCTCGACACCCTGCTCGGCCCCGGCGGCACCTCGCTGTCGGCGGGGGAGGAGCAGCTGGTCGCCTTCGCGCGGCTGCTGGTGCGTGACGTACGGGTGGTCGTCCTCGACGAGGCGACCGCACGGATGGACCCGCTCACCGAGCGCCGGGTGGTCGCTGCTGCTGACCGGCTGCTGACCGGGCGTACGGGCATCCTGATCGCCCACCGGCTCTCCACCATCGAGCGGGCGCCGCACGTGGCCGTGCTCGACCACGGCCGAGTGATCCAGCACGGCCTGCGGGCCTCGCTGGCGACCACGCCGGGGCCGTTCCACGACCTGCTCGAGGCCAGCCGCACCGATCACCACGACTCACCCTCACCGGCTGCCAAGCCCGTCGACCACTCCACCCTCGACCACGTCGCGCAGGGCAACGTGGGCGGCAAGCGCCGCTCGGGCGCTCCGCCGGACGTCCCCGAGGTCGGCACCGGGCCGTCGCTCGCCCGCGGGATGCTGCACGTCCTGTTCCTGCGCCCCGAGTGGGGCGTCGCGGGTGCGGTGCTGTTCCTGTTCGCATCGATGACCGGTGCGCAGGGTGCCTTCACCGGGCTCCTGTGGGGTCGGATCGTCGAGTCCCTGCAGGACGGCGGCAGGCCGACGGTGATGTCGGGGCTGCTCGTGGTCAGCCTGCTGGCAGCGCCGCTGATGCTCGCCGACGCCTTCTACCGCTACCCGCGCTGGTGGATCGAGGTCATGCTGCGGGCCCGGATGGCCGTGCTCTACGGTCAGACCCGCCAGCACCGCCTGACGCGTACGCCGCCGGGCGAGGTCGTCGCCCGCTCGATGGACGCGGACCGTTACGCCCGCTACGCCGACCGCTGGGTCGACTTCGTCAACGGTCTCGTCATCGCGACGATCACCGCCCTGCTCGCCGGCACCGCGCTCGCGGGCGCCGTGCTCCTGGTCGTCATGATCGCCTCGGCGCTGGCCTCCGCGGTCGGTCGGCCGATCGCCGGCCGCTCGGCCGCGGCCTCCAGCGCCGCTCGCGCGCGGTTCGGCCGTGCGGTGGTCTCCGCGCTGGAGTCCGTACGCACCGTGAAGCTGGCCGCGGCCACCCCGCAGGTCCACGCCCACCTGCAGCACGTCGACTCGGGCCGGGTCGAGGCAGCGGTGAAGGAACACCGGGTGCAGGCATTCCTCGACGGGGTTCCCGCGCTCATGGTGCAGTGCGGCGTCGTGGCTGCCTGGGGGATCTACTTCGGCGGCGGCTGGGGCCTGGCCACCGCGCTGCTGGTGGCCAACGCGGTCTCGGGCTTCGACTGGTTCGGCCGGGTGGCCGGCATGGTCGTCACCGAGGCTCCCGGCACGCGTGCGTGGCAGAAGGAGACCAGCCGGTTCGCCGGTGGTCGCGACCTGATGGATCTGCCGCCGGGCGTCGACCTGGTCACCGGCGACGCGCCGGACCCGGGCCCGGTGGAGCAGGTTCCGCTCGAGTCCCTCGAGCTCTCGGCCCTGTCGGCGGTCCACGACGACGGCACGATCGGTGTCTCCGACGTCTCGCTCACGATCTCGCGCGGCGAGCTGGTCCTGCTCGTCGGGCAGGTCGGCTCAGGCAAGTCGTCCCTGCTGGCGTCGCTGGCCGGCCTGATCGAGCACACCGGCACCATCCGGTGGAACGACGAGCTGGTCCAGGACCCGCAGTCCTTCCTGAGGCCGGGGCAGGTGGCGTACGTCGCCCAGGTGCCGAGGGTGCTGTCCGGCACCTTCGCCGACAACATCCGCCTGGGCCACGACCGGCCGTTCGACAGCCCGGTCGCCGACGCGCGGCTCGAGCTCGACGTCAAGGAGGCGGGCGGCGCGGACGCGATCGTCGGTCACCGTGGCGTACGCCTCTCCGGGGGACAGGTCCAGCGCCTCGCCCTGGCGCGAGCGCTGGCCGCCGACACCGAGCTGCTCCTGGCCGACGACGTCTCCAGCGCGCTCGACGCGGCCACCGAGATCGAGCTCTGGCGGGCGCTGCGTGACCGGCACACGACGGTCATCGGCGCCACCTCGAAGCGAGCCGCTCTCGCTCAGGCCGACCGGGTCGTCGTCATGGTCGACGGCGAGATCGCCGCGGTGGGTCCGTGGACCGAGCTGGCTCCGGCCTGGTCCCACCTGGCCGGCTGACCCCCGCCTCCTCGGGAGGCGGGGGTGAGGCCTCAGGCGGCCTCGCCGTGCTCGAGCGTGTGGCGCAGCGCAGCAGCATCCACGCCGAGGGCCTGTAGGGCAGCATGTCCTTCCCCTTCCGCGCGAAGGATGCCGAGCAGAATGTGCTCGGTGCCGATCGAGCGGTCCTTGAGGCGGATCGCCTCGCGCAGCGAGAGCTCGAGGACCTTCTTCGCGTCCTTGGTGAAGGGGATGTGCCCGCCGAGCCGGCGGCGTGGCTTCCCGCTGTCCAAGGCGCCGGCGCCGAACACCTCCTCCACCTTGGATCGCACCGCGTCCAGGTCGATCCCGAGCGTGGACAGCGCGTCGGCGTCGTCGTTGCCGAGGCGCCCGTGGGCCCGCTCGATCTCCGCCCGCAGCGCAGCGGCATCGACCCCGGCGTCGGCGAGCGCCCGGGCAGCCGACGAGCCGGCGCTGGAGCCGATCGCCAGCAGCAGGTGGTCGTCGCCGATGCGCTCGTGGCCGAGCTCGGCGGCGTACGTCTGGGCAGCGGTCACCGCATCGCGGGCCGGCTTGGTGAACCTCTCGAACATCACATCTCCTTCGCGTACTTCTTGTGGACCGCCTGCCGGCTGACCTCCAGCGCGTCGGCGATCTCCTGCCATGCCCATCCCTGTCGGCGGGCGTTCGCCACCTGCAGCCGCTCCAGCGAGTCGGCGAGGCGACGCAGTGCGAGCGCGGCTCGCAACCCGGTGCTCGGGTCGGCGCTCGCTGCCGACTCGGCAAGGTCCTTCGCATCCGTCATGCTGTCAATATAGGTTGACATCGATCGCGTGTCAACCAGAGTTGACGAAGCCGGGGGCATCGGGATCCGCGTCACACCGATTCACGGAATAGCCCCCAAATCGCCGAAGGTTAGGCAGTAGTGACCGACACCGCCAGCCCCGAGACCGCCGTCAGACCGGTCACCACCGTCCAGTTCGTGATCGCCATGCTCGCCCTCGCGACGGGCGGGTTCGCGATCGGTACGACCGAGTTCGTCACCATGGGCGTGCTGCCCGAGATCGCCGAGGGCGTCGGCGTCGGCACCTCCACGGCAGGCCACCTGATCAGCGCCTATGCGGTCGGAGTGGTGGTCGGCGTACCGATCCTCTCGTTCTTCGTCGCCCATCTTCCGCGCAAGGGGCTGCTGCTGTCGCTGATGGCGGCGTACGCGCTGTTCAACCTGCTCAGCGCCGTCGCCGTCGACTACAAGATGCTGCTGGTCGCGAGGTTCCTCGACGGGCTCCCGCACGGCGCCTACTTCGGCGTCGCGAGCATCGTCGCGACGTCGATGGCCGCGCCCAAGCACCGCGGGCGAGCAGTCGCCCTGGTGATGCTCGGGCTCTCGGTCGCCAACGTGATCGGCGTCCCGTTCGCCACCTGGCTTGGTCAGACCGCCGGCTGGCGGGCACCGTACGCAGCCGCGGCAGGCCTGGCCCTGCTGACCGTGGTGCTGGTGCAGCTCTCGGTGCCCCACTTCCCGGGCGACCCGAACGCGACCGGCCGCAGCGAGGCCGGCCGGTTCTTCACGAACAAGCAGGTCTGGCTGACGATGCTCGCGGGTGCGATCGGGTTCGGCGGCATGTTCGCGGCCTACTCCTACATCTCCCCGATCGTCACCGACACCGCCGGTCTGGCCGAAGGGGCGGTGCCGTGGTTCGTCTTCGCGTTCGGCGCCGGGATGGTCGTCGGCACCTGGGTCGCGGGGGAGCTGGCCCGGTGGTCGGTCATGGGCTCACTGCTGGCGAGCAGCCTGGGCATGGTGGCGGTGCTGACGCTCTTCTGGCTGGTCGCCCCGGCCGGGTGGTGGCTCGCGCCGGTCGCCTTCCTGACCACCGCGGTGGCATCGGTGCTGGTGATCAACCTGCAGGTACGCCTGATGGATGTCGCCGATGACGCGGTGACCCTCGGCGCCGCGATGAACCACGCGAGCCTCAACATCGCCAACGCCCTCGGCGCCTTCGCCGGTGGCCTGGCCCTCGACGTCTGGAGCGTCCGCGAGGCGCCGTTGGTCGGCGCCGGCCTGGCCACCGCCGGGATGCTGGTGCTGCTGTGGAGCACCAGCATCCACCGGCGCCGGGCCTAGAAGGCCTCCTCGTTGCCATCCGTGGCGGTGGCCGCCTCGACCGCTGCCAGGAATCCGTCGGCCCAGGCCTTGGAGTCGTGGTGGCGGATGGTGTCCCACAGCCCGCGCATCCGGTCCTTGGCCTCGGCCTCGTCCATGTCGACGGCCTGCAGGAAGACCCGGACCATGTCGGAGACGTCGTGGGGGTTGGTCAGCACCGCGCCGCGCAGCTCGGCGGCCGCCCCGGCGAACTCGGAGAGCACCAGGGTGCCGCTCGTGCCGAGGAGACCGTGGACCGCGGCGTACTCCTTCGCGACCAGGTTGAGGCCGTCGCGCAGCGGGGTGATCCACATGACATCGGCGTTGGCGTAGTAGGCCAGCAGCTCCTCGAACGGGATCGGCCGGAAGTAGAAGTGGACCGGCATCCAGCCCATTCGCGAGAACCGGCCGTTGATCCGCCCGACCGCCTGCTCGATCTGGTTCTGCAGTGTCTTGTAGACGGTCATCTCGCCGGCCGCGGGCACGCACACCAGCACCAGCGACAGCTCGCCCATCAACGACGGGTCCTCGAGCAGCGCCCGTTCGAAGGCCTCGAGCTGCTGCAGTACGCCCTTGGTGTAGTCGAGGCGTGAGACGGCCAGCGCGAACCGCTGACCCTCGAACTCCTCCTTCACCCGAGCGATCGAGCTCTGCACCGCTGGGGTGGCAAGGGTCCGCTCGATCCGCTTCGTGTCGACGCTGACCGGGTTGGCGCCCAGGTGCACCCGACGTCCGCCGACGTCGATCACCGACGGCATGGTGTCCAGACCGAGAGCGAAGCCGTACGTCCGGAACCGAGGCGCCGAGTCCTCGGTCTCGATCACCTCGACCGGCGCCACGCCGCGGGCGACGTCGACGAAGTTCTCGACCTGGCGGGGGATGTGGAACGAGATGTAGTCGCACTGCAGCAGCGAGCCGATGATCTCGCGGCGCCACGGCACGACGTTGAACACGTCCGCGCCGGGGAAGTGGGTGTGGTGCAGGAACGCGATCTTCACGTCGGGCCGCATCTCCCGCAGGTAGGCCGGCACCATCCACAGGTTGTAGTCGTGGATCCAGACGATGCCTCCGTACGCCGCCTCGGCCGCCGCCTGTTCGGCGAAGGCCCGGTTGACCCGGCAGTAGACCTTCCAGTCCTCCTCCTTGAACTTCGCCCGTTCCCAGAAGGTGTGCAGCAGCGGCCAGAACGCTTCCTTGGAGAAGCGTTTGTAGAAGACGTCGACGTCCTTCTTGGACAGCGGCAGCCGGGAGGCGACCAGGCCCGGATAGAGCTTCGGGTCGACGACCGTGTGGGTGGCGAACTTGCCGCGCTTGGGGTCGTCGATGGACCAGGCGACCCAGGATCCGGTGCGCTCGGTGAAGAAGGAGAGCAGCGTCGGGATGATGCCGTTGGGCGACTTCGGGCGCCGGCGCTTGACCTCTCCGTCCTCGATCACCTCGTCATAGGGAAGCCGGTGGTAGACCATGACGAGGTCGGACTTCCCCGGGTCGTCGGCGTCGTTCTCCGGGTCGTAGATGTGCTCGTCGTCGAGCAGGTTGAAGTGCCTGATCGCCTGCAGGATCCCGCCGGTGCCGGGGGAGGTGGCGTGGAACGTACGCTCCTTGTCGCGGGTCGCGTCCAGCAGCAGATCCTCGGCCTCGCCGACGCAGACGCCCGGGAACCCGATGTCGTACATCGACAGGTCGTTGAGGGTGTCGCCGGCGACCAGCACGCGGTCCTTGGGGATGCCGAGGTGCTCGACGAGCTTCGTGACGGTGTGGCCCTTGTTGATCCCGCCGGGCAGCACGTCGAGGTAGTGGCTGGCGGAGTAGAGCAGGTCGCAGCCGATCTGCGCGACCAGCGGGGCGAGGTCGTCGGTGACGGCCTCGGGGTCGCAGAAGTAGGAGACCCGGCGGTCCTGGGGCACGTTCTGCCGCACCAGGCCGGGCCGGTCGCCGATCTTCTCGAGCACGGTGAGCTCGCCCGGCCACTTGGCGGCGATCTCCTGCTGGATGGGCTCGACGGCGAGCAGGTCGTGCCCGGTCACGATGGTGGCGCCGACATCGCAGATGATGAAGTCGGGCGTCGGGATGGTCGGGTCGGCGAGCAGCGGCATCACCGACTCCAGCCCACGACCGGTGACGAAGGACAGCAGTACGTCCTCGCGGCGGCTCAGCGTCTGGTACAGCTTGACCTTCGCCTCGGGGTCGCCGGCTAGGAAGGTTCCGTCCAGATCGGTCGCGAGCAGCATGCGTGCGTTGGCAGCGGACGTGTCGTTCACAAGTCTCCTCGAGGGTCGCCTGGCCTCGAGGCCGATTCGGCAGCTGGCCCGAGGCTGCGGACCCCTTGGAGGATCCGCGGGTCGACCAAACAGGCTAACAGGGGCATGTGTCGGGCAGGAAAAGGGCATTTGACGGGCCATCGAATCCGCTCTGAGTAGAGCCTCTCAGGAGGTCCACAAACTCGTAAGAAATTGGATGCACCTGTTCGATAACTCCATCGAGAATCTGTCGTTGAGGGGGCATGCGGATCCTGCCCGCGGCCTTCAGGAAGACCGCGGGCGACCACGGTCCTCGACGTTGATCACGGGGGGCGCCGAGGCCCATGGCCGGCACGCAGGTCGGTGCCGCGGGCAGGGTCCACAGCTCCTACGGATCGGTTCTCGATCCTCTTCCTCCCACCATTTCGAGCCTTTCGGCGGGTGGCTGACAGAATGCGCACATGACCGGCAGCACTGCTCCTACGACTAGGCCCAGGGTCCTCTCCGGCATCCAGCCGACGGCGGACTCCTACCACCTCGGCAACTATCTCGGCGCGGTCCGACAGTGGGTGAGCCTGCAGGAGGAGCACGAGCCGTTCTTCTTCATCGCCGACCTGCATGCGATCACGGTCGAGCAGGACCCGAAGGTGCTCCGGGAGCGTACGCGGCGGGCCGCCGCCCAGCTGCTGGCCGCCGGTGTCGACCCGGAGCGGTCCGCGATCTTCGTCCAGTCCCACCTGCCCGAGCACGCTCAGCTCGGCTGGGTGATGCAGTGCATCACCTCGTTCGGTGAGGCCAGGCGGATGACCCAGTTCAAGGACAAGTCCGCCAAGGGTGGTGAGGGCGCGGCCTCGGTCGGCCTCTTCTCCTACCCGATGCTGATGGCCGCCGACATCCTGCTCTACCGCCCGGCGTACGTCCCGGTCGGCGAGGACCAGCGACAGCACCTCGAGCTGACCCGCGACCTCGCGCAGCGGTTCAACAGCCGCTACAAGAAGACGTTCCGGCTGCCCGAGCCCTACATCCTCAAGGAGGTCGCGAAGATCTACGACCTCCAGGACCCGACGATCAAGATGTCCAAGTCGGCCTCGAGCCCGACCGGCCTGATCGACATGCTCGACGACCCGAAGATCTCCGCGAAGAAGATCCGCTCCGCGGTCACCGACTCGGAGATGGAGATCCGTTTCGACGAGGAGGCCAAGCCGGGCGTCTCCAACCTGCTCCGGATCTACTCCGCGCTGACCGGCTCCGAGATCGACACCCTGGTCGGCAAGTACGCCGGCAAGGGCTACGGCGATCTGAAGAAGGACCTCGCCGAGGTCGTCGTCGACTACGTCACCCCGTTCCGGGAGAAGACCTTCGAGGTTCTCGAGGACCGGGCCTACCTCGACGGCATCTTGCAGCAGGGTGCGGAGAAGGCGGGCGTGGTCGCCCGCAAGACTCTGGCCGACGTCTACGAGCGGGTCGGCTTTGTGGCCCCCGCGTCGCCGCTCGGCTAGTAAGGTCGGCGCATGCGCACCATCGGTGTTGCCATCGCGATCCCGGAGCCATGGGCAAGTCAGCTCCAGGACTACCGGACGTCTCTCGGGGACGCGACGGCGACCATGATCCCGACGCACATCACTCTTGTGCCCCCGACGGAGATCCACGACGACCTGCTGCCCGACGTCGAGAGCCATCTCGAGTCCGCGGCCGCACGGGTCGCCCCCTTCAGCGTGCACCTGCGTGGCACCGGCACCTTCCGGCCGGTCTCGCCGGTGGTGTTCGTGGCAGTGGTGCAGGGCATCTCGGGTTGCGAGCAGCTGGCCAACGCGGTCCGGCAGGGTCCGCTCGACCAGAAGCTCACGTTTCCCTATCACCCGCATGTCACGATCGCTCACGACCTTCCCGACGCTAGCCTCGACAAGGCTTTCGGTGAGCTGGCCGACTTCGAGTGCGAGTGGTCGGTCGAGGAGTTCCACCTCTATGTCCACGACGACACGGATGGCTGGCGCCCGACGCGGGAGTTCGCGCTGAGAGCAGCACTGACCGGTTGAGGCGGGCTCGGGTCCGCCCACGAACGACGGATGGGGACCTCGGGATGAAGGACAAGGTCAAGGCAAAGATCGCCGAGCTGCGTGAGCGCTTCCCGGCGCTGGACCGGGTGATCCGCACGCAGGAGCACTACGGCGAGGTGGGGGCCGCCCAGCAGGCTGGCGCGATCACCTACTTCGGCTTCCTGTCGACGTTCCCGATCCTGGCGCTCGCGTTCTTCGCCGTCGGCCAGATCGCCAAGGTCTACTCCGGAGCCGAGAGCGACCTCGTCGAGGCGATCGACCAGGTCCTACCCGGGCTGGTCGGCGACGATCCCGGCCAGCTGAAGATCGCCGACATCGAGAATGCGGCCGGCGCAGTCGGGATCATCGGTGTCATCGGTCTGCTCTACGCTGGCCTCGGCTTCATCGACGGACTTCGCAAGGCCCTCGAGGCGGTCTTCCTGGTGCCCGACGAGGAACAGCCGGGGTTCCTGGCCGCCAAGGCCCGCGACCTGGTCGCACTCATCGGGCTCGGCCTGATCCTGTTGGTGGCGGTGGCCTTCACCGGCCTCATACGCACCTTCTCGGTCAACGTCCTGGACTGGATCGGCCTCGACGAAGGCTTCGGCTGGCTGATCGTGCTCCTCACCCTGGTGCTCGGCCTCGCGGCCAACACGGTGCTCTTCTTCGCGATGTTCCACCTGGCTCCCCAGAACGACACCCCGAAGCGCCCCCTGTGGGCCGGAGCCGTGCTCGGCGCGATCGGCTTCGAGATCCTCAAGCAGGCCTCGACCCTGCTGCTCGAGGCCACCCAGGGACAGCCGGCCTTCCAGGCCTTCGGCATCGCCCTCATCCTGGTCGTCTGGATCCACTACACCTCGATGGTGATCCTGTACGCCGCCTGCTTCGCCCAGGTGGGGGCGACCCCAGCCGAACCGAGCTGATGGTCGCGACGCCTGGCCCTGTCATCGACTCGGTGGTGCGATCCATCTGCGGCCGCGATGTCGAGCGGCTTGCGCCCCTTACCGGCGGCGGGATGAACGAGACGTACCGCGCCGATCTCGGCGGCGACGTCGCTGTGGTCGTCCGGGTCGCACGGCACCCGACGCGGTGGTTCGTGGACGAGGCGTACCTGATGGAGCAGGCGCGTATGGTCGGTGTGCCCACACCGGAGATCCTCGGCCTGGATCATGTCGATGACGACGCTGAGGTGCTCTCGTTCTCGGTTCAGCAGCATCTGCCGGGCAGGCCGCTCGGGGACCTCGTAGGTCGGCTGTCCACCGCAGATCTCGAGCGCTGCATCCTCGACGCCGGTGAGCTGATGGCGCTGGTCCACAGCGTTGAGCCGGACCTCGATCGCGGCGTACGTCATGAGCTGCGCTGGCCCGCAGAGCGGGACGTCGACAGGATTGCGCGCATCATCGCCCAGGCGCTGGATCCGGCAGCCGCCGCCGTTGTCGAGCGCGGTGCTGACTTCCTGCGCCAGGAGATCACGAACCGTTCCGCCGTCCCATTCGTGCTCGCCCAGGGCGACTTCATGCCCGGCAACCTCCTGATCCACGACGGGGAGATCGTCGGCGTGATCGACTGGGAGTTCGCCGGACCTGCCGCGCCGGCCTTCGACGTCGGTCGCTGGGAGGTGTCGGCTCGTACGCCTTTCGCTGACCGCTTGGATCTGCTTCGCGCGGGATACGCCCGGGTCGCCGATCCCGATTCCTCCGAAGCGGGTCTCACGCCGGCGTTTGCCATCGACTGGATTCTCGAGATGCTCGCCTGGAGAAACCCGGCCACGCCCGACCAGTTCCGACGCTGCATCGACGTGATCGCCCGCTATACGGGCTGCTGACCGTCGGGGCTGGGTCGGCGGATGAGAGAGTCGTACCCATGAAGCTCGAGAAGACTGACGGCGCGCTCCTCCTGGTCATCGGGATCTGGACGATCGCGATCTGGACCAACTTCGGCCGCAACCTCGTCAAGACCGCCAAGGACCCGGAGCAGACCCGTCCGAAGCCCTACTACATCGCCCATGCGGTGCTCGTGGTCGTCGACGTTCTCCTCGGCGGCCTGCTGATCAAGCTGGGCGTGCAGCGGCTGCTGACCAGGGGATAGCCCTCAGGAGGACTCGGCCGTGTCGAGGTGGTCGACCAGCTCGGTGAGCTGGTCGCGCAGCGCGAGCGCCTCGTCACGGGTGATCCCCATCGATGCGCCGAGCTCCTGCGGCACGCTGGCGACCTGCTCCTCCAGGTCCCGGCCGTCCTCGGTCAGGCTGACCAGCACCCGGCGCTCGTCGCCGGGGTCGCGGTCGCGCCGCACCAGCCCGGCGGTCTCGAGCCGCTTGAGCAGCGGCGTCAGCGTGCCGGAGTCGAGCCGTAGCCGTTGGCCGAGGGAGGTCACCGAGAGCGGCTCCTCGCTCTCCCAGAGCACCAGCATCACCAGATACTGCGGATAGGTCAGCCCGGTGTCCTTGAGCAGCGTCGCATAGCGCTTCGTGACGGCTCTGGTCGCTGCGTACAGCGGGAAGCAGAGCTGAAGGTCGAGCGAGAGCTGCGGATAGGTACGTCCGGACACATCGATCAGTCTACCCCCTTGCGCTATTAAGTTGTGCGCAATATAGTTGTGCACATGACACCGATCTACACAGCCACCGCAGTCAGCACCGGCGACGCCCGCAACGGGCACGTCCAGTCCTCCGACGGTCTCATCGACGCCGACGTCCGCATCCCCAAGGAGATGGGTGGCGCCGGCGGTGCCACCAACCCCGAGCAGCTCTTCGCCGCCGGCTACGCCGCCTGCTTCCACTCGGCCCTCAAGCTCGTCGCCGGCAAGGCCAAGGTCGACATGACCGACTCCGAGGTCGTCGCCGACGTGAGCATCGGTGAGAACGGCCAGGGCGGCTTCGGCCTCGGCGTACAGCTCGAGGTGACCATCCCCGGCGCTGACGCCGCGACCGCCCAGCAGCTCGCCGAGCAGGCCCACCAGGTCTGCCCCTACTCCAACGCCACCCGCGGCAACATCGAGGTCAAGCTCACGGTCGTCTGATCGCCAGCCGAGGCGTCACTTACGTCGGCCGAGTTGGCACGACCGTGACGTCTCGGCCGACGTACCTGACGTCTCGACATAGACGTCTCGACATAGAAGAAGGGCCGCTCTCCGAGGGAGAGCGGCCCTTCTGTCACGTAGCGACCAGACGGTCAGCCGAGGATGAGCGACTTGCGCAGGTCCTTGTTGAGCTGGGAGATCACGTCGAGCGGGATCTCCTTGGGGCAGGCGGAGGCGCACTCACCGATGTTGGTGCAGCCACCGAAGCCCTCGGCGTCGTGCTGGCCGACCATGGACTGCACGCGGGAGTAGCGCTCAGGCTGGCCCTGCGGCAGCTCACCGAGGTGGGTGATCTTCGCGCCGAGGAACAGCGAGGCGGAACCGTTGGGGCAGGCGGCGACGCAGGCGCCGCAGCCGATGCAGGTGGCCGTGTTAAACGCCCGCATGGCCTTGTCGCGCGGGGCCGGTACCGAGTTGGCCTCGGGGGCCGAGCCGGTGTTGGCCGAGATGTAGCCGCCGTTCTGGATGATCCGGTCGAACGCGGAGCGGTCGACGATCAGGTCCTTGACGATCGGGAACGACGAGGCGCGCCACGGCTCGATGGTGATGGTGTCACCGTCGTTGAAGGAGCGCATGTGCAGCTGGCAGGTCGTGGTGACCTCCGGGCCGTGTGCCTCGCCGTTGATCATCAGCGAACACATGCCGCAGATGCCCTCGCGACAGTCGGAGTCGAACGCGACCGGCTCCTCGTCGTTGTGCAGGAGCTGCTCGTTGAGCAGGTCGAGCATCTCGAGGAACGACATGTCCGAGGACACCCCGTCCAGCTCGTACGTCTTGAGCGCACCCTTGTCGGACGCGTTGGCCTGCCGCCAGATCTTGAGCGTGAGCTTCATTACTTGTACGACCTCTGCTTCATCTCGATGGCGGTGTAGATCAGGTCTTCCTTGTGGAGGATCGGGGCGCCGTCCTCGCCACCGAACTCCCAGGCCGCGACGTAGGCGAACTCGTCGTCGTGACGCAGCGCCTCGCCGTCCTCGGTCTGCGACTCGCCCCGGAAGTGGCCGCCGCAGGACTCGCGCCGGTTGAGCGCGTCGATGCACATGAGCTCACCGAGCTCGATGAAGTCGGCGACACGGCCCGCCTTCTCGAGGTCCTGGTTGAGGGAGTCGGCCGAGCCGAGGACCTTGACGTTGGTCCAGAACTCCTTCTTGAGCTCGCGGATCAGGCCGATGGCCTTCTTGAGGCCCTCCTCGGTCCGCTCCATGCCGCAGTACTCCCACATGATCAGGCCGAGCTCCTTGTGGATCGACTCGACCGAGCGGCTGCCGTTGATCGACATGAACTTGTCGATCCGCTCCTGGACCGACTGCTTCGCCTCGACGACCGCCGGGTGGTCCTCGGAGATGGGCTCGAACGGCCCGTCGGCGAGGTACTCGCGGATGGTGTTCGGGAGCACGAAGTAGCCGTCGGCCAGACCCTGCATCAGCGCCGAGGCGCCGAGGCGGTTCGCGCCGTGGTCGGAGAAGTTGGCCTCACCGGTGCAGTAGAGACCCTCGATGTTGGTCGAGAGCTCGTAGTCGACCCACAGGCCGCCCATGACGTAGTGGACGGCGGGGTAGATGCGCATCGGCAGCTCGTAGGGGTTCTCACCCGTGATCCGCTCGTACATGTCGAGGAGGTTGTCGTACTTCTCCTCGATCGCGGCCTTGCCGAGGCGCTCGATCGCGGCACCCAGGTCGAGGTAGACGCCGCGGCGGAACTTCTTCACCGTGCCGTCGGGCTGGGTCTCGTCGACCTCCGGACCGACACCGCGGCCCTCGTCGCACATGTACTTCGCAGCGCGCGAGGCGATGTCGCGGGGGACCAGGTTTCCGAAGGAAGGGTAGATCCGCTCCAGGAAGTAGTCGCGGTCCTCCTCGGGGATCTCACGCGGGTCCTTGGCGCAGTCCTCGGCGTTCTTGGGCACCCAGATGCGGCCGTCGTTACGCAGCGACTCTGACATCAGGGTCAGCTTCGACTGGTGGGCGCCGGTCACCGGGATGCAGGTCGGGTGGATCTGCGTGTAGCAGGGGTTGGCCATGTAGGCGCCCTTGCGGTGCGCACGCCACGTGGCGGTGACGTTGGACCCCATCGCGTTGGTCGAGAGGTAGAAGACGTTGCCGTAGCCGCCGGTCGCGAGCACGACCACGTCGGCCAGGTGGGTCTCGATCTCGCCGGTGACCATGTCGCGGGCGATGATGCCGCGGGCCTTGCCATCGGCGACGATCAGCTCGAGCATCTCGTGACGCGTGAACTGCTCCACGGTGCCGGCGGCCACCTGGCGCTCCATGGCCTGGTAGGCGCCGATGAGGAGCTGCTGCCCCGTCTGGCCGCGGGCGTAGAACGTACGCGACACCTGCACGCCACCGAAGGAGCGGTTGTCGAGCAGACCGCCGTACTCGCGGGCGAAGGGCACGCCCTGGGCCACGCACTGGTCGATGATGTTCACCGACTCCTCGGCGAGGCGGTAGACGTTGGACTCGCGGGCGCGGTAGTCGCCGCCCTTGACCGTGTCGTAGAAGAGCCGGTAGGCCGAGTCGCCGTCGCCCTTGTAGTTCTTGGCGGCGTTGATGCCGCCCTGGGCGGCGATCGAGTGGGCCCGACGCGGGGAGTCCTGGTAGCAGAACGACTTCACGTTGTAGCCGGCCTCGCCGAGCGTGGCGGCAGCGGCGCCGCCGGCCAGGCCGGTGCCGACGATGATGATCGACAGCTTGCGGCGGTTGGCCGGGTTGACCAGGCGGTTCTCGAACTTGCGGGTCGTCCAGCGCTCCTCGATCGGACCGGTCGGAGCCTTGGGGTCGACGAGCTTGTCGCCGAGCACGTAGTAGCCCGCGGCGTCGTCGGATTTCTGGACCGGTGCCTCGTTGGTCGCGGTGAGGCCGGGCAGGTAGTGGGTTCCAGCAGCCATGTGTCAGATGTCCTTACGAGATGACGCCGAAGACGGTGAACAGGGGGACCAGCGAGAAGCCGCCGGCGATCACGATCGCGACGACCCAGCCGGCGACGCGGGCCCTGGCACGCGACTCAGCGGTGTTGGTGAACCCGAGCGTCTGGATGGCGCTGAAGGTGCCGTGGTGCAGGTGGAACGCGAGCGCGAGCATGGCGAACAGGTAGATGAGGACCATCCACCACTGCTCCGGCTGGAACGCCGCGGTCAACAGCCGGTACGGGTTCTCGGTGACGTCCGCAGCCTGTCCGCCCTCGCCCACGTTGATCTTCACGATGGTGAACTGGAGCAGGTGCCAGACGACGAAGAGGAGCAGGGCCACGCCGCCCCAGCGCATGGTGCGCGAGGAGAGCGACGAAGCCTTGTTCTTCTTCACCGCGTACTTCACCGGGCGCTGCGCGTGAGCACGCATCGAGAGCGCCACCGCCGAGCCGACGTGAGCCACCAGCGACGCCAGGAGCACCACTCGCAGGATCCAGAGGAGGCCGCCGTACGGCAGCATCGGCTCCCCGAACGTACGCAGGTGCTCGGCATACTCGTTGTAGGCCAGCTCGCCACTGAAGGCTTTGAGGTTGCCGTACATGTGCAGGAGCACAAACAGGATGAAGACGATGCCGCTGGCCGCCATAAGGAGCTTCAGGGCGATCGTCGAGCGCGTCGACCGCGCGCCTTTGATCAGAGTCGTGGTTGCCACGGCACGCACGCTACTACCCCTCATACCCGAACTTGTACGCAGGGAGTATGTGACATTTTCGGCGCTGCGTGGGCGGGTGGGGTTACTGACGAGTATCTTGGGAACGGGTTAGGCAAGCCTAACAGCAGGGTGCGCATTCTCCGCGGCGATGGCGTGAGATTGTGAGGACCGGGCCTCGCTCAGCGCGACCAGACGGGCCAGCAGCTCGTCGACCGCATCGGTCCACGGTCGCGTCGCGACGAGTTCCCGACCGCGGTCGCCGAGCAGGTGCCGCCGGGGGTCGGAGACGACCGAGGCGACCGCGTCCGCGAGCTCGCGGGCGCGGGCCGGGTTGTAGAGCAATCCGGTCTCCATGTGCTGGACGATCTCGGCCGCCGCGCCGGCGCGCGGGGCGACCACCGGGAGGGCGCTGGCCGCGGCCTCACGCAGGATGTGGCCACATCCCTCATCCTCGCCGGGGTGGACGAGAAGGTCGAGCGAGGCCAGTGCGACGGCCAGGTCGCCGGTGCCCAGCGGGCCGGTCAGCTTCGCCTGTGGGACCCGCTGCTTGAGCCATCCGCGCTGGGGCCCGTCGCCGATGATGACGAGGCGGATCCCGGGCACCACGGTGAGCTCGGCGAGGCGGCGTACGCCATGGCTCTTGGCGAGGTTGCCCGCGTAGCCGACCACGACCAGCGGTGTGGGTCGGGACTTCGCCTTGGACCAGCGGCGGTGGAGCCAGTCGTCGCGCAGACTGGGCGAGAAGGCGGCCGTGTCGACCCCCGGCTCCCACACCTCGGCGGCGACGTCGATCGCCGCGAGCATGCGGCGCAGGTACTCGCTTGTGACAAAGATCTCATCGGCGTACGCGGCGATCGAGGTGCTCCAGGTGAGCGCCGCCTTGGGGGAGAGAGGGGACTGCTGGACGACCAGCGTCGTCGCGGCAGCCGCGGTCGGCGACGAGAGCGCCTTGCGGCCCAGGCGGCCCGGGTCGAAGGTGACCACGACGTCCGGCTCGAAGGACTCCAGGGCGCTGCGTACCTGGCGGCCGGTCTTGGCGATCGGCGAGACGCGGACGACCCGGCTGTTGCGGTAGACCGAGAGTCCGGGGCCGGGCGCGATGAACCGCACCTCGTGGCCCGACTCGATCATGCGGTCGGCGATGGCCTTCACCGTGGTTGTGACACCATCGATGGTAGGAAAGAAGCTCTCGGTGACCAGCGCCATCTTCATAGGACCAGCGTCCTGCCCGGGGATGGCGAGAGCGCGACGTGTGCGTTGACCTGGGATGAACCATCGGCACGGCCAGTAGACGACCAGCATGATGAGGACAATCAGTGGCGGTACCCAGACGGGTCTGGACGCTTTCGGCAGCAGCACTCGCGGTGGCTGGGGTCATGGGCGGCGTCATGGGGCTGGCGGGCTGTGGTCAGGCGCCGACCCAGCAGCCGTCGGGCGAGCGCGTCTCTGAGCAGCCCTCGACCGCCACGCCGGCCTTCGAGATGCCGGTCGAGAAGCCCAACCTGCTGATGATCACGGTCGACGACCTCTCCGCTCTCGACATGGACTACCTGCCGAGCGTGAAGAAGCTCGTGGGGGACAGCGGCGTCACCTTCACCGACGCGGTCGCGCCGACGCCGATCTGCGTGCCGGCCCGCGCCTCGCTGCTCTCGGGGCAGTACGCCCACAACCATGGCGCCCACACCATCCACGGTCCCGAGGGCGGCTACCCCTCCTTCGACGACTCCGCGACTCTGGCCACCTCGTTGCAGGAGGCCGGCTACTCGACGGTGTTCACCGGGAAGTACCTCAACGAGTACGGCGACGAGGGGACCGAGCGCGACCTGCCTCCGGGCTGGGACGAGTGGCGCGCGACCGTCGACCCGTCGACGTACAACTATCTGGGCGCGAAGTTCAACGTCAACGGGCGCCTGGTGAAGCCGAAGGGCTACTCGACCACCGTCATCACCGAACAGGCGAAGGCGGCGCTGACCGACGCGAAGAAGAAGCCCGGGGCCGCGGGGAAGCCGTGGTTCCAGTGGGTCAACTACGTGGCGCCACACATCGGCGGTCCGACGGAGAAGGGTGACCCCAAGCAGCGCTTCCCGGGCACCAAGGGCGCGATCGGCGTGCCGGTGCCGGACAAGCAGGATCGGGACAAGTACGCCGACGAGCCGATCCCGCAGCAGCCCAACCTGTTCCCGGAGGCGCGCAAGAAGTTCCCGAAGGGGTCCCCGTCGCGGAAGAACCCCTCGCAGATCGAGAAGGACGCCTACCGGCTCTCCTATCAGCGGCGGATCGAGTCGGCGCGCAGCCTGGACCGCAACATCGCCTCCCTGCTCGGTGGGCTGAAGAAGAGTGGAGACCTGGCACGCACCCTGGTCGTCTTCACCTCCGACAACGGCTTCTCGAGCGGCTACCACAACTTCAACGGCAAGCTCTGGTACTACGAGGAGTCGCTGCGGATCCCGGTGCTGATGAGCGGTCCCGGCGTGCCCAAGGGGCGCGAGGTCGGGACCACGCTCACCAACCCGGACATCGCCACGACGCTGCTCGCGGCGGCCGGCGCCGATGACCCGCACGAGCCCGACGGCATCGACATCCTGCCGTGGCTGCGTGCGCCCGAGCAGACCCGTGTCGTCCCGATCGAGGCGTGGCCGACCTCCGACGGCACCTCGCGGCTCTGGTCCGGCGTGCGCGTGGGGCGGTGGACCTACGTCGAGCTGACGACCGGTGAGGTCGAGCTCTACGACCGCACCAACGATCCGTACGAGATGACGAACCTCGCCGACGACCCGGCCCACGCCAAGACCGTCTCGCGGCTGGCCGATCTCACCGACAAGTACCGCGACTGCGCCGGCGACAGCTGTCCCAAGAAGATGTACGCCGCCGACCGCCCGCTCGACCTCGACGGTCTCTAACCGCTCCCGCGGTGGCCGCGATGTGGCAACCGCGCCGGATTGCCGCATCGCGTCACGGATATTTCATCTGTCTGCCGTGGTTTCGGGCTGCAGCCGGACAGTCACGCGCCACCTCGTCCCGGTGGACTTGTCCAGACAAGTTCCCGGTGCCCGAGCACCGTGACCGAGACGAGGAGACCGATGATTCCCATCAGACGATCGTGGGGTGCGCGCCTTGTTGCCGGCGGCCTCGTGACTGTTGCGATCGCGGGCGGCGGCACTGTCGTCGCCCAGGAACGCGCCGAGGCCGACGGCCCGACCTTCGCGCTGCTCGCGGAGCAGGTGCGGTTGCAGGATGCCCCCAAGTCCAAGGCCGCGGTCGGCGAGAGCTTCCGCATCCCGGAGCCCGTCCCGACCGAGAAGGGCAGCACGTTCCGGACCGGCGACTACGTCGTGTCAGTGACGTCTCCCGACGGCGTCACCGCGGAGATCTCCCCGACGGGCTCCGCGAAGGACCCGGTCTACGAGTTCACCCCGCAGACCGCCGGTGACTACCGGATCAGCTACTCGGCCGTCGGTGAGAACGGCACGGTCGACTTCGAGGAGTTCCAGGTCGTCGCCGGGAACGACGCCGACGTCGAGAAGGCCCGCGCCGACGCTGCGCGTCGCACCGCCAACGACAACCAGCCGCAGGTGACCTTCGGCTCGCTCGGCGACATCCACAACGAGTGGCGCGACCTGGACAAGGCGTTCGACCTCTACCACGCCGAGAACCTCGACGCCTCGTTGTTCGTCGGTGACCTGACGAACAACGCCACCGCGGGCGAGTACGCCGGTCTGAAGGAGGTGCTGGACCGCCGCCTCGACGAGAACGGTGACGGCAAGGACGACATCTCCCTGGTGGCGGCGCTGGGCAACCACGACGTGGGCTCCGGCATGACGGGCTACGACCTCTTCACCCAGTCGACCGGCGGACAGCGGCCCAACGCCGACTATGAGATCAACGGCTACCACTTCATCACGGTCTCGCCCGGCTCCGGCGAGCTCGACGAGGAGACCGGCCGGCCGACCCAGCGCAGCACCGGCGACTACGCCTACGCGCGCGACTGGCTCCACACCCGACTGGCCGCTGACACCGCCGAGCACCCGGACCGTCCGGTGTTCGTCCTCGTGCACCACCCCCTCAAGTGCACGCACTACGTCTCGAACGAGTGGTACGGCGCCGGCCTCTCGGAGGGCTGCGGCGACACCTTCAAGTCGGTCTTCGACAACTTCCCCCAGGCGGTCGTCTGGGGCGGGCACATCCATACGCCCAACAACATCTCGACCTCGATCTGGCAGGACGGCGGCTTCACGACCGTCAACGCCCCGCCGCTGGCGTACTTCGAGATGGAGAGCGGCGTCGACAACGACACGACGCCGAACGACGCGGGCGACAACGCGCAGACCTCGGTCGTCGAGGTCCAGGGCAGCGTCGTCAAGGTGAAGAACTACGACCTGCGGGCCGGCCAGTGGATCGACCAGACCTGGACGTGGGACGTCGAGGAAGCGATCAAGAACCCGCAGCGCAACTTCCCCTACACCGACCGCCGTGCCGCGAAGACCGCTGGTCCGAAGTGGCCCGCCGGGTCGGCGGTGACCGTGTCCGACATCAAGGAGGAGACCGCACAGGTCTCCTTCCCGCAGGCGAAGCCGGCGGCCAACGACGTACAGGACATCGTCCATCTCTACCGCTACCAGGTCATCGACAAGGCCACCGGCGCGAGCGTCGCCGACTTCAAGCAGTGGTCGGGCTTCTACATCCTCCCGCTCCCGGCCTCCCGCGGCCACGCCATCCAGGGCCTGAAGGGGGATACGGAGTACGAGGTGCGGGTCACCCCGTACAACACCTGGGGCAAGGCGGGCAGGTCGATCTCGACCACCTTCAAGACCGCTCCGGCGCCGCCTCCGGTCGACCCGGCCGACTACCTCATCTACCAGGACTTCGAGTCGGTGGCGTCTCAGCTCCAGACCGGTGTCGAGCACAACATGCCGGCGAACGCGAGCGTCCTCGGCTGGACCAAGACGACACCGGCGGGCTGGACGATCACCAACGCCGCGGACATGCCCACCGGCACCAAGGAGATGAACGGCTGGTCGCTTATGACCAAGGCGTTCTGGCAGAACGGTGACGACCAGGACCGCAGCGGCTTCACCCTGGGCCGCAACGTCGTGGCCGTGGCCGACCCCGACGAGTGGGACGACGTCAACGACCCGGAGAGCCGCGGCCGCTTCGACTCGACGCTCACCACGCCGAGCGCGCCGATCCCGAGCGGTGCCTCGCGTCTCTACCTCGCGTGGGACAACCACTACCGTGAGGAGGAGCCGCAGGAGGCCGAGGTCACCGTCGAGTTCGACACCGGCCAGAAGGTGCAGCTGGTCCATTGGACGCCGGCCAACACCCCCGACCTCAGCCAGGGGAACAAGACGGTCAACCTCCCCGTCGACGTACCGGCCGGCGCGACCTCGATGAAGGTCAACTTCCGGCTCTTCAACGCGATGAACGACTGGTACTGGGCGATCGACCACGTTCGGCTCGACACCGAGCCGATCAGCTGAACCGGGTCAGGGCTCGCCCGGCGACTGCCAGGCGGGCCCTGACCTCCGTCTCGATCGAGGATCCTCATGACCATTTCCTTCCGCATCCGCTGCCTCCTCGCCGCGGCGCTCGCGATGCTGGCGCCGATCCTGCTGACCGTCCCGGCCTCAGCCCACGGCTTCACGTCCACGGTCTACGCCGAGCTGACCCAGCGTCCCGACGGCGTGATCAGGTCCGAGCTCGAGATGGAGTACGTCCTCCTCGTCAGGTCGGTGGCGAAGGCCGAGGCCGACCCGGAGCTGGAGAGCCGGGCCAAGGCCGCCTTCCAGACCTCCGGCGCCGACGTCGGGCTTCTCGCGGACCACCGCGACGCCGTCCTGGGCTACCTCGGTGACCGCTTCCGCGCCTCCGTCGGCGATCAGGCCTGTACGCCGTCCGTTGGTGACGAGCTCCAGGCCACCGAGCGCGACGGCGTGCCCCACGTGGTGGTGGCGCTCGAGCACGCGTGCCCCCGGGTGTCGGGCGACGTCGCGTACGAGATCTCCAGCGAGCTGTTCCCCGAGTCGGAAGGCTTCGTGGGAAGTACGGAGACGATCCTCGAGTACTCGCTTCCGGAGGCCTCCGGCAACACGGTCCTCACCGCCGAGGACCCGAGCTTCTCTACCGACGAGTCGTCGCCGACCCGACTGCTCGAGTTCTTCGTCCTCGGCGCCGAGCACCTGCTCTTCGGTCTCGACCACATTCTGTTCCTCGTCGCGCTCATCGTCGGCTCCCGCCGTCCGCGCGACATCCTGCTGGCCGCGACCGCGTTCACCGCAGCCCACTCGGTGACCTTCGTCCTCGCGAGCCTCGGCCTCGTCTCGGTCCCGGCCTCGATCGTCGAACCCGTGATCGCGCTGTCGATCGTGGCCGTTGCGGCCTGGCACGTGTGGGGCTCGTGGCGCGATGGACGTCCCGCTGGTCCTGGTTCGGCGTCGCTGGGCCGACCCATGGGCGGCGCCGGTCCCTCCCTCGGCCCGACCGCGACGGCTGGTGGGGGCGGGGTCGCCCTGGCGACACGCGTGTCCACCGATGCCGCGCCGAGGGCGGCCGGATCGCGGATGTCGGGGGAGAAGGTCCGCCTCGCCGTGGTCTTCGGGTTCGGCCTGATCCACGGCCTGGGCTTCGCGGGCGCCCTCGGGATCGACGAGCCGTTCTCGTGGCGGTTGCTGGGATCGCTCCTCGTCTTCAACCTCGGCATCGAGGCCGTGCAGCTGGCGATCATCGCGCTGGTCTTCCCGATGCTCCTGGTCCTGCGGCGCCGGCAGCCGAGGATCGGCTGGTGGCTCGGCGTCGTCGCGGCCACGGGCGTGGTGGTCGTCGGCCTCTTCTGGTTCGTCCAACGAGTCCTCGGGCTCGGGTGAGCTGATGCTGGAGGTGGGCCTGGTGCCCGAGCAGTCCGTCGGCGCAGCCTGGAGGTCGTCGCGTCGCTACCAGGCCGTCGCGGCCACGCTGGAGGCGCGGATCCGGGCCGGCGAGTATCCGGCCGGGAGGCCGCTTCCCACGGTGTCGTGCCTGGCGCGGGAGTTCGGGGTCGCGCGCGGCACCGTGGAACGGGCGCTCGCGCGGCTGGAGAACGACACCCGCCTGGTCTCCCTGCACGGTCAGCGCTGGTACGCGCACGTCGCCACGCGCCTGCAGAGTCTCGGGGTGCGCTCGTTCGCCCAGTGGGCCGTCGCCTCCGGCCTGAGACCAGGGGGCCGGTTCGTCGACGTGGCGCGTGGTCGCGCCACGACTGTGGAGGCGCGCGAGCTCGGTGAGCGGCCGGGGGGCCCGGTGCTGCGGGTGGTGCGGGTCCGCTCGCTCGACGGGTCGCCCGCCATGGTCGAGCACACGGTGTTTCCCGGCTGGCTCGCCGGGGCCATCGAGTCCCTGCCGTCCGATGCTCCGTCGATCGTCCGGGTCGTCGAGGAGGCGCTCGGTGTCTGCCTCGGGCACGCCGAGCACCGGATCGAGGCGATCGCTGCCTCGGCCATGGATGGCCGCCTGCTCGGCGTACGGCGTGGCAGCCCGCTGCTGCGCGTCGTCCGCACCGCACGGTTCGCCGACGGCCGCACCTTCGAGTTCAGCGACGACCGCTACCTCCCCGGCGTGGTGTCCTTCTCGCTGGTCACCAGCTCTTCACCGCTCGGGGTTAAAGTAGACTAAATAACTCATCTTACTTGGGAGTGTTTGGTCATGCCGGTCGTCAACCTGTTCACGCGTCGCAAGCGCGCTGCTGTGGCGACGGTGGCGATGAGCGCCCTCGCGGTGACCGGCCTGGTGCACGACCCGGCCGCCGTGGCGGCGGGCCCGACGCGTACGCCTGCCCTGGAGCGGCCCGCGGAGAGGCCGAACCTGCTGATGGTCACGGTCGACGACCTCTCCGCCCTCGACATGGACTACCTGCCGCGGGTGCGGAAGCTGGTCGAGCGGACCGGGGTCTCCTTCGCCGAGGGGATCGCGCCGACGCCGATCTGTGTGCCGGCGCGGGCCTCGCTGCTGACCGGGCAGTACGCCCACAACCACGGTGCGCGCACGATCGAGGGGCCGTACGGCGGTTATCAAGCCTTCGACGACTCCGCGACGGTCGCCACCTCGCTGCAGGACGGGGGCTACTCGACGATCCTGGCGGGGAAGTACCTCAACGGCTACGGCGAGGGGGAGACCCGCGGCGACGTGCCGCCGGGGTGGGACCAGTGGCGCGCGACGGTCGACCCGTCGACCTACAACTTCCGGTCGCCGAAGTTCAACGTCAACGGCGAGATCGTCAAGTCCAAGGGCTACTCCTCGACCGTCATCACCGAGCACGCGAAGGCCGGGATCGCGGCCGAACGCGCGAACGGGAAACCCTGGTTCACCTGGGTCAACTATGTGGCGCCGCACCACGGCGGGCCTTCCGGGCCCGACGATCCGAAGAAGATCTACCCGGGCACCGACGCCGCCCTGTCGGTGACCGTGCCCGACACCCAGGACCGCGGGTTCTACGACAACGCGCAGATCCCGGCGCGGCCCAACCTCTTTCCAGAGGACACCTCCGGCTATGCGAAGGGCTCGCCCGGTCGCGGGAAGTTCAACCCGCGGAAGAAGGACGCCCTCCGGATCGCCTACCAGCGCCGCCTCGAGGCCATCCGCAGCCTGGATCGCAACATCGCCTCGCTGATCGGCTCGCTCAAGCGCAGCGGTGAGCTGAAGCGGACGCTGGTCGTGTTCACCTCCGACAACGGCTTCTCGAACGGCTACCACAACCTCAACGGCAAGCTGTGGCACTACGACGAGTCGCTGCGGATCCCGGTGCTGATGAGCGGCCCGGGGGTGCCGCGCGGCCGCACGGTGCGTACCCCGGTCACCAACCCGGATCTCGCCGCCACCCTGCTGGCGGCGGCCGGGGCTCGGCCACCTCGAGCGCCGGACGGGATCGACATCATGCCGTGGCTGAGCGCGCCCGAGCAGGTCCGCGCCATCCCGATCAGCGGCTGGCGGGTGACCGACGGGAGCAGGCAGCTGTGGTCCGGCGTCCGGGTCGGCTCCTGGACCTACGCCCGCCTGCACACCGGCCAGGTCGAGGTCTACGACCGCTCTTCGGACCCCTATGAGCAGCACAACCTCGCCGCCGACCCGTCGGTCGCGGAGACCGTCAAGGCGCTCGCGAGGCTCGCCGACCGCTACCGGGACTGCGCCGCCTCGACCTGCCCGAAGGACCTGTACGCCTCCGGCCGGGCGCTCGATCTGGAGGCGCTGTGACGAGGGTCGGCGACCTGGAGCGCGAGGCTGCGCGGGCGCGGCTCGTCGAGGCGTACGCCGCGGGGAGGATCGACGCGCCCGAGCTGGAGTCGCGAGCCGAGGCCGTGTGGGGTGCCGCCCGGTCCGCCGACCTCGCCGCGGTCGTCGACGACCTGGGCGAGGATCCGACTCCGTCTGGCGGGGCGGGCCCCCGTCTCGTACGAGATCTTCTGGTGTTCCTGATCTGCGGCGCCATTGCCGTCCTGGTCTGGCACCTCACCGGCCGTGGCTTCTTCTGGCCCGTGTGGGTGCTGGTCTACACCGGCCTGCCGCTGCTGCGCCTGTGGCGGGACTAGGACGGCTTGCCGAGGGTGTCCGCGGGGACGTTGCCCGCCTCGATCTCCCGCGCCAGCTCGGTGATGCGTACGCCACTGGCAGCCCAGCTGCCCGCGCGCTCCTCGTAGATGGGGTGGAAGCTGCGGCGGACCTCGACGGTCCAGTGACGGCCGAAGACGACCCGGGCGCCGATGGCGAAGGGGAGGATCGCGAGCAGGAGGAGGAGCTCGATGCCGGTGAGCAGCATGACCGCGACGACCACGACGAGGATCGGCAGCGCGATGACGAGCCAGAGCACCATGAGGATCATGCTGATCGGGTCGTCGCCGGAAGGCGCGCCGAGAGGGATCTCCAATGCGTCGAGACTCAGGCGGCGCGACTTCCGCTGCCACGGGACCCAGCGTCGGGTGATTCGATAGACCTGTCCGCTCGGAGCGCGTACCTTCACGGCGGTCAACTTAACGGCGCGTCTCAGTTAGCGGTTGTAAACCTCACACTTTGTGGTCACCGCCACTTCATCGGCCTAAGGTTCGACCCATGAACGACGCCGCTCGCGACGACTCGTTGCGCCTTGCCCAGCCGGCGGATGCCCATTCCCAGGCAGAGTGGGAGGCGGCGACTGCTGCCGTCCTCCGCAAGAGCGGTCGGCTGACCGCTGACGACGCCGACTCGCTCGTCTGGGACAAGCTGACGCGCACCTCCCTCGACGGACTCCGGATCGCTCCGCTCGGCCTGCCGGACGAGTCCTTCGCCGACGCGGCGCGTCCCACGCGCGCCGGCGCGTGGGACATCCGCTCGCTCGTCTCCGGTCTCTCCGGGGTGGACGCCAAGGCGGCCAACGAGGCCGCTCTGGTCGACCTGGACGGCGGGGTCTCCTCGCTGTGGGTGGCCGCCGACGAGACCACCGACCTCGCAGTGCTTCTCGACAAGGTGCTCCTCGACCTGGCGCCGATCGTGCTCGACGCGCCGATCGGTGCGGTCAAGGTCGCCCAGAACCTGCTCGCGCTGATCGCCGAGCGTGGCGCCGGGCTGCACGCCGCGACCAACCTGGGTGCCGACCCGATGGGCGCGCTGCTGCGCGACCTGCCGCTGGCACCCGACGAGGCCTTCGCCGAGCTGGTCGACCTCGCTCGTCTCGCGCAGGGGATCGGGGTGCGGGCGATCGTCGTCGATGCCACGGCTGCGCATGATCTGGGCGCGTCCGACGTGCAGGAGCTCGGCTGGTCGGTCGCGGTCGGCGTCGCCTACCTGCGCGCGCTGACCGAGGCGGGCTTCTCGCCCGCCGTCGCGGCGAGCCTCATCGAGTTCCGGTACGCGGCCACCGACGAGCAGTTCCCGACGATCGCCAAGCTGCGGGCCGCCCGTCAGCTGTGGTCACGGGTCCTCGAGCTCTCCGGGGCCGAGGGCGTGGAGATGCGCATCCACGCGGTGAGCTCGCGGCCGATGCTGTCGAAGTACGACCCCTACGTGAACATGCTGCGCGGCACCGTCGCCGCCTTCGCCGCCGGTGTCGGCGGCGCGGACGCGGTGACCGTGCTGCCCTTCGACTCCGCCAACGGCGTCCCGGACGGGTTCGGGCGACGGATCGCCCGCAACGTGTCCCACCTGCTGATCGACGAGTCCCACGTCGCGGCCGTCGCCGACCCCGCCGGTGGTTCCTTCGCCGTCGAGCAGCTGACCGCCGACATGGCCGAGGCCGGCTGGGAGACGTTCATCCAGCTCGAGGAGGAGTGGACCGGGGCGAACGCCGTCGGAGGCCACGACTTCTCGCCCTTCCGCGACCGGATCGCCGCGGTCTCGGCGGAGCGGGAGAAGGCGATCGCGCGGCGCAGGCGCCCGATCACCGGGCTCACCGAGTTCCCCAACCTCGCCGAGACGCTCCCCGAGCGGCCGGTCGACCCGCTGAACGAGCGGGTGGTGCGCTACGGCGCCTCCTTCGAGGCCTTGCGCGACACTCCCGCCACCACCAAGGTCTTCCTCGCCACCATCGGCACGGTCGCTCAGCACACCGCCCGGGCGACGTTCGCGACCAACCTCCTCGCCGCCGGTGGCATCGGCGTCGAGGTCGCGGGCGCGACCAGCGACGCCGAGGACCTCGCCGGGAAGTACCGTGCGACCGGTTCACCGGCGGTCGTCTGCCTGGCCGGTTCGGACAAGACGTACGCCGAGTGGGGCGCGGCCGCGATCGCGGCCCTCCGCGAGGCTGGCGCCACGCACGTGATCATCGCCGGGAAGCCCGACGCCGTCGACGCCGAGGTGGACGACGCCGCCTCGATGGGTGTCGACGCGCTGGCCTTCCTGACCGCTACGAGGGAGAAGCTCGCATGACCATCCCCAGCTCCTTCAAGGGCCTTCCGCTGAAGGGCGAGGTCCCGCCGTACTCCGCCGACGCTCCCTCGGGTGAGGGCTGGCTGAGCCCTGAGGGCATCGAGATCCAGCCTGCGTACGGGCCTGCGGATCTCGAGGGTCTCGACGCGCTCGACACCTTCCCCGGGCTGAGCCCGTTCCTGCGCGGGCCCTACCCGACGATGTACACGACCCAGCCGTGGACGATCCGGCAGTACGCCGGCTTCTCGACCGCGGAGGAGTCCAACGCGTTCTACCGCCGCAACCTGGCGGCCGGTCAGAAGGGCCTCTCGGTCGCCTTCGACCTGGCCACCCACCGCGGCTACGACTCCGACCACCCGCGCGTGCGCGGCGATGTCGGCATGGCGGGCGTCGCGATCGACTCCATCTACGACACCAGGACGCTGTTCGACGGCATCCCGCTCGATGAGATGTCCGTCTCGATGACGATGAACGGTGCGGTGCTGCCGGTGCTGGCGCTCTACATCGCCGCGGCCGAGGAGCAGGGTGTCCCGCCCGAGAAGCTGGCCGGGACCATCCAGAACGACATCCTCAAGGAGTTCATGGTCCGCAACACCTACATCTACCCGCCGGCGGCGTCGATGCGGATCATCGGCGACATCTTCTCCTACACCGCCGCGAAGATGCCCCGGTTCAACTCGATCTCGATCTCCGGCTACCACATGCAGGAGGCCGGGGCGACCGCCGATCTCGAGCTCGCCTACACGCTGGCCGACGGCGTCGAATACCTGCGGACCGGTCTGGCCGCGGGCCTCGACGTCGACGCGTTCGCGCCGCGGCTCAGCTTCTTCTGGGCGATCGGGATGAACTTCTTCATGGAGGTCGCCAAGATGCGCGCGGCCCGCGCGCTGTGGTCGCGTCTGGTCTCGCAGTTCGACCCGTCCAACCCGAAGTCGCTGTCCCTGCGGACCCACTCGCAGACCTCCGGCTGGTCGCTGACCGCCCAGGACGTGTTCAACAACGTCGGCCGCACCGCGATCGAGGCGATGGCCGCGACCCAGGGCCACACCCAGTCGCTGCACACGAACGCGCTGGACGAGGCGATCGCGCTGCCGACCGACTTCTCGGCCCGCATCGCCCGCAACACCCAGCTGCTGCTGCAGCAGGAGAGCGGCACGACCGAGATCATCGACCCGTGGGGCGGCTCCTACTACGTCGAGAAGCTCACCCACGACCTCGCCGAGCGCGCCTGGTCCCACATCCAGGAGGCCGAGGCGGCCGGCGGGATGGCCAAGGCGATCGAGCAGGGCATCCCGAAGATGCGCATCGAGGAGGCGGCCGCCCGCACCCAGGCGCGCCTCGACTCCGGTGCCCAGAAGCTGATCGGCGTCAACACCTTCCGGCTCCCCTCCGAGGACCCGCTCGACGTGCTCAGGGTCGACAACGACCAGGTCTACAAGCAGCAGCTCGCCAAGCTCGAGCGGCTGCGCGCGGAGCGCGACGACGAAGACGTACGCCGGGCCCTGGAGGCCATCACGAACGCGGCCGGTTCGACGAGCAAGCCCAGCGGCACCGGCAACCTGGACGGCAACCTGCTCAAGCTGGCCGTCGACGCGGCCCGCGCGAAGGCGACCGTCGGGGAGATCTCCGACGCGATGGAGAAGGCGTGGGGACGGCACCAGGCCGTCATCCGTACCATCTCCGGTGTGTATCGGGACGAGGCGACGACGTCGGGTGACTCGAAGGTCACCGAGGTGCTGAAGGCGACCAAGGAGTTCGAGGAGGCCGAGGGCCGCCGCCCGCGGATCCTGGTCGCGAAGATGGGCCAGGACGGTCACGACCGTGGCCAGAAGGTCGTGGTCTCGGCCTTCGCCGACCTCGGCTTCGACGTCGACGTAGGCCCGCTGTTCTCCACGCCCGAGGAGGTCGCGCAGCAGGCGGTCGACGCCGACGTACACATCGTCGGGGTCTCGTCGCTGGCTGCCGGTCACCTCGCACTGCTCCCCGCGCTGAAGGCGGCGCTGGAGGAGCAGGGGCGCCCGGACATCATGATCGTCATCGGCGGGGTCATCCCGCCTGACGACGTGGCCACGCTCGAGCAGATGGGCGCCGCCGCGGTCTTCCTGCCCGGCACCGTCATCGCCGACTCCGCCATCGACCTGCTCGGTCGTCTGCGGGAGCAACTCGATCACTGATCACTGACCGTTCCGAGTATGTCCTCGCCGGGGGCGTCGGGCTCGTCTAGCCTCAGGACTGTGACGGACCTACGCCCCGGGCGGGCATCCGGGG
This sequence comes from Nocardioides sp. NPDC006303, assembly GCF_040613175.1. Lineage (NCBI taxonomy): Bacteria > Bacillati > Actinomycetota > Actinomycetes > Propionibacteriales > Nocardioidaceae > Nocardioides > Nocardioides sp. NPDC006303. The sequence continues at coordinate 35,987 of NZ_JBEXRR010000009.1, forward strand.
ACGGGCTGATGAGGGTCGGCGCCTACGAGATCCTCAACAAGCTCGGTGAGGGCGGCATGGGCGTCGTCCACCTGGCTCGCCACGAGGAGACCGGCGAGCGGGTGGCGCTGAAGGTGCTGCGTACCCATGTCGTGGGGGACGAGGAGACCCGAGCCCGGCTGGAGCGCGAGGTGCGGTCGCTGCGGCAGGTGCGCAGCCCGTGGATCGCCGAGATCGTCGACGCCGACCCGTACGCGGACCTTCCCTACGTCGCGACCCGCTACGTGCCGGGTCCGACGCTGCACGACCGGATCAAGGACGACGGACCCGTCCTCGGCGAGGACCGGTTCTGGCTGGCGCGCTGCCTGGCCGGGGGCGTCGCCGCCTGCCACGACGCCGGCGTGCTGCACCGTGACGTGAAGCCCTCCAACGTGGTGATGGAGGGGCGTACGCCGGTGCTCATCGACTTCGGGCTCGCCCGGGTCGCCGACGACCCCAAGATCACCCTCACCGGGTGGCTGGTCGGCACCCCGGGCTACCTGGCGCCGGAGATCCTGGAGGGGACGCCCTCGTCGGCGGCCAGCGACGTGCACTCCTGGGCCGCCACGACCGCCTATGCGCTGCTGGGCAGGCCTCCGTTCGGGACCGGTCCGTCGATGGCCGTCCTGGACCGGGTACGCCGCGGCCAGCACGACCTCGACGGCATCGAGGGTTCGATGCGGGAGGTCCTGACGGCGGCGCTGGCGACGGATCCTGCGGACCGCCCGGGCCTGGAGGAGCTGCGGGAGTGGCTGATGGAGCCCGAGGTGCCGTGGTCCGGAGCCGATTCGACGCTCACCAAGGTGCTGCCGGTGACGATGCCGCTGGCCGCCGCACCGGCGGACGCCGAGCTGAAGCCGACGCTGGTGGACCCGGACGCCGCCGGCGCCGCCGTGACGGAGGTGGAGGAGGTGCCGCCGACCGCGGTGACCGTCGCCGACGCGCCGGCCGAGCCCGTGGTGGTGCGCCGGTTCGACCCGCAGGCTCCGCCACCGGCCCCGTCGCCCGAACCCGGCTGGAGCCCACCCAGCAAGCACGCCAACCTCAAGCGCTGGCCGGGGCCGATGCACTTCCTGGTCCTGGTCGCGCTCGCCGCGATCCTCGCCGGGGTCGTGGCGGCGTACCCGTTCCTGGGCGCGGCCCTGCTCGGCCTGGGCGTCTGGCTGCTGCGGGCCGTCTCGCTGGCTGCCGACCATCTGTCGAAGCGTCGCGAGGCGCGAGGACGGAAGTGGTACGACGGCCTGTGGGCGCTCGTCCGCTCGCCGTGGGACCTGGTGCGTGCCATCCCCGGCACGGCGGCGCTGACCGCGCTGACGGGCGTGATCGCGGCCGCCGTGGCCGTCGGCTGCCTCGCCATCGGGCTGCCGCTGACCGCGGTGCTCTACGTGGCCGCGATGGTCTTCATGTCCGCGGCCTGGCTCGCCTCGCAACGGGTCCGTGACACCGTCGGACCGGTCGCCCGGGCAGCGTCCTCGCCGTCGCAGCGCTGGGTCGTCGCCGTCGTCGGCCTGGCGATCATCGCGGCGGCCGTCGCCTGGTACGCACTACAGATGGGCGTCTCCTGGGTGCCGTTCGACGACGGCCGGGCGAGCCAGCTGCCCGGTCCCCTCCGCGACGTCCTGAGCCGCGTGCGCTGACGGCCACGTCACAACCGGGCGAGGAGCGTTCCACCGTGGATGCCGACGACCTGCCCGGTGGTGAACCCAGCCTCCGGCGAGGTCAGGTGAGCCACCAGTGCGGCGACCTCCTCGGGCGTACCGGGCCGGCCCACGGGGATCCGGGAAACACGATCGTCGATCAGCGCAGGGCTGCGGCGCGAGTCCCAGAACTCGGTGTCCGGGACGAAGCCGGGAGCGACCGCGTTGGCGGTGATCCCGTCCGCCGCGATCTCGGCGGCGAGGCCGGTGATCCAGGTGTTGACGGCGCCCTTGGCCGCACCGTAGGAACCGTGGCCGCGCAGCGCCGAGATGGAGCTCATCGCGACGATCCGGCCGCCGGGACGGGCGAGCCGTGGGAGCAGAGCCTCGGCCGGGAGTACCGCGGTGAGCACGTTGAGCCGATAGTCGGCCGCCCACTCGTGGGCCAGAGACTCGAGGTCGTCGCCGGAGGCCGGGGTGAAGCCACCGGCGTTGAGGACGAGCACGTCCAGGCGGTCCGGGCAGGCATCGGCCAAGGCACGCACGTCACTCGGGTCGGCACAGTCCGCGACGACGTACGTCACCCGGTCAGCGCCGACGGCGCCGTTGATCTCCTTGGCCGCGGTCTCCAGCGTCTCGGCCCGGCGTCCGACGATGGTCACAGCGAGCCCGTCGGCCGCGAGCCGCGCCGCGATCGCGCGTCCCAGTCCGGTTCCGCCGCCTGTCACCACCGCTGTTCTCGTCATATCGGTCACGTCGGTGGAGCGTACTGCTCCCCTCAAGGCTCCGCGGGTCGAGCCGGGCCGTGCCGAGCTCGGCATCTTGGCTAAGGTGCTGGCATGCCAGGGCCCGACGTACAAGACCTTCTCGACGGCATCAGCGACGGCAAGCGGGCGGCGGTGTCACGAGCGATCACCTTGGTGGAGTCGACCAAGCCCCAGCACCGCGACATCGCCCGCGAGCTGCTCACCAAGCTGCCCGCGGGTGACTGCGTCCGGGTCGGGATCTCCGGCGTCCCTGGGGTCGGCAAGTCGACCTTCATCGAGGCGCTGGGCAGCCGGCTGACCGCCAACGGCCTCAAGGTGGGGGTGCTGGCCGTCGACCCGTCGTCGGTACGCACCGGCGGCTCCGTCTTGGGCGACAAGACGCGCATGCAGCGGCTCTCGGTGGACCCCAACGCCTTCATCCGGCCCTCCCCGTCGGCCGGGACGCTCGGCGGGGTCGCCAGGGCGACGGTCCAGGCGATGGCGGTGCTGGAGGCGGCCGGCTACGACGTGGTGCTGGTCGAGACGGTCGGCGTCGGGCAGTCCGAAGTGACCGTGGCGGGGATGGTGGACACGTTCCTGTTCCTCACCATCGCGCGCACCGGTGACCAGCTGCAGGGGATCAAGAAGGGCATCCTGGAGATCTCCGACGTGATCGCGGTCAACAAGGCCGACCCCAACGACCCCCACCGCGCCCAGGAGGCTCGCGCGGCCGCCCGCGAGCTCGCCGGCGCGCTCCGGCTGGTGCGCTCGCGCGAGGAGTGGGCGCCTCCGGTGGTCACCGCCTCCGCGCTCCACGACGACGGGGTCGACTCCGTCTGGGAGCAGGTGATGGCCCACCGCGCCCACCTCGGCAAGGACGGGTTGCGAACCAAGCGCGCCGAGCAGCAGCTCGACTTCACCTGGGCTCTCGTCCGCGACGAGCTCGACCAGCGGCTCAAGCACTCCGCGGGCGTCAAGGCGATCCGCGACGAGGTGCGTGCCGAGGTGCTCTCCGGGGAACTTCCGGCGACCGTGGCCGCGGACAGGATCCTCGCCGCCTACGACAAGGATTAGTCTGACGGGACCATGCTGGAGCCTGCTGCCTTCCTCGCCGAGCGAGTCGATGCCTACGACGCCGAGCTGACCGACCTGCGCCGGGACATCCACGCGCACCCGGAGCTGTCCTGGCAGGAGCATCGCACCACCGAGCTGATCGCCGAGCGACTGGAGAAGGCGGGGTGGCAGGTCGACCGGCCGTCCGCGACCGGCCTGATCGCCGATCTGGGCGGGGACGAGAAGGGCTCGAGGGTCGTCGCGCTGCGCGGCGACATGGACGCGCTGCCGGTCGACGACGTCACCACCGACATCTGGACGAGCACCGTTCCCGGGGTCGCGCACGCCTGCGGCCACGACGTGCACACCACGGCCCTGCTCGGTGCCGGCCTCGCGCTCGCCGACCTGCATCGCGAGTCACCGCTGCCCGGCGGCGTACGCCTGCTGTTCCAGCCCGCAGAGGAGGTCATGCCGGGCGGGGCGCTGCACCTGATGAGCCTGGGCGCGCTCGACGACGTCGAGCGGATCTTCGCGCTGCACTGCGACCCGACCGTCGACGTCGGCCGCGTCGGGATCCGCTCCGGCGCGCTGACCAGCGCGGCCGACCTGATCGACGTGCACCTCAGCGGCACCGGCGGTCACACCTCGCGCCCGCACCTGACCGGCGACCTGGTCTTCGCGCTCGCCAAGGTGACCACCGAGCTGCCGGTGATCCTGAGTCGGCGGATGGACCCCCGGGCCGGCGTGAGCGTGGTCTGGGGCAAGGTCACCGCCGGCCAGATCCACAACGTGATCCCCGCCCATGGCTCCGTCGGAGGCACCGTGCGAATCCTCGATAGCGACGCCTGGAGCGAGGTCGAGCACGTCGTGCGCGAGGTCGTCGCCGAGATCATCGCCCCCTACGGCGTGACCGCCGCCGTCGACTACACCCGCGGTGTGCCGCCGGTGAGCAACGACGAGGAGTCCCACCAGATCCTCGTCGAGAGCGTCCGCGAGGTTCTGGGGGAGCGGGGTGCCGTCGTCTCCGCGCAGAGCCTCGGCGGCGAGGACTTCGGCTGGTACCAGGAGCAGGTCGCCGGCTCGATGTTCCGGCTCGGCGTACGCACCCCCGGTGGCCCCACCTACGACCTCCACCAGGGCGACCTGCGCATCGACGAACGCGCGGTGGGCGTCGGAGCCAAGGTCCTGGCCGCCGCTGCCCACCGCGCGCTGGTCTAGCTCGGGGCTAGCCCTTTCGGTACGGGATGCCGTCGGCGGCGGGTGCGCGGGAGTGCCCGACGAGACCGGCGACGGCGAAGATCGTCACGACGTACGGCAGCATCAGCATGAACTGCGACGGCACCGGGGAGCCGATCACCGAGAGCACCGACTCGACGTTGGAGGCGAAGCCGAAGAGCAGCGCCGCCAGCGTCGCCTTGATCGGATCCCACTTGCCGAAGATCACCGCCGCCAGCGCGATATAGCCCGCGCCGCCGGTCATCTCGCGACCGAAGGACGGCACCGAGACGAGCGTGTACGTCGCTCCGCCGATGCCCGCGATCGCGCCGGCCAGCAGGATGGTGCGGTAGCGGGTCGCGATCACGTTGATGCCGACGGTGTCGGCCGCCTTCGGGTGCTCGCCGACCGCGCGCACGCGCAGGCCCCACTTGGACCGGTAGAGGGCCCAGGCGACGAGGAAGACGGCGGCGTACATGATGTAGACCAGCACCGTCTGGCGGAAGAAGATCGGGCCGACCACCGGGATGCCGGACAGCAGCGGGATCTCCAGGCGCGGGAAGTGGGGCGGGTTGTTGAGCGCCCCGGCGTTCTCCGAGAGGACCTGGGAGAACATGAAGCTGGTGAAGCCGATCACGAGCACGTTGAGGACGACACCGACGATGACCTGCTCGACCCAGTAGGTGATCGCGAACAGGCCCAGGAGCAGCGCGACCAGCATCCCCGCGACCATCGCGGCCACCAGGCCCGCCCACGGGCTGCCGGTGAGAGAGGCGACGATCGCCGCGCCGAAGGCACCGAAGAGCAGCTGGCCGTCGATGGCGATGTTGACGACGCCGGACCGCTCACCCACTACGCCGCCGAGCGCACCGAACACGAGCGGCACGGCCAGCGCCAGCGAGCCGGCGAGCAGGCCGACCACGGGCAGCGTCTTGCCCGCGACCGCCCAGGCCAGGAACCCGGACACGGCGATCACGGCGAAGGCCGCGACCAGCACCAGGGGAGTCTTGCGGCCGGCGCGAGCGTTCCAGGCCGCGTACGCCGTGCACAGCAGGCACAGCACCACGGCCGTCCACACGATGCCGTTGGCGGGCAGCGTGATGTCGGGGATGGCGAACCAGTCACCGTCGCGACTCCACCTGAAGGTGGAGTCGCCGGTGCGAGGAGCCAGGATGACCAGCAGCGCCACCAGCACGGTGAACACAGCCATGACGATGGGCGTCTTCCACAGGCCCGGGATGCGCTCGGCGACGACTGGTGCGTCGGAGTTGACCGAAAGATCGACACTGGACACGGTGCTCAGGCCTCCTTCGTGGGGAGTCGGAAGATCGCCTTCACCAGAGGTGGCGCGGCGAGGAACAGCACGATCAGGGACTGGATGACCAGCACGATGTCGACCGGGATGCCTTCGGAGGCCTGCATGAAGAAGCCGCCGGACTTGAACGCGCCGAACAGGATCCCGGCGGCCAGGATGCCGAACGGACGGGACCGTCCCAGCAGCGCGACGGTGATCGCGTCGAAGCCGATCCCGGCGTCGAGACCGCTGGTCGCGCCGTCGGTCACCGAGCCGAGCACCTGGTTGACACCGGCCAGGCCGACCAGGGCACCGGAGATCAGGAACGCGCTCAGGTAGGCGACCCCGACGTTGATGCCGGAAGCCCTCGCGGCGGCGGGGTTCTCGCCGACCGCGCGGAACCGGTAGCCGAGCGAGGAACGGTTGAGGATCCACCAGACCAGGAACGTCGCCAGCACGGCGAGCAGGAAACCGGCATGCAGGTTGAACTGCGGCCCGAGCAGGTCCGGCAGGATCGCCGACTCCGGCATCGGCGAGGACTTCGGGTTGCCCGACCCGGGCGCCTGGAGCAGCGACTTGCGGGTCAGGGCGTAGAAGACGAGGTAGTAGCCGATGTAGTTGAGCATGATCGTCACGATCACCTCGTGGGCACCGGTGAGTGCCTTGAGGAGGCCGGCGATCCCGCCCCACAGGGCGGCGGCCAGCGCTCCGACGAGGATCGCCAGCGGCAGGTGCACGATCATCGGCAGGTCGAGCCTGACCGCCACGAAGGCAGCCGCGGCGCCACCGAGCAGCATCTGACCACGGCCGCCGATGTTGAAGAGCCCGGCGCGGAAGGTCAGGCCGATGCCGAGCCCGGCCAGCGTCAGCGGCGCGGCGAACTTCATCGTCTCGGTGATCGGTTTGATCTGCTGGGCGAACGTGCCGCCGAGGTCGTTGTAGACCGCACCCCGCCACAGTGAGACGTACGCCCCCGAGATGGCCTCCCACGCGTAGAAGAACGTGTCGGAGGGGCGGGCGAAGAAGTAGGAGAGTCCGTAGCGGACGTCCTCGTCGGTGAAGAGGATCATCAGCGACCCGAAGAACATCGCGAGCACCACCGAGAGCACCGCGACCAGCGCGTTGCCCGTGGTGATCTCGCGCATCGCCACGTGCCAACGGCTCGCCCCGGGCACCTGGTCGGCATCGGACGAAGCCTTCGCCGCCTCAGCCGACTCAGTCGGCTCGGTTGCCTCGGTTGGCTCTGTCGTCTCGGCCGGCTCGTTCTCCGGCCCCTTCTCACTCACGACTCGATCCCTTCAGGAGATTCGCCGGCCATCATCAGGCCGAGGGTGTCGCGGGAGGTGTCGGCGGGCACGATGCCCACGACCCGTCCGCGGTAGAGGACCATGATCCGGTCGGCGAGGGCGGCGATCTCGTCGAGCTCGGTGGAGACCACGAGCACCGGGACACCGGTGTCGCGCGCGGCCACGATCTGCTGGTGGATGAACTCGATCGACCCGACATCGACGCCGCGCGTCGGCTGTGCCGCGACGAGAAGTCGCAGGTCACGGGAGAGTTCTCGGGCGACGACGACCTTCTGCTGGTTGCCGCCCGACAGCTGCCCGGCCAGGGTCGAGACCCCGGGGGCGCGTACGTCGTACTCGGCCAGCTTCTCCTTGGCGAAGGTGTCGAGCTTCTTCAGGTTCAGCGAGCCGCGGGAGACGAAGGGCTCGTCATAGCTGCGGTTGAGCATGAGGTTCTCGGCGATGGTGAAGTTGCTGACCAGGCCGTCGACCTGGCGGTCCTCGGGGATGAACCCGATCCCCGCCTCGAGTGCCTTGCGCACCGAGCGGCCCACGATCTCGCGGCCGTCGAGCTTGATCGAGCCCTCGACGTGCGGAGCCAGGCCCACCATGGCCTCGGTGAGCTCGGTCTGGCCGTTGCCCTGGACCCCGGCGACCGCCAGGATCTCGCCCGCGTCGATGTGGAAGCTGATCCCGTCGACATGGAGGTGGCCGGTCTCGTCGGCCACCGTGAGGTCGGAGACGACGAGTGCGCGCTCGCCCGGCTGCGCCGGGTCCTTGTGCACCTTGAGCTCGACCGGGCGCCCGACCATCAGGGCCGCGAGCTCGGCGTTGGAGGCGTCCGGGGAGGCCTCGCCGACGACGGTGCCGCGGCGGATGACCGTGATCCGGTCGGCCACCTCGCGCACCTCGCGAAGCTTGTGGGTGATGAAGACGATGCCCGTGCCGGACTCCTTGAGCTGGCGCATGATCGCCATCAGCTCATCGGTCTCCTGCGGCGTCAGCACGGCGGTCGGCTCGTCGAAGACGAGCACCTCGGCGTCGCGCGAGAGCGCCTTGATGATCTCGACCCGCTGCTGCACGCCGACGGGGAGGTCCTCGACGAGTGCGTCGGGGTTCACCTGGAAGCCGAAGCGGTCGGAGATCTCCCGGACCCGCTTGCGGGCGGCGTCGAGGTCGAGGCTGCCCGCGAACCCGGTGGCCTCGTGGCCGAGCATGACGTTCTCGGCGACGGTGAAGACGGGGATGAGCATGAAGTGCTGGTGCACCATGCCGATGCCGGCGGCCATCGCGTCGCCGGGACCCTTGAAGCGCTGCGGCTCGTCGTCGATGACGATCTCGCCCTCGTCGGCCTGGTAGAGGCCGTAGAGCACGTTCATCAGCGTGGACTTGCCCGCACCGTTCTCACCGAGCAGGCAGTGGATCTCACCCGGCTCGACGGTCAGGGAGATGTGGTCGTTGGCGACCAGGGAGCCGAAGCGCTTGGTGATGTCGCGAAGCGCGAGTCTCATGGCACGGATCATTCCTTGCAGGGGTGGAGAAATTCCGGAAGTACGTGGCGAGGGGGCCGGGTGCATCCGGCCCCCTCGTCGTGGTGGTCCCGGCGAGCGGGACCACCGGGTGAGTCACTCCGCCAGGTAGGAGTTGACCTTGATCGAGCCGTCCTTGATGCCCGCGGTGACTTCCTCGATCTCGTCGGGGAGAGTCTCGGAGACCTTCGACTCGAAGTTGTGGAACGGCGCCAGGCCGACCCCGTCGTTCTCGAGCGTGCCGACGTACGGCGTCGCGTCGAACTTGTCCTCACCCGCGGCGAGGATGACATCCGTGGTGGAGGTCTTCATGTTCTTCAGGATGGAGGTGAGCACGACGTCCTGGGTGTTCGGGTCGGTCTCGTAGAAGTCGGCGTCGACACCGATCAGGGCGACCTCCTTGCCGGAGTCGGCGATCGCGGTGAGCGCACCCTGGTAGATCGGGCCGCCGACCGGCAGGATCACGTCGGCGTTCTGGTCGATGATCTGGCGGGCGGTGTTGGTGGCCTTCTCGTTGGCGACGAACTCGCCGGTGAAGGAGCCCTTCTCGCCGCCCTCGTAGCCGACGACCTTGACGTCCTTGTTCTTGGTCTTCGCGTAGTACTCGACGCCCTGCTTGAACCCGTCCATGAAGATCGTCACGGTCGGGAACGGCTGGCCACCGTAAGTGCCGACGACGCCGGTCTTGGTGTAGTCGGCGGCGACATAGCCGGCCAGGAACGCGGCCTGGGCGGTGTCGTAGAGGATCGGCTTGATGTTCTCCGCGTCCGTCTTGCCGTCGAAGTCGGCGTCGGCCGCGTCGTCGATCAGGACGTACTCGGTCTCGGGGTTGGCCTTGGCGGACTCGATGGTCGCCGCCGACAGCGCGAAGCCGACGGTGACGATGGTGTCGCAGCTCTGCCCCACCAGGCCCTCCAGGTTGGAGGTGTAGTCGTTGGGGCTGTTGGACTCGACGTCCTTGAACTTCGCGCCGAGCTCGTCGGCGGCTTCCTTCACGCCCTCGTAGCTGAGCTGGTTGAACGACTTGTCGTCGAACCCGCCCTCATCGGAGACGATGCAGGGAAGGTAGTCGCTGTTTCCCTCCCCGGCGCGCTCGGCCGGCGCCTCTCCGCACGCGGCGAGCGCGGCAGCGGTCAGGACCGCGGCGAAGCCGCCGGCGGCGGCCTTCTTCATGTTGTTCTTCACTGGTGCCTCCAGGTCGTTGCTCCGCGAAGCGCGGCGCAAAGGACATTCATGTCCGAACGTTCTCCCCAAAGACCGAGCATTGCCAGGGATTACGCGAACGGTTACCAACTTTTGATCTCGACGAAGCCTAAGCCTCGTAGCTTGTGCTTGGTTGTCCGGACAGGCTTTAAGGTCGAACCATGACCGAGAAGCAGACGTACGCCGCAGAGGGCTTTGACTGGGAAGGCCTGCGTGCGCAAGCGGTGGAGGCCGCAAAACATGCGTACGCGCCCTACTCCAACTACTCCGTCGGAGTGGCCGGAATCGCAGAGGACGGACGCCTGCTCAAGGGCTGCAACGTGGAGAACGCCGCCTACGGCGTGACGCTGTGTGCCGAGTGCGGGCTCGTCTCCTCGCTGCACATGACCGGCGGTGGCCGCCTCACCCACGTCGTCTGCGTCAACGGCTCCGGCGAGGTCATCATGCCCTGCGGCCGCTGCCGTCAGCTGCTCTGGGAGAACGGTGGCCCGGAGCTGCTGCTGATGACCGTCTCAGGCGTGAGGCCGATGTCCGAGGTCCTTCCCGACGCCTTCGGCCCGGAGAACCTCGCGTAACCGAACTGCGTGCTGCCAGGTTGAACGGCCACATTCTCGGAGGTCACCATGACGTACGCAACGCCCGCCCATCCACCGACTCCGCAGCAGCCGCCCGGAACGAAACGGTGGGTCTGGTTCGTCGTCGGCATCGCCGGTGGCCTGGTCGTCGGTCTGATCGGAGCAGGGATCTTCGTGCTCGCGCGCGCGGCGAGCGGTGGTAGCGATGACGAGCGGCCGAACATCGAGGCGCTGGTCGGTGAGAACTACTGCTACCGGATCGCCGAGAAGCTCGGCATGGACTACGTCGGCGACGACCTGTCGGGCGACGCCTTCGGTCTGGACTACGGCGGCACCTGCACCCTCACGGAAGCGAACCCCGCCTCGGAGGAGTTCGGGCACAGGCCCGAGGCGAGCTTCGAGATCGAGCTGTGGAACCTCCATCCCCTCATCGACTGGGTGCGCGACTGTCATGACGGCCAGCGAGCGGCGGGCGTTGTGATTCTGCCGGGTGAGCAAGACGATGACACCTGCGTCGTGACGGCGTCCAGGAGCAGGATCGGGTGGGCCGGCCGGATGCTCACGGACTCGCTCAGTCTCACGGTGAGGCCCGACGGGAGTGAGCATCCACGAATCGACGTACGCCTGGTCGAGATCCTCGACGCCGCAGAGAGCGAGCTGTCATGACGTCGGGAAGCTCTGCGATGTCACGGGTCGTGCTTCCGCTGATCGGTGGAGCAGCGGTCGCCATCGCTGTGGTCGCTGGTGTGGTCGGTGGCGCGGTCGCGCTGCTCGGACCGAACGAGAGCGAGGCCGGGACTCCTCCTCCCGACGTCTGTTCGAAGGTGTCTGACGTGCTGCCGCCGGAGCTCAGCCAGGTCGGCGACGTACGACGTACGGACTCGGTCGACGGCGTCGTGCTGTGCTCGTTCCGAGGCGTCACCCCGGCAGGGGACACCTCGGTTCTCGTCAGCCTCACGACGATCGGCGAGACCGGACCCGCCGCGCGGATGGAGGAGGACCCGGAGCGCTTCGTGTCGCTTCGCTGCGGTGCGCTGAAAGGTTTCGCGATGATGCCTCAGGGCCCTGGTATCCCGGAGGGAAGCTACGACGAGGTGCCCGACAAGTGGTGTGCGGCCACCGAGGTCCGGGCGGGTGAGAACGACAATGCCGAGGCCGAGGCCGGGGCGGGCACCGTTCACAACAGGGTGGAGCACATCGGGGGCAGTTCGTACGTGCAGGTGACCATCCTCCGGTCCGGTGTCGAGATCGAGGGACTGGAAGAGCTCGGAGCCGACGTCGTCGAGGCGCTACGGACCTGAAGCTCCGACGAGAAGTGGTCAGTTTGGGCTGTCTCCGTGGGCTCGAGGAGGCCCAAAGTGACCACTTCTCCGGGCGGTCGTGTGTGAGGGGCGTCGTCCGGTAGCGGACCTGCGGCAGTCGCGCCTTACGCTGTCCGCATGGCGGAACATGATGCGGTCGAGGTGATCCTCGCCAAGCGCGATGGTGGCGAGCTGAGCGACTCCCAGATCGACTGGATGATCGCGGCCTACACGGCCGGGATCGTGGCCGAGGAGCAGATGTCGGCGCTCAACATGGCGATCCTGCTCAACGGGATGTCGCGGCGCGAGATCGCGCGGTGGACGGCGGCGATGATCGCGTCGGGCGAGCGGATGTCGTTCTCCTCCCTGGACAGGCCGACCGCCGACAAGCACTCCACCGGAGGCGTGGGCGACAAGATCACGCTGCCGCTGGCGCCGCTGGTCGCCGCGTGCGGCGTGGCGGTGCCGCAGCTGTCCGGGCGCGGGCTCGGCCACACCGGCGGCACGCTCGACAAGCTCGAGTCCATCCCCGGGTGGCGCGCGTCGCTGTCCAACGAGGAGATGCTGGCTCAGCTCGGGTCGGTCGGCGCGGTGATCTGCGCGGCAGGTGAGGGGCTGGCCCCGGCCGATCGCAAGCTGTACGCGCTGCGCGACGTCACCGGCACCGTCGAGTCGATCCCGCTGATCGCCTCCTCGATCATGTCCAAGAAGATCGCCGAGGGCACCGGGGCGCTCGTCCTCGACGTCAAGGTCGGCGCCGGGGCGTTCATGAAGACGCTCGCCTCCGCGCAGGAGCTGGCGCGCACCATGGTCGATCTCGGCACCGACGCGGGCGTCAACACGGTCGCGCTCGTGACCGACATGGCCACCCCGCTCGGCCTGACCGCCGGCAACGCGATCGAGGTCGCCGAGTCCGTCGAGGTCCTGGCCGGCGGCGGACCCGCCGACGTCGTCGAGCTCACCGTCGCGCTGGCCCGGGAGATGCTGGCCGCTGCGGGTGTGTCCGGCCCGGACCCCGCCGACGTGCTCGCCTCCGGCAAGGCCATGGACGCCTGGCGGGCGATGATCTCGGCCCAGGGCGGCGATCCGTCGGCGCCGCTGCCGGTCGCCCGTGAGACCCACGTGGTCACCGCGCCGACATCCGGTGTCCTCACCCGGCTCGACGCGATGGCCGTCGGACTCGCTGCCTGGCGCCTCGGCGCCGGGCGGGAGCGGAAGGAGGACGCCGTGCAGGCCGGGGCCGGGGTCACCTGGCACGCTCGCCCGGGCGACTCCGTCGCTGCTGGTACGCCGCTGTTCACCCTCCACACCGACACCCCTGAGCGCTTCGACCGTGCGCTGGCCGCGCTGGAGGGTGGCTACGAGATCGAGGACGGGGCTGCGTACGAGGCGACGCCGCTGATCCTCGACCGCATCGGCTGACCGCCCACCGCTGGTCATCTCGCTGGTCGGGCCCGCGAGCGCCAGCGAGCGGTGTCGAGACCAACACGTCCCCTGTCGCGCGCTCGATGGGGCCGTGTTGGTCTCGACACGGATTCGTTCGTACCTCACGAATCCGGCTCGACCAGCGGGGGGAGAGAGATAACCATTCGCGCCGCACGCCTGCTGGGAACCAGACTTCACCCATGGAGATCGTCAAGCCACCCAAGGCCGTTCCGGGCGACAAGGTCGCCGTGCTGTCACCCTCGTTCGCCGCACCCGGGGTGGCACCCGCGATCCACGAGCAGGCGCTGAAGCGGTTGACCGAGGTGACCGGGCTGGTGCCGGTGGAGTATCCGACGACGCGGAAGGTCGGTGCGACGCCGCAGGAGCGGGCGGCCGATCTGAACGCCGCCTTCGGCGACCCGGAGATCCGGGCAGTGCTGGCGACGATCGGCGGCGAGGACCAGATCACTGTGATCTCTCACCTCGATGCCGACCTGGTGCGGGCCGACCCCAAGCCGTTCCTCGGCTACAGCGACAACACCAACCTCCTCAACTGGCTGTGGACCAACGGCGTCGCCGCGTTCCACGGCGGTTCGACGCAGGTCCACCTGGGGCCGGGACCAGCGCTCGACCCCGTTCACGAGGCCTCGCTCAAGGCTGCGCTCCTCACCGGCGAGACCCTCGAGATCACCGAGCCGGGGGAGTCCGAGGACATCGGCCGCGACTGGAACGACCCACGGGCGCTGACCGAGTACGGCGAGCGTGAGGCGACCGAGCCGTGGACCTGGGCCGGCCCGGCCCGCGAGGTCACCGGACGCACCTGGGGCGGCTGCATCGAGATCCTCCAGTGGGCACTGACCGCAGGACGCTTCCCGGCCGACCCGGGGGTGCTGGCGGGCGGCGTACTCCTCCTGGAGACCTCCGAGGAGCTCATCCCGGCGCAGGAGTTCGGCTGGATCACCCGCTCGCTGGGCGAGCGTGGGCTGCTCGAGGCGATCGACGCGGTGATCGTCGGCCGCCCGCCGACCTCGGACTTCGAACGCCAGCCAAGCGCCGAGGAGCGTGCCGCCAAGCGCGCCGAACAGCGCGACGCGGCGATCGAGACCGTCGCCCGCTACAACCCCGACGCGGTGGTCGTCGTCGGCCCACCGTTCGGGCACACCCGGCCGCAGTGGATCGTGCCCTACGGCGGCGAGATGACCGTCGACGGCACCTCCCGGCGTCTGTGGGCCGACTACTCCTGAGGGCTACCGGCGGCCGGGGAGCTTCATGGTGAGCAGCTTCGCCCGCGGCGCCAGCCGCTGGGCGAGGGCGAAGACGTCCTCGGTGCGCCGGCGATCGGGGTCGATCACGGAGAACAGGTTGACGCCGAGGTAGAAGGTGATGGCCGCGTTGGCCACGTCGCGCGCGGGCAGCAGCTTGCCCAGCGGCGTGCCGCGGGTGACGCGGTCCCAGTGCTCGGCGACGAAGTCGAGCCACGGCTCGGCGCGCTCGGTGATCTCCTTGCGGAGGTCCTCGTTGGTGACCGCGGCGGCGATCATCTCGCTGAACTTCGCCAGTGACCCGCGCTCCAGGTCGGTGCGGTAGATCGTGACCGCGGCGGCGGTGAACTCCTCGACCGTACGGACCTCCGCCATCGTCGCGCCGTGCGCCTCCATTCGCGCGGCGGTGTCACGGTCCATCGCCGCCAGCAGGAGCTGGTCGACGCCGCCGAAGTGGTAGAAGACCAGCGCCGAGGTGACCCCGGCGGCGGTGGCGATGTTGCGCGCCGAGGCGCCGGCGTAGCCCTTCTCGCGCAGCACCTCGTCGGCGGCGTCGAGCAGGCGTCGGCGGGTCTCCTCGCTGGTCTTCTCGGTCCCGGCTGTTCGCTTCCGTGGCGGCATGTGCTTATCGTACGCTTTAATCAGGTGATTAAACCTAGCGATCAAGGAGCCGGACCATGACTGACGATCCCCGTGCGGAGAAGAGACCGAGCCGCGAGCGCCTGGTCCTCGCCGCCCTCCTGCTCGCCGTCTTCGGAGCGATGCTGTTCGCCAAGGCCCTCGCGAGCGGAGGCCTGGAGCAGACCGCGATGTTCTACGTCGGCATCCCGGCGCTGATCGCGGTGACCGTGGTGCTCACCGCCCGGCCGCGGAGCGCCGTCGGACTCACGCTCGCCGTCACCACCATCGGGCTCGCCCTCGCCGGGCCGCTCCTGGACGAGGGAGTCGTCTGCCTGATCATGGCCGCTCCGCTGATCTACGGCGTGGCCGCCCTGATCGCCTGGCTGGTGTCCTTGCTGGTCACGCCCGGGCAGCGGCACCACCAGGCGCTCGTCGCCGCGCCGCTGCTCGCGGCAGCCCTCATCGAGGGCGTCGCCGGGGTGAGCTACCTGCCGCGCGAGTCGGCTGCCTCCGCGACGGTCATGGTCGACGCGTCGCCGCAGGCGTACGCAGCGGCGCTCGCCGCGCCGCCGGCGTACGGCCCCTTCGACGCCGTCCTGCTGAAGACCGTGCCGTTCCCGCATCCGGTCTCGGCGACCGGATCCGGGCTCGAGGTCGGCGATCGGCGGGTGGTCAGGTTCAACGACCGGAAGTCGCTCGGTCTCGGCGCGGAGCCGACGCCGCGGTCGATGACGCTGCGCGTCGCGGAGTCCGACATCGACACCGATGCCGGGCGCGTGGTCTTCGAGGTCACCGCCGACAGCACGCTGTCGCGGTGGATGGAGCTGCAGTCGGCGACCGTCGCATGGCACCGGGTCGGCGACCGGACCGAGACGACCTGGACCCTCGACTGGGCGCGCACCTACGACCCGTCGTGGTACTTCGGACCGCTCCAGCAGCACACCACCGGGCTCGCGGCCGGCTATCTCGCCGACACGTTCGCCGCCGCCGCGGCCGGCAGCTGAGCGTGGCGATGAGTACCGATCCCGCCGTCGTACGCAGCCTGGGGCTCGCGCTGCCGGTCGTCGCGGTCGCGATCATGTGCGTCCGGCGCCCGCCGAACCAGCGCGAGCTGGCGGCGATGATCGTCGCCTCCGCCTGGTCGCTGCTCGTGCTGCTTCCCGTGAACCTGGTCGCGCAGCGGCTGGGATGGTGGGCCTACGACGTCGACGGCGCCGTGTGGCAGGGCATCGCGGTCGACCTGTGGCTGGCGTGGGCCTTGCTGTGGGGTGCGTTGCCCGCGCTCCTGCTGCGTTCGGGATGGCCGGCCGTCGGGATCGCGGCGGGGCTGGTCTGGGTGGACCTGGGCGCGATGCCGCTGGCCCATCCGGCCGTACGTCTCGGCGAGACCTGGCTCGTCGGCGAGCTGGTCGCGGTCGCATTCGTGCTGGTCCCGGCCATGCTCCTGGCCCGTTGGACGCTGCTCGACCGCCATGTCGTCGCCCGCGGCTGGGCGCAGGCGCTCTGCGCCGGTGGACTCATCGTCGGAGGGCCGCTTGCCGTGCTCGCGCCGGAGCCGCGCTGGCCGGACGTGATCACCTCGGCGGGCATCCAGCTCGCCGTCGTCTGTGCGCTGCCGAGCGTCGCCGCGATGCGCGAGCTGGCGATCGTCGGCCGGGGCACCCCGTTGCCCTACGATCCGCCGACCCGGCTCGTCACCTCCGGCCCGTACGCCTACGTCCGCAACCCGATGCAGATCAGCATGGTGCTGGTCTTCGTCGCCCTGGCGCTCACGTTCGGCGACGCGTGGCTGCTGGTCGCCGCCGTCGCGGCTGCGGCGTACTCGGTCGGGCTGGCCGCCTGGCACGAGGGCGCCCAGCTGCGGACGGCCTTCGGGGACGGCTGGGTGGCCTACCGGGCCGAGGTGCCGTCGTGGGTTCCGCGGTGGCGCCCGGCGGTGATCGACAGCGGGACCCTGTGGGTGGCTGCCGACTGCGGGATCTGCTCGGAGGTCGGCCGCTGGTTCCTGCGGCACGAGCCGCGCGGGCTCGCGATCAGGCCGGCCGCCGAGCACCCCGAGGTGCTCTACCGGGTGACCTACGAGTCTGCGGGCGTCAGGGTCAGCGGCGTCGCCGCGGTGGCGCGGGCACTGAACCACATCGACCTCCGCTGGGCGATGGCCGGCTGGGCGCTCGGGCTGCCCGGCGTACGGCATCTGGTGCAGCTCTGCACCGATGCCTTCGGTGCCGGTCCGCGGCCGTCGCGCTCGGCCGATCCGGCCTCAATCCGCCAGGAGCAGGACGACCGACTCCGCGACGCATGCGGGCTTGGCGGAGCCCTCGATCTCGATCGTCGTCTTCACGACGAGCTGGAGGCCGGTGGGGAGCTCGGTGACCTCGCCGAAGGTGATGATCGGGCGGATGCGGGAGCCGACCAGGACCGGCATGGGGAACCGGACCTTGTTGAGGCCGTAGTTGAGCTTCGCGCCGGGGGTCTCCAGCGAGTAGACGCTGACGCCGAGGTAGGGGATCAGCGATAGCGTCAGGTAGCCGTGGGCGATGGTGCCCCCGAAGGGACCCTCCTTGGCCCGCTCCTCGTCGACGTGGATCCACTGGTGGTCGCCGGTGGCGTCAGCGAAGGCGTTGACGCGGTCCTGGTCGACCTGGAGCCATTCGCCGGTGCCGATCTCGGTGCCTGCGGCGTCGGAGACTTCTTGGAGAGTGGTGAAAGTGCGCACCCCCGGAATCTAGCGGCATACGGAATGATGGGCCCATGGAACCGTCCGACATGCAGATCAAGGCCGCCCCGAAGGTGCTGCTCCACGACCACCTCGACGGTGGCGTACGTCCCTCGACCCTCGTCGAGCTCGCCGCTCAGGTGGGTCACCGGCTGCCGGAGGGGACCCAGGACGATCCGGTCGCGCTGGAGGAGTGGTTCGTGACCAGTGCGGACTCGGGGTCGCTGGAGCGCTACCTCGACACCTTCGCGCACACGCTGGCGGTCATGCAGACGCTGCCCGCGCTGACCCGGGTGGCTCGCGAGTGCGTCGAGGACCTGGCCGAGGACGGCGTCGTCTACGCCGAGGTCCGCTGGGCGCCGGAGCTCCATCTGGCCAACGGTCTCGAGCTGGACGAGGTCGTCGCGGCCGTCCAGACCGGGTTCGACGAGGGCATGGCTGCCGTCGCGGCGACCGGTCGGAAGATCGTCGTACGCCAGCTGCTCACCGCCATGCGGCAGGCCGCCCGCGCCGCCGAGATCGCCGAGCTCGCGGTGACCTGGCGCGACCGCGGGGTCGCCGGGTTCGACATCGCCGGGCCGGAGAAGGGCTTCCCGCCGAGCCGGTTCCTGGCGGCGTTCGAGCAGCTGGCCGCCGACAACATGCGCTTCACCATCCACGCCGGGGAAGGCTTCGGGCTGCCCTCGATCTGGGAGGCGGTGCACCCCTGCGGCTGCGACCGGCTCGGTCACGGCGTACGCATCGTCGACGACATCACCCTCGAGGAGGGCGAGGCGCCGCGGCTCGGCCGGCTCGCCGCGTACGTCCGAGACCGTCGGATCCCGCTCGAGCTCTGCCCGCGCTCCAACGTGCAGACCGGGGCGGCGAAGTCGATCGCCGAACACCCGATCGGGTTGCTCTACGACCTCGGTTTCCGGGTCACCATCAACACCGACAACCGGCTGATGTCACGCACCTCGATGTCGGCGGAGATGGCCGGCATCGTGGAGGCCTTCGGCTGGGGGCTGCCCGAGCTCCAGCGACTGACGACCAATGCGATGAAGTCCGCGTTCATCCCCTACGACGAGCGGGTCGACCTGATCCACGAGATCAAGGACGCGTACGCGGCCCTGTGAGTCGTTCGATGGCGACGTGGCCGTGCTTCGGGTAGACCGCGGTGCAGCCCTTCGCGACCGCGTCCGCGACGACCTGCGGCTGCGCGCGCATCAGTGCCAGGCCCCGCTTGACCAGCACGAACGGTGGTTTGCGGTGCTCGCGGAGATCGCGGGTGAGCCGGCGCCAGAACGTCACCGTCGGTGACTGGGTGACGCAGTAGGCGGCAGCCAGCAGCCCCGCGTCGCGGCACTCGGCGACGATGTCCTGGGCGAAGATCCCCTCGGCGACGAAGTACGGCTCGTCCCCGAGGGTCAGCGACTGCCAGCCGGTGCGGCCGTCGTGGGCGATGTCGTAGACGGGTACGTCGGCGGTGCCCGACTCGCAGAGCGCCGTGATCGTCTTCATCGCGTCATCGGGGTGCCAGGAGTCGGGGTGGTCCCAGTCGACCAGGCCGGCGTTGGGACCCTCGGTGATCCGGGGGAGCGAGGGGTCGGAGCCGTCCTTGTAGAAGTCGTCCAGCCTCAGGACCGGCAGGCCGAGCCGCTCGGCCAGGCGGGACTTGCCGGCGCCTGAAGGGCCGGCGAGGACGATGACCTGAGCGCGCACCGGAGCATTCTCGCCTGTGCCGGGCCGAAGTCAGTAGCCGGCGCCGGGGGTCGACCCCGACAGCAGCGCGCGCGAGCCCGAGACGCCGAGCCTGGTCGCCCCAGCGGCGATCATCTCCTCGGCCTGCTCCATGGTCCGTACGCCGCCCGAGGCCTTGACGCCGAGGTCGGGGCCGACGGTCTGGCGCATCAGCTTCACGGCGTGGACGCTGGCGCCGCCGGCGGGGTGGAAGCCGGTGGAGGTCTTCACGAAGTCCGCGCCGGCGCGGACGGCCGCCTGGCACACGCCGACGATCTCGTCGTCGTCGAGCGCCGCGGACTCGATGATCACCTTCAGCACGGTGGGGGCGGGAACGGCCGCCCGGACGGCGGCGATGTCGGCCTCCACGTCGGGGTACCGCTTCTCCTTCGCGGCGCCGACGTCGATGACCATGTCGACCTCGTCCGCGCCGGCGTCGACCGCGGCGCTGGCCTCGGCGGCCTTGATCGAGGAGAGGTGCTTGCCGCTCGGGAAACCGCAGACGACCGCGATCTTCAGCTCGGCCGGCGCGTTGACCGGGAGCATCGAGGGAGAGACGCACACCGAGTAGGTGCCGAGCTCGGCGGCCTCCAGGATCAGCGCCTCGACGTCGGCATGGGTCGCCTCGGGCTTGAGAAGGGTGTGGTCGATCAGCTTCGCGATGTCAGCGGGGGTAGGCACGGCCTCAGCATATGCATCTACACCCCGAGGGCTAAGGTTTGCGCCGTGAATGACGATCAGCCCGAGGAGTGGTTCCGCAACTCCAGCAGCACCACGTGGGGACTCCTCTCGGCAGGGGCCGCGATCGCGGTCGTGGTGATCGACGCGGTCACCGGCTGGCACCCCGAGACGACGGCGGGTGGGGTGCTCTTCGCGCTGGTCGCGTACGCCGCGTTCGTCCGCACCAAGGTCGGGGTCAGCGACGGCGACTTCGTGCTCCACCACCTCTACTCGACGGTGCGCTTCCCGATGGCCGCCCTGGAGAGCGTCTCGGTCGGCCGCACCCTCGGCGCCTACGCGGGCGGCCGCACCTACGTCAGCGGCGCCGTCGGGCGTCCGATGCGGGAAGCGATCAAGGGTGCCAAGCGCGACCACAAGCCGCTGAGCAACCACGCCGACTTCATCGAGGACCGGCTCAACGGGCTGGCCCAGGACGCCCGCGACCGGCGCCGGATCAAGCGCGACTCCGACGAGCAGTTCGCCCTCGCCGAGGACGTACGCCGCAGTTGGGACTGGCCGCTGATCGCCGTCACCGGCGTCGTGGCCGTCGTCTTCGTGGTCCTGCTCGTGATCTGACGACGCTGGTCGAGCCGCCGGAGCCGCTAGGCGAAGGCGTGTCGAGACCAACACGGTCGACTCGGCGCTCGAAAGGGCCGTGTTGGTCTCGACACCGCTCGCTGGCGCTCACGGGCTCGACCAGCGGGGAAACTAGACGCCGAGGGCGGCGCGGATGTCGACCTTGAGCGCGCCGAGGGCGATCTCGGCGTCGGCCCGGGCCTGCGCCAGGGCGTCGGGTGAGTCGACCGGCTCGACGACCTCGAGGTAGCACTTGATCTTGGGCTCGGTGCCGCTGGGCCGCACGATCACCCGTGACCCGCCGGCCAGCTGGTAACGGATCCCGTCGGTCGGCGGAAGGCCGCCGATTCCGGTGGTGAGGTCGTCGAGCTGCTGCACGGTGGCCCCGGCCAGCGCGGTCACCGGCCGGTCTCGGAGGCGCTGCATCGCGGCCGCGATCTGGGCCGGGTCCTCGAGCCGGACGGAGAGCTGGGTCGTGGCGTGCAGGCCGTGCTCGACCGCGAGGTCGTCGAGCAGGTCGGCCAGGCCGCGGCCCTCCGCCTTCAGTGACGCCGCCAGCTCGCACAGGAGCAGCAGCGCCGAGATGCCGTCCTTGTCGCGTACGTGCTCGGGGTCGACGCAGTAGCCCAGCGCCTCCTCGTAGCCGAACGCGAGCCCGGGCGCGCGCGAGATCCACTTGAAGCCGGTCAGCGTCTCGGCATAGGCCTGGCCCGCGGCTGCGGCGATCTTGCCGAGCAGCGAGGAGGAGACGATCGAGGCTGCGTACGTCCCGGTGACGCCCTTGCGGATCAGGTGGGTCGCCAGCAGCGCGCCGACCTCGTCACCGGTCAGCATCCGCCACTTCTTGCCGACCGGGATGGCGGCAGCGCAGCGGTCGGCGTCGGGGTCGTTGGCGATGACCAGGTCGACGCCCTTCTTGCTCGCCAACGCCATCGCCCGGTCCATCGCCCCGGGCTCCTCGGGGTTGGGGAAGGCGACGGTCGGGAAGTCGGGGTCGGGCCGCTCCTGCTCCTTGACCACCAACGGCTCGGGGAAGCCGGCGAACTTCATCGCCAGGTTCACCAGGTCGCCGCCGACACCGTGCAGCGGCGTATAGACCGTATTGAGGTCACGCGGGCCACCCTCGGTGAGGAGCCCGACGACCGTGTCGAGGTAGCTGTCGACCAGGTCCTCGCTGATCACCTGGCCGGCCGGACCCTGCGGGACCGAGCTCACCTTGTCGACCGCCGCGATCCGCTTCGCGATCTCGATGTCGGCCGGCGGCACGATCTGCGAACCATCACCGAGGTAGACCTTGTAGCCGTTGTCCTGCGGCGGGTTGTGGCTGGCAGTCACCATCACCCCAGCACTCGCGCCCAGCGCCTTGACGGCGTACGCCAGCACCGGCGTCGGCAGCGAGCGCGGCATCACCAGCGCCGGGAGGCCCGCTCCGGTCATCACCTCGGCGGTGTCCTGGGCGAAGACGTCGGAGTTGTGCCGGGCGTCGTAGCCGATCACCACCGGCCCCTGCGCGCCGGCCGCGAGCAGGTAGCGGGCCAGCCCCGCGGCGGCCTTGATCACGACCACCCGGTTCATCCGGTTGGGTCCTGCCCCGAGCGCGCCCCGCAGTCCGGCGGTACCGAACTGCAGCATGCCCGAGAACCTGTCGGCCAGCTCGGCCGCGGCACCTGGGGCCGTGGAGGTCAGGAGGCTCTCGAGCTCTGCTCGGGTCTGTGCATCTGGGTCATCGGCAAGCCATTCCCTGGCCTGGACGACGAGCGCAGATTGATCTGTGGGGACCATGGATCTGACCCTAGGTCATCGGGTGGCGGAAGATGGAGGGGCTTATGTCGTTTCGTGGCTGGGGTTTGCCGCCGACCCTTTCTTGAAGGGTGTTCTCGGCGGCGCCCGGAGTAAAGGACGGCCTTCGGCCGCCGGCTTCGCCGGTCGCCTGCGGCGATCCTTGACACCGGGCTCCGCCGAGAATTTTGGCTGGTTATCGGGTCGGCGGCAGGGGTTTGGCGCGGCGATTTGGGTTGGGCGGGGGCTGGGGATCTTGGGTGGTCGTCGCGTCTGCGGCGGTCGGCTGGGTTGTGCGGAAGGAATTTTCTTTCCGCAAAGGGCCCCTGCCCGAAGGGCTGGTGGCGGGGCGAACGAATTTTCGTTCGTCCGGGATCCGCTCCGGGACTCGCGCGGATAGGTGCCCACGGCGAGGCGAACGAAAATTCGTTCGTCTCAAGATGCTGCCTCGACCGGGGGTGGGGTTGGTGGGGTGAAAGAAATTTTTCTTTCACGCGGAGACCCCATGGCTGGCGTAGGTGTGGAGCGGTCACCCTCCGTGGCTTGAGTATCCCGCGGTCACACCCGGGCCGCCGCCCCGATAGCCAGCCAAATCTTTTCTCGATCTGGTCCGGAGTCCAGGACCGCGAAGCGGCCGGCGTAGCCGGCGCCCGAAGGGCGTCCTTGACGCCGGTCCAGGTCGAGAGACCCTCAAAGAACGGGTCGGCGGCCCCCCAACCCCGAAGAAAGATCCCGCGACAAGCGGCGGACCAAGGTCGACTCAGATCTTGGGCAACAGATCGCCCAGAAGCGCGCCCATCCGAGTCGCCGCGTTGCGCCCGGCCTGGAGGACCTCGGCGTGATCGAGCGGCTGGTCGGAGATGCCGGCGGCCAGGTTGGTGACCAGCGAGATCCCGAGGATCTCCATCCCCGCCTCGCGGGCCGCGATCGCCTCGAGGGTGGTCGACATGCCGACGAGGTCACCACCGATGATGCCGGCCATCTTCACCTCGGCCGGGGTCTCGTAGTGGGGGCCGGGGAACTGGACGTACACACCCTCGTCGAGCGAGGAGTCGACCTGCTTTGCCAGCCCTCGCAGGCGCGATGAGTAGAGGTCGGTGAGGTCGACGAAGTTGGCGCCGACCAGCGGAGAGGTGGCGGTGAGGTTGATGTGGTCCTTGATCAGTACCGGGGTGCCGGGAGACCAGGACGGGTTGAGTCCGCCGCAGCCGTTGGTGAGCACCATCGTCGAGCAGCCTGCGGCCGCGGCAGTGCGTACGGGGTGCACGACGGCGTCGACACCCTTGCCCTCGTAGTAGTGGGTGCGGCTGAGGAAGACCAGCAGGTTGCGACCGCTCGCCGAGCGGATCGAGCGGATCTTGCCGCTGTGGCCCTGGACCGCGGCGGCGCTGAAGCCCGGCAGGTCGGTGGTGGCGATCTCGGTGTAGTCCTCGCCGAGCGCGTCGACGGCGGGCAGCCAGCCCGAGCCCAGCACCAGCGCGATGTCGTGCTTCTCGATGCCGGTCTTCTCCGCGAGCGCGGAGGCGGCTTCCTTGGCGAGTTCGTAAGGCGTGGTCACTCGCTGAGTTTAGACCTGCCCGGACCGGCTCAGTCGTTGGACCTGCAGGGCCGCGTACGCAGCGCGTGCACGTAGTCGGCCGGTGCCCCGGCCGCCTCGGCGGCATCGGCCAGCGCGCCCAGGTGGCGGGCGTCCGGGATGCCACCTTCGTACGTGTCCAGGACATAGGTCTCGCAGAGCAGGTCCTCGGCGAGAGCGGAGATCCGCACCTTGGTCTTGAAGTAGAGGCCGATATCGGCCAGCTCCCACTTCTCCAGGGCTTCCATGTCCTGGTCCACGACGTCGTAGACCGCGACGAAGACCTGCTCGAACGGGTCCTGGACGATCGTGGCCGTCGGTCCGTCGCCGAGCACGTTGTCCTCGCCCCCGAAGGTGAGTCGCCAACCGCCCAGCCACCCGGTCGTACGCAACGGCGAATGCGGGCACCGCTCACTCATCCGCGCCGGGTCGAGATTGACGCCATAGGCCGCATAGAGAGTCACGGGTCACGAGGTTACCGCCCAGTCCTCACCCGCTTGGGATCTATCTGTTATTGGCGGTCTACCCTTGGGTACGTGACCCACTTTGATGTTCTCGTCCTCGGCGCTGGCCCCGGTGGCTACGTCGCCGCCATCCGTGCCGCTCAGCTCGGCAAGTCCGTCGCCGTCGTCGAAGACAAGTACTGGGGCGGTGTCTGCCTCAACGTCGGGTGCATCCCGTCCAAGGCGCTGCTGCGCAACGCAGAGATCGCGCACATCATCACCCACGAGAAGAAGACCTTCGGGATCTCGGGTGACGCGACCATGGACTTCGGCGCGACCTGGAAGCGCAGCCGCGGCGTCGCGGACGCGAGCGCCAAGGGCGTGCACTACCTGATGAAGAAGAACAAGATCACCGAGATCGACGGCTGGGGCACCCTCTCCGGGCCGAAGTCGATCGCCGTCAAGGGCAAGGACGGCGCCTCGACCGACTACACCTTCGACAACCTGATCATCGGCACCGGCGCGACCGTCCGCTCGGTCCCGGGTGTCGTGCCCAACGGGCAGAACATCGTGACGTACGAGGAGCAGATCCTCACCGAGCAGCTGCCGAGCTCGATCATCATCGGCGGCTCGGGCGCGATCGGCGTCGAGTTCGCCTACGTGCTGAAGAACTTCGGCGTGGACGTCACGATCGTGGAGTTCCTCGACCGGATGGTGCCGACCGAGGATGCCGACGTGTCCAAGGAGCTGCTGCGCCAGTACAAGAAGCTCGGCGTCAACGTGCTGCTCTCGACCGCGGTCAAGGGCGCCGAGGACACCGGCTCCGGCGTGAAGGTCAGGGTGGCTCCGGCTGCCGGCGGCGAGGAGCAGGTCCTCGAGGCCGACAAGTTCCTGGCCGCCTTCGGGTTCGCGCCGCGGGTCGAGGGCTTCGGCCTCGAGAACGCCGGCGTCGAGCTCACCGACCGGGGCGCGATCGCGGTCGACGCCCGTGGCCGCACCAACGTCGAGGGCATCTACGCCATCGGTGACTGCACCGGCAAGCTGATGCTCGCCCACACCGCCGAGGCGATGGGTGTCGTCGCCGCCGAGACCATCGCCGACGCCGAGACCATGGAGATCAACTTCGACATGATCCCGCGGGCGACGTTCTGCCAGCCGCAGATCGCCTCGTTCGGCTACTCCGAGGCGCAGGCCAAGGAGAAGGGCTACGACGTCAAGACCTCGTCCTTCCCGTTCTCCGCCAACGGCAAGGCCCGCGGCATGGCCGAGGGCGTCGGCTTCGTGAAGATCGTCGCCGACGCCGAGCACAACGAGATCCTCGGCGCCCACATGATCGGCCCCGAGGTCACCGAGCTGCTGCCCGCGCTGACCCTCGCCCAGCAGTGGGACCTGACCGCCGACGAGGTCGCCCGCAACGTCTTCGCCCACCCGACGCTGTCGGAGGCGATGAAGGAAGCCATCGAGGGCATCGCGGGTCACATGATCAACCTCTGACCTGCTGAGAGGCCCGGGGACGCGTACGTATCGCATCCCCGGGCCTCTTCACGTCCGGGGCACGGTGAGCGCTTCGTCGATGGAGGTCTCGCGCCAGGCGCGGAGCTCCTCGTGGAAGGCGACGGCGGAGCCCGGGTAGCCGGTGGGGACGTCAGGACGCCCGGCGCCCTCGGCGTTGTAGTAGCCCGGGGTGCACTCGGCGTGGAACCAGGCATGCCGTGGCGCACCTTCGGCGAGCCGGCGGGCCCAGGCGTCCTCGGCCTCACGGGACGGCTCGACGAGAGCGCCGCGCGCCTCGGCGGCGACCACCAGCGCGGCGGCGTGGACGGCCTGCTCGTCGAGGATGTGGCTGAAGTTCACGCTGCTGGCGTTGTGGAGCGAGCCCATCTTGAGCAGGTTGGGGAACCCGCTGGACGCGAAGCCGTGCAGCGACCGCGGGCCCTCCTGTGCCCAGGCCTGGAGGAGCTGTACGCCGTCGCGACCCGTCACTTCCAGCCTTCCCGAGGTGATCCCCGAGACACCGACGGAGAACCCGGTCGCGAAGACCAGCGCGTCGACCTCGTACTCGACCCCGTCCACGACCACGCCGCGCTCGGTCATCCGCTCGATGCCGTGGGAGTCGGCGGTGTCGACGAGGGTGACGTTGTCGCGGTTGAACGCGGGCAGATACCTGTCGGAGAACGTCGGCCGTTTGCAGGCGTAGCGATACCAGGGCTGAAGCGCTGACGCGGTCGCCGGATCCTCGACGATCTCGGTGACCCGGGCGCGGATCCGCTCCATCGTTGCGTGGTCGAGGGCCTCGTACGCGGCCTCGAACTCCTCGTTGCCCTGGCCGGCCTCGTCGCGGCGGAAGCTCGGCAGCAGCTTCTCCAGCAGCGCCGCCGACTCGGTCCAGGCGTCGTCCACGAGGTCCTCGTCGACGCCCGGGACGGCCTCGCCGGAGACGAGCCGGAGGAAGTTCTCGCGGCGCTCGGTGGCCCAGCCGGGGCGGTCCGCGCCGACGTCGGCGGCGGTGAGCGGGCGCTGGCCGCGTACGCCGACTGTGGAGGGGGTGCGCTGGAAGACGTAGAGGTGCTCGGCATCCTCGGCGAGCATCGGCACCGCCTGGATGCCGGTCGCTCCGGTGCCGACGATGCCGACCTTCCGGCCGGCCAGGCCGGTCATGCCGCCCTCGGGGGTGCCGCCGGTGTAGCCGTAGTCCCAGCGCGAGGTGTGGAAGGTGTGTCCCGCGAACGACTCGATCCCGGGGATGCCGGGCAGCTTCGGCTCGGTCAGGGTGCCGGTCGCTGTGATGACGTACGTGGCCCGGAACTCGTCGCCGCGATCGGTGGTCACCAGCCAGCGCCGGTCGGCATCGTCCCAGGTCAGCGAGGTCACGGCGGTCGAGAAGAGCGCGTTCTCGTAGAGGTCGAACTTCTCGGCGATGCGTACGGCGTGCTGCCGGATCTCCTCGCCCGGGGCGTACTTCCAACGCGGGATGTAGCCGGTCTCCTCGAGCAGCGGCAGGTAGACGGTCGCGTCGATGTCGCAGTGGATGCCGGGGTAGCGGTTCCAGTACCAGGTGCCGCCGAAGTCGCCGCCCTTCTCCACCACGCGCACCGACCCGATGCCCTGCTGGCACAGCCGCGCGCCGGCGAGGATGCCGCCGAAGCCGCCGCCGACGACCGCCACGTCGACCACGTCGCGGACCGGATCGCGCTCGGCGCGCTCGGTGTAGGGGTCCTCGGCGAAGTAGCCGAACTCGGCCTCGGTGGGGCGGTACTGCGCGGATCCGTCGGGACGTACCCGGCGCTCGCGCTCGGCGGTGTAGCGCTCCCTGATCTCGCTGGCGCGCTCGGGGGTGACCGGGTTCTCGCAGCGCGGCAGGGTCATGTCGCGGCTCCTCTCGTGGGGTGGGGTCTGCCCGGTGCGCCGACGAGGGTCGCGAAGTGCCCCGAGCGGCATTCGCGGTTACGATAGCCGAAACGGACAAGCGTGTCCGGATCGCCTCCGACGAAAGGCCGCCGCCATGTCGACCCTCACCGCCTCCTCGCCCGTACGCAGCTTCCTGGCCCATCCGGTGGCCGGGAAGGTCCTGCGCGGCATCATCGCGGCCGGCGGCGGCACCGAGGAGGCGCTCGCGCCGGCGCTCGGGCTGCCGCTGGACAAGCTCGTCGAGATGTCCGGCGGCAGGTTCCCGGCCGAGGTCGTCGGGCTGCTGGTCGGTGTCGCCGAGACCGGCGTGATCCCCGACGGCGTGCCGACCGTCGACGCCGCTCCCGCGAGCGCGCCCGCCGAGCCCGCGGCCGACCTGGGCATCGAGATCGGCTCGCCCCAGCCCTGGACCGAGGTGCTCACCGGCGGCCGGTTCGCCGGCCAGACCGTGGTGGTGACCGGGGCCGCGGGCGGGATCGGGAAGGCGGTCGCGGCGCGCATCGTCGGCGAGGGCGGACGGGTGGTCGGCATCGACGTCTCGGCCGAGAAGCTGTCCATGACCGCGAGCGAGCTGGGCGAGAGGTTCCTCGCGCTGGCCGCGGACATCACCGCGCCGGAGACCGCAGCCGCCGTCGTGGCCGCCGCAGGCGAGCGCATCGATGCGCTGGCCAACGTCGCCGGTGTGATGGACGACGACGCCGCTCCGCACGAGATCGACGACACGATCTGGACCCGCTGCATGTCGGTCAACGTCGACGGGCCGATGCGGCTGATGCGCGCGGTGCTGCCCGGGATGCTCGCCGCGGGTGAGGGCCGGATCGTCAACGTCGTCTCGGAGGCCGGGCTCCGCGGCTCGGCGGCCGGTGCTGCGTACACGACCTCGAAGCACGCCCTGGTCGGACTGACGAAGTCGGCGGCGTTCCAGTACGCGGGGACCGGCGTGCGTATCAACGCGCTCGCTCCCGGCGCGGTCGCGACCGGGATCCACGTGCCCAAGAGCGCGCCCTACGGCTCGTCCCGGACGGCCGGGATGCGCGTCGCGATCCCCGGCATCGCCACCGCCGAGGAGCTCGCCGCCTCGATCACGTTCCTGCTCTCGCGCGACTCGGTGAACATCAACGGAGCCGTGGTCGCCTCCGACGGCGGCTGGTCGGCCGCCTAGAAACCCCGGGCTCAGACGCCCGGCGTGACCGGGCCGATCTCGATCCCGAGCAGACCCCACGCCCGGCGGGCAGCGGTCTCGCGCGCCTCAGGCGTGGGTCCGTGCACGCCGCCGGAGACCATCGCGACGGCGAGCATGAGGTCGTCAGTGTCGTAGCTCTCCCTCGGGAGACCGCCGATGGCGGTGCGTACCCGATCGGCGAGGAAGAGGGAGCTCTCCTCGTCGCTGAGCCGGATGATGCCGACGAACGCGGTCGAGTGGATCATCTGCCAGGTGACGACGCCGAGCACATCGGCCAGCGTCGCATCGGGGCGGGCGGCGACCTGCTCGATGTCGCGCACGTTCTCCTCCAGCACCGCGGTGGCCAGGGTGAGCCGGTCGGGGAAGTGCCGGTAGAGGGTGCCCTGGCCGACGCCGGCGCGCTTGGCGACCGCCGACATCGGCGCGTCCAGACCCTGCTCGGCGAGCACCTCGCGGGCGGCGGTGACCAGGAGGTCACGGTTGCGGACCGCGTCGCTCCGGGTCGGGTTGGCAGGGCTGGTCATCCCAGCAGAGTAATCGCCGGCGAGTCTTTTCCGGCCCTCGGTCCAATGCGGACAGAAACTGACCTGAACGGCTCATAGCGTTGTCGGTGTCAGAGGGAAACACGACCAAGGAGTCCATGTCATGACCGCAACCGCCGCCAGCGCCATGAAGACCAGCGCCACCGCCACCCTGTCCCGTGAGCGGACCGACCTGCTCGAGACCCTGGCCAAGCACCGCGGCTTCTTGCGCTACGCCGTCCGCAACCTGACCGACGAGCAGGCCCGGCTCACCCCGACCGCCTCCGCGCTCAGCCTCGGCGGTCTGGTCAAGCATGTGTCAGCCGGCGAGCGAGGCTGGGCCGACTTCATCGTCCGTGGCGCGGTGGCGCAGGAGCTCACCCCGGAGAAGTACGCCGAGTTCGCCGCCGACTTCGTGCTCGCCGAGCACGAGACACTGGAGGGTGTGCTCGAGGCGTACGAGGCCGTGGCCGCGGCCACCGACGAGCTGATCCAGACCGTCGACCTCGACGCGGACCACACCCTTCCCGAGGCCCCGTGGTTCGAGGCCGGCGCGCGGTGGTCCAACCGTCGGGTCCTCGCCCACATCCTGGCCGAGACCGCCCAGCACGCCGGCCACGCCGACATCATCCGGGAGACCATCGACGGTCAGAAGACGATGGGCTGACTCTGCCTCTCCAGGGCGCGTGGAAGAATGCGGCCCATGGCGCGGGTGACGATCATTGGTGGGGGTCCAGGCGGATACGAGGCGGCGCTGGTCGCGCAGCAGCTCGGGGCGGAGGTCACGGTCGTCGACCGTGACGGCCTCGGCGGCAGCGCGGTGCTCACCGACTGCGTACCGAGCAAGACTCTGATCGCCACCTCCGAGCTGATGTCGGACATGACGCTCGCCCGCGACCTGGGCATCAACTTCCGCGACCACCACGGCGACCCGGCCACCGAGCTCTACGCCGACCTCGAGCTGGTCAACAAGCGCGTCAAGTCGCTCGCGCTCGCGCAGTCGAGCGACATCGAGAGCCGGCTGACCCGCCGCGGCATCCGCATTGTCAAGGGCACCGGGCGCATCGACGCCGACAAGCGTCAGGTGATCGCGACCCGGGCCCAGGACGGCACCGAGGAGGCCATCGAGAACGACGCGGTCCTGATCGCCACCGGCGCCCGGCCGCGGGTGCTGCCCACCGCGCAGCCCGACGGCGAGCGGATCCTGACCTGGGAGCAGGTCTACGACCTCGACGAGCTGCCCTCGCACATGATCGTCGTCGGCTCGGGTGTCACGGGCGTGGAGTTCGCCAACGCCTACCTCAACCTCGGGTCCCAGGTCACCCTGGTCTCCTCGCGCGATCGGGTTCTGCCCGGTGAGGACGCCGATGCGGCGACGGTCCTCCAGGACGTGCTCGAGCGGCAGGGGATGAACATCCTCAGCAAGTCGCGGATGGAGTCCGTGACCCGCTCCGGCGACGTCGTCACCGTCAAGCTGACCGACGGCCGCGAGGTCACCGGCAGCCACTGTGTCCTCGCGCTCGGCTCGATCCCTAACACCGAGGGCCTCGGCCTCGAGGAGGCCGGCATCGAGCTCGACGAGGGTGGGTTCATCCGCACCGACAAGGTGTCGCGTACCTCCGCCTACGGCGTGTACGCAGCCGGCGACTGCACCGGTGGCTTCATGCTCGCCTCGACCGCCGCCATGGCCGGCCGGATCGCGATGCGCCACTTCCTCGGCGACGCGGTCATCCCGATGGACCTCAAGGAGGTCGCGGCCAACGTCTTCACCTCCCCGGAGATCGCCACGGTCGGCTACTCGCAGGCGCAGGTCGACTCGGGCGAGGTCGTCGCCGACACCCTGCGCCTCGACCTCAAGGGCAACCCGCGGGCGAAGATGCAGGGCATCTCCGACGGCTTCGTCAAGCTCATCTCCCGCCCCGGCACCGGCGTCGTCATCGGCGGCGTCGTCGTTGGCCCGCGTGCCTCGGAGCTGATCCACCCGATCGCGCTCGCCGTCTCCACCGGCCTCACCGTCGACCAGATCGCCAACACCTTCACCGTCTACCCCTCGATCTCCGGCTCCACCGCCGAGGTCGCCCGCCGCCTCCATCACGTCGAGTAGCCACCCCCGAAAACGGTGTGCGAGCAGCGCCGCGCCTTCGCTAGCGTGAGCGCCATGGGTAACTGCTGCATGACGATGATCGTTCGGATCCGCCGCCGCTGACGGCGCGGATCCCACCGAAGCACTCGTCGCATTCGCGCCGCCACCTGGCAACCCTGCCGGGCGGCTCCGAGTGCTACCCGCATGCCGCCCGGCTCCTTCTGTCTCGAGGAGCATCCATGCCCGACGTACGCCCTGGCCGGCACGAGCTCGGCCAGAACTTTCTCACCGACAGGTCGGTACTCGACCGCATCGTCCATCTCGTCTCGCAGCGGCAGGGTCCGCTGGTGGAATGGGGCACCGGCAACGGTGCCGTCACGCTGGCGCTGGCCGAGCTGGGTCGTCCGCTGGAGGGGGTCGAGATCGACTCTCGCCGAGCCGCCGAGCTGCGGCGACGGACCGGTACGCACGTGTGCATCGCCGAGGGCGACATCCTGCGTCACGCGCCACCGCAGGACGCGGTCGTCGTCTCCAACGTCCCGTTCCACCTGACCACGCCGATCCTGCGCCACCTGCTCGCCTCGACGACGTGGCGCCATGCCGTACTCCTCACCCAGTGGGAGGTCGCCCGCAAGCGCGCGGGCGTCGGCGGCACGACCCAGCTCACCGCGCAGTGGTGGCCGTGGTTCACCTTCACCCTCGACCGCCGGGTCCCGTCGACCGCCTTCCGGCCGCGGCCGAACGTCGATGGCGGCCTGCTGCTCATCGACCGTCGTCGTGAGCCGCTGCTGCCCGAGTCGGAGCTCCGCGACTTCCAGTCGTGGGTGGCCACGGTCTTCAGCAGCCGAGGCCGCGGGGTCGCCGAGATCCTGCGCCGTAACGGCGTCCCCGCTGCGCTCGCCGGCCGGATCGCCCGGCGACGCCGGCGATCTCAGGCCCCGGTGCTGCCGCGAGACCTGCGTGCGGAGGACTGGGTCGAGGCGTACGCAGCGGTCTGACCCTGCCGAGAGGGCGCGTGCGTCGGCCGAGATGGCACCGAGGTGCCAGCTCGGCCGACGCCGCTGACGTCTCGGCTCAGTCGAGGACGAGCACCAGATCGCCGCCGTCGACGGCCTGGGTGCCGGAGAAGGCGAGGCGGGAGACGGTGCCGTCAACGGGGGCGGTGATGGCGGCCTCCATCTTCATGGCCTCGATGGTGGCGACGGTGTCGCCCGCCTTGACCGACTCACCGGCCGCGACCGAGATGGTCACGACGCCCTGGAACGGCGCGGCGACCTGGCCGGGAACGGCGGGGTCGGCCTTCTCGGCGGCGGCGACCTCGGCGGCGACGGAGCGGTCACGTACCCCGATCGGGCGCAGGTGGCCGTTGATCGTGGCCATGACGGTGCGGATGCCGCGCTCGTCGGGCTCGGAGACGGCGGTGAGCCCGAAGATGACCGTCTTGCCCTCGGAGAGCTCGACGGTGTGCTCCTCGCCCTCGCGCAGGCCGTAGAGGTAGTCGAGCGTCGAGATCACCGATACGTCGCCCCACTTCGAGCGGGCCTCGGTGAAGTCCTTCGTCGGGCCGGGGAAGAGCAGCCGGTTGAGCGTCCCACGGCGGTCGGAGGCGAGCCCGGCGGCGTCCTCGGCCGACAGCGTCGGCGACGCCGCCTTCCAGGTGCGTCCCGCGGTCGCCTTGCTGCGGAACGGCTCGGGCCAGCCGCCCGGCGGGTCACCGAGCTCCCCGTTGAGGAACCCGATGACCGAGCCCGGGATGTCGTACGCAGCCGGGTCGGCCTCGAACGCGGCCGGGTCGGCACCGGCGGCGACCAACGACAGAGCCAGGTCGCCGATGACCTTGGACGATGGCGTGACCTTGGGGACGCGACCGAGGATCTGGTTGGCCGCGGCGTACATGTCCTCGATCTGCTCGAACTTCTCGCCCAGCCCGAGCGCGATCGCCTGCTGGCGCAGGTTGGAGAGCTGGCCACCCGGGATCTCGTGGCGGTAGACCCGGCCGGTCGGCGCGGGCAGTCCGGACTCGAAGGGGGCGTAGACGCGGCGTACGGCCTCCCAGTAGGGCTCGAGCGAGTTGACCGCCGCCAACGACAGGCCAGTGGCACGCGAGGTGTGGTCGGTCGCTGCCACCAGCGAGGAGAGCGGCGGCTGGGAGGTGGTGCCGGCCATCGACGCGGTCGCGGCGTCGACGGCGTCGACGCCGGCCTCGATCGCGGCCGTCAGCGTGGCGAGCTGGCCACCGGCGGTGTCGTGGGTGTGCAGGTGGACCGGCAGGTCGAACCGCTCCCGGAGCGCGGTGACCAGGGTGCGCGCGGCGGGTGCCCGCAGCAGCCCGGCCATGTCCTTGATCGCCAGTACGTGCGCCCCGGCCGAGACGATCTCCTCGGCCAGCCGCAGGTAGTAGTCGAGCGTGTAGAGCTTCTCGTCCGGCGAGGAGAGGTCGCCGGTGTAGCAGAGCGCCACCTCGGCGACGGACGTCCCGGTCGCCCGCACCGCGTCGATCGCCGGCCGCATCTGGGACACGTCGTTGAGCGCGTCGAAGATCCGGAACACGTCGATGCCGGTCTCGGCGGCCTCCGAGACGAACGCGTCGGTGACCTCGGTCGGGTAGGGCGTGTAGCCCACCGTGTTGCGACCGCGCAGCAGCATCTGCAGGTTGATGTTCGGGATCGCCTCACGCAGGTGCGCCAGCCGCTCCCACGGGTCCTCGGAGAGGAAGCGGAGAGCCACGTCGTACGTCGCGCCACCCCATGCCTCCATCGACCACAGCTGCGGCGTCAACCGGGCGACATGGCCGGCCACGCCGAGCAGGTCGGTGGTGCGGACCCGGGTCGCCAGCAGCGACTGGTGGGCGTCGCGGAAGGTGGTGTCGGTGACCGCGACCGACTCCTGGGAGCGCAGCGCGGCGGCGAAGCCCTCCGGCCCGAGCTCGCGAAGCAGATCGCGCGAGCCCGCTGGCGGAGCCACCGACAGGTCGAGCTTCGGCAGCTTCTCGACCGGGTGGAGCGAGACCGGCGCGGCGCCGTGCGGCTGGTTGACGGTCACGTCGGCCAGGTAGGTGAGCAGCTTGGTGCCGCGGTCACCGGAGGCCCGCGCGGTCAGCAGCTGCGGGTGGGTCTCGATGAACGAGGTCGTGATCGAGCCCGAGATGAAGTCGGGGTCGTCGAGCAGCGCCTGCAGGAACGGGATGTTCGTCGCGACCCCGCGGATGCGGAACTCCGCCACGGCCCGTCGGGCCCGGGTGACGGCGTCCTCGAAGGTGCGCCCACGACAGGTGAGCTTGGCGAGCATCGAGTCGAAGTGGGGCGAGACCTCGGCCCCGGCGTACGTCGTGCCGCCGTCGACGCGGATCCCGGCACCGCCGGGGGAGCGGTAGGTGGTGATCATGCCCGTGTCGGGGCGGAAGTTGTTGGCGGGATCCTCGGTGGTGATCCGGCACTGCATCGCGGCGCCGCGCAGCTGCACGGAGTCCTGGGTGAGCCCGAGGTCGGCCAGCGTCTCGCCGGACGCGATCCGCATCTGGGAGCGGACCAGGTCGACGTCGGTGACCTCCTCGGTCACGGTGTGCTCGACCTGGATGCGCGGGTTCATCTCGATGAAGACGTAGTTGCCGGCGGGGTCGAGCAGGAACTCGACGGTGCCGGCGCAGGAGTAGCCGATCTCCTTGGCGAACCGCACCGCGTCCGCGCAGATGCGTTCGCGCAGCTCAGGGTCGAGATTGGGGGCGGGAGCGATCTCCACGACCTTCTGGTGGCGGCGCTGCACCGAGCAGTCACGCTCGAAGAGGTGGATGACGTTGCCCTCGCCGTCGGCGAGGATCTGCACCTCGATGTGACGGGGCTCGACCACGGCCTGCTCGATGAACACGGTCGGGTCGCCGAAGGCCGCCTCGCCCTCGCGCATGCAGGTCTCGACCGCCTCGCGCAGCTTGTCGGGGGAGTCGACCCGCCGCATCCCGCGACCACCGCCACCCGCGACCGCCTTCACGAACAGCGGGTAGGGCAGAACGGAGGCGGCGGAGACGAGGGCGTCGACATCGGTGGACGGCTCGACCGACTGCAGAGTCGGTACGCCGGCAGCCTTGGCCGCCGCGATGGCGGTGGCCTTGTTGCCGGTGAGCGTGAGGACCTCCGCCGACGGTCCGATGAACGTGATCCCCGCCCGGGCGCAGGCCTCGGCCAGGGCCGGATTCTCGGAGAGGAACCCATAGCCGGGGTAGATCGCGTCCGCGCCGCTCTGCTTGGCGACCTCGACGATCGCGTCCGGATCGAGATAGGCCCGGATCGGGTGACCGAGCTCTCCGATCTGGTAGGCCTCGTCGGCCTTCAGCCGGTGCTCTGAGCCCCGGTCCTCGTAGGGAAAGACGGCGACCGTCTTGGCCCCGAGCTCAAAGCCTGCGCGGAAAGCTCGGATCGCGATCTCACCGCGGTTGGCAACCAACACCTTCGTGAACATGGCGGCCACGGTACCCATCCGAAGCGCGTCGTCCAGGTTATGGGACGATTTCGCCCAGTTAGTGGACGTTAAGAAGTCGTGAAGTGTGCGGATTCGTTGGGACCGCTGAACGGGCCGCGGACCATACGCTCGGCGGCATGAAGATCAAGACTCGACAGCGTCGTTCAGCTCTGGTCGCCATCGCCGGCACGGCCCTGCTGGCCGGATCGCTCACCGCGCTCGGAGCTGCGAGCTCGCCGGCCGCCGCGGCCGGCACCGTGAACTGCTCCGGCTCGATCAACGGCAAGGCGAGCGGCTACATCCGCAAGCGCTCCATCAAGAACAGCACGGTGACCGGCAACTACCGCAGCGCCGGCACGGTCAGCTGGTCGCCGCGGGCGTGGATCGAGATCGGCGGCGCCGGCGACGACACCACCTGGAAGACCGGCTACATCGTGCCCGGCACCGACGGCACCGGCCGCACCGTGACCCTCGGCGGGACCAACGGGCAGTCCGTGCTGACCGAGACGAAGGCCGCACAGCTCTACCGCTCCAACGGCACCGCGGTGACCGGCTGGAACCCCAAGAAGGTCGTGAACGGCCCGACGACAGCGGTCTACAGCGTCACGACCTCCGGCGTCGTGCAGCAGACCGCGCTCACCTACTCCAGCGCGGGCACCCGCCTCGGCACGGTCACGAACCTGCCGGTCACCCTGCCGAGCACGACGACCGTCGCAGGCGTGTGGACCAGCCACAACGGGGTGATGTACAACCTCCTCTACTCGATCAACCCGAGCACCAACAAGCTCGAGCAGATCGTCGTACGTCCCGACCGCCCGGCGGAGGCGAAGAAGTACGTCGTCCGCAGCCTCGGCACCGGTTGGCGGTACATGTCCGTGCACAACTGCTACGACGCAGACGGCGCGGTCGCGGCCAAGGACATCGTGCTGATCAACCCCACGACCGGCAATGCGGTGCGCATCCGCCAGAGCAGCGGGATCGGGCACAGCACGACCTTCTCCGCCTCGACCCGGGTCGGCACCGACGGTTCGTGGAAGTGGAGCGGGATCAGCAGCTAGCGCTCACCCTGGCCAGAGGTCGAGCAGGTCGCCCGGGCGCAGCCCGAGGGCGTGCTCGATGTCGCCGGGCGAGGTCTCCCGCAGATACTCCGAGACCAGCTGGGCCAGCTCCATCCAGTAGCCGCGCAAGGTCGACTCGGACAGGTACATCGACCGGCTCATCTCGGCGTACGTCAGCCCGCGGGCGCGATGAGCGAGGACCTCGCGTTGCCTCGGCGTGAGGACGGTGATGCTGCGGCGGCGGACGAGGACCTCGATGAGGCCGGTGATACCCGGGGGGATCACCGGCTCATCGGCGGCCACCGCACGGAACGCCGCCTCCGCCTCGGCCAGCGAGGCCGCCTTCGAGACCACGCCGGTCGCCCCGGCGGCGAGGCAGGCCGCGAGCACGAACCGGCGCTCCTCCTGGGAGTAGACGCAGACCCGGTAGCCGGCCTCGACGATGCGGCGGATGGCCGTGGTGCCCTGTGAGGCGTCGGGCTGGCCGGTGTTGGTGAGGTGGAGGTCGAGGATCACCACGTCGGCCTCCGGCCGCGCGGTGAGCAGGTCCTCGACGTTCTCGTGGCTCGACACGAAGTTCAGATCGGGCAGGAGCAGACTCAGCGAGGCGCGCATCGCCGTCGCGTCGTCCACATGGCTGAAGCGCGGCCCGGAGGTCACCTCAGACATCACGAGACCTCCGCGACGGTCGTCCGCGCGAGCGTGACCGTGGTACCGAGGTCGCGGATGCTGTTGATCTGGACGTCGACGCCCGAGCGCGCGAGCTGCTCGACGACCACTTCCCGCAGCCCGACCCCGTAGTCGGTCGCAGAGGTGTCGAAGCCGACGCCGTCGTCGTGCAGGGTGACCTCCCAGCCGGTGCCGTCCTCGTCCTCGGCGGCGTGCAGGACGACCCGGCCCGCCCGCGCGTGCTGACGTACGTTGAGGAGCAGGCTGCGCAGCGCCGCGGCCAGGTCGTCGGCGAGCGCGCGTCGGAGCGCGACGTCCTGGGCGAGATCGGCGACCACCGTGATCGGGAGGTCGTCGAACTCCGCGCCGACGGCGGTGACCACCGCGGCCAGATTGGTCGCCTCGCTCACCGGCGGCGGGGTCTGGCCGCTCAGATAGGCGCGCATCCGGTTGAGCTCGACCTCGGCCTGCGATCGCAGCGCGCCGTTGCCGTCGGCGGTGTCGGTCTCCACGAGCAGCCGCATCATCGCGGTGCCGTTGTGGATCGCGAGCCGGGCACGACGCTCCTCCTCGGCCTTCGCTGCCTCGGCGGCATAGCGCCGCGCCTCATCGGCCTCGGTCCCGATCCGCACGATCGTCTGACAGCCGAACCAGGCCAGCGGCCCGAGGACCAGCAGCGTCAGGCAGGTGCTCAGCGCGCCGGTGAGGTCGGCCCAGCCGTCCACGGTCGGCGCTATGTAGACCGCCTCGGCGACCGCCAGCGAGGCGAGCAGGAACATCCACAGCCACCGCGAGCGTACGGCCGAGAGCCCGCAGGAAACGCACAGCGCATAGCCCAGCTGGAACCCCACCCAGGTGCCCGTACGCAGCTCCACCGGGACTGTCCACAGCCCCACGATCAGCAGCGCCACAGCCACGGCGACGTCGAGCACGGCGTACGGCACTCCCGGCGGGCGCCGGGTGACCAGGGTGATCGCAGCGATCGCGACGAGCATGACGGTGGCCAGGATCCAGCTGGCTCCGGTCAGCCAGGGATGATCGACGCGGGAGAGCGCGGGCATCGCCGTCAGCAGTGACGGTGCCATCTGCGCGAGGGTCGCCAGTCGCATCCCGGCCACGAAGAATGCCACCAGGCGCGTAGCGGCTGCCCGAGTCGAATGTGGCACCCGTGAATTGTCGCTGATGGTCGGGGGAACGGCGGAGCATGGGGCCAGGATCGGGCATCCGACGTCTCGCCGGTACCAACGAATCCGCGGGCGTCACCGGCCGATCAGGGCATCTCGCTGCTCGTCCATCTGCTCCCGCAGACCGCCCACGACGGCGGCCACGGCAGGCCGGCGCCAGGACTCGGGATGCACGACCGCCCAGTAGGGCAGCCGCTGATGGATGTCCTCGTGGAGCATCCGGACGAGGTCGGGGTGCCGGTCGGCCATGAAGCAGGGCAGCAGGCCCAGACCGGCGCCTGCCCGGGTCGCCTCGACGTGCACGAACACGTTCGTGGAGGTGACCGCGTCGCGGATGCCGGGCAGCAGCCGCCGGGGGAGGTCGAGGTCGTCTACCTGGAGCATCGAGTCGACGAAGTAGACCAGGCGGTGGCGTACGGCCTCCTCGATCGTGCCGGGGGCGCCGTGGCGCTCCAGATAGCCGGGGGAGGCGTAGAGGCCGAGCTCGTACTCACCCAGGTGCATCGCCCGGCCGCGGTTCACCGCGGGCTCGCCGACCACCACCTCGATGTCCACGCCGGATCGGTGCTGCGCCGCCTGCCGGGTCACGGTGACGATCTCGACCGAGAGGTCGGGATGGTCCTGCCGCAGCGCGGCCACCGCCGGCGAGGCGATGTACGCAGCGAACCCGTCGGTCGTCGACATCCGGACCACGCCGGCCACCGGGTCGGCAGGCTCGTCGGCAGCCAGCCGGGCCAGCGACTCGGCCACTCCCTCGGCGGCACGTGCCGCGCGCTCACCGAGAGCGGTCAGCGCCCAGCCGTCGGAGCCGCGCACCAGGACCCGGCCGCCGAGGGCGCGCTCGAGGGCGGAGATGTTGCGGCTGACCGTCGTGTGGGTCAGGCCCAGCGAGCGGGCGGCGGTGGTGAAGCGGCCGCTGCGCGCCACCTCCAGCAGCACGAGCAGCTGGTCGGCGGAGGGCGGCGTCGACGGAGTGTTGGCCATCGAGCCACCCTATCCACCAATGTGCATTTTCGTTCACACCGTGTGCCAACATGCGCGTTGCGAGCACATCGTGATCGCTGTCACACTCCCAGGCATGTCCTCGACACAGCCGGGCGCCACCGCCGCCCCCAACGACCCCCCAGTCGACGAGCAGAGCCTGCTCCGCAGGACCGTGGCGGCCTCCATGGCCGGCACGGTCGTGGAGTGGTACGACTTCTTCCTCTACGCCACCGCCTCGGCGCTGGTCTTCGCCAAGGTGATCATGCCGGCCACCGGCAACGCGTACGACGCGATCATCGCCGCCTTCGTGACGTACGCCATCGGGTTCGTCGCCCGCCCGCTGGGCGGCGTCGTCTTCGGCCACATCGGCGACCGCCTCGGCCGCAAGTACACGCTGCAGCTGACCATCATGCTGATCGGTGTCGCCACCGTCCTGATGGGCTGCCTGCCGACGTACAACCAGATCGGCCTCGCCGCGCCGATCGCGCTGGTGGTGCTGCGGTTCGTGCAGGGGCTCGCCCTGGGCGGTGAGTGGGGCGGCGCCGTCCTGCTGGTCGCCGAGCACGCCCCCGACGACAGGCGGGCGACCTGGGCCGCCTGGCCGCAGGCCGCGGTGCCGGTGGGCAACCTGCTCGCCACGCTGGTGCTCACCGTGATGACCCTCGCGCTCTCCGACGCCGCCTTCCTGGCGTGGGGCTGGCGGGTCGCGTTCTGGCTCTCGGCCGTGGTGGTCGTCGTCGGCTACTTCATCCGCCGCTCGGTGACCGACTCGCCGATCTTCGAGGAGGCGAAGGCGGAGCAGTCCGAGTCCGCTTCGGCCGGTTACGGCGTCTTCGAGGTGCTCCGCCGCTACCCGCTGGGCGTGCTCAAGGGCATGGGCCTGCGGTTCGCGGAGAACATCATGTACTACCTGGTGGTGTCCTTCTCGATCGTCTACCTGGTCGAGGACCAGAAGATGGACCAGGGCGCCCTGCTCGGCCTGATCGCGGTCGCGCACGCCTGCCACTTCTTCTTCATCCTCGCCGTGGGCCGGATCGCCGATGGCGTGGGCCGCAAGCCGGTCTACCTGGTCGGGGCGGTGCTGGGCGCGACCTGGGGCTTCTGGGCGTTCCCGATGCTCGACACCAAGAACAACCTCGCGATCGTGGCGGCGCTCATCGCCGGTCTGGCCATCCACGCGCTGATGTATTCCACGCAGCCCGCGATCATGGCCGAGATGTTCCCGACCCGGATGCGCTACTCCGGCATCTCGATCTCCTACCAGGTGACCTCGATCTTCGCCGGCTCGCTCGCGCCGCTGCTCGCCATCGCCTGGCTCAAGGACACCGGCACCTGGACCAACACCGCGATCTACCTCGCCGTCGCCGGCATCATCACTGCGCTCGTCGTGCTCACGCTCAAGGAGACCCGGGGCGCCTCGCTGCGGGCTCTGGACCGCGCCGACGCCGAGCGTGCCGAGCGCGAGGTGAGCCCGGCGTGAGCTCTGCGACGACGGCCCCGCCGGCGCCGGACACCTCCGGACGTACGCTGCGGGGCCGCCGCGCCCTGGTCACCGGCGGCGCCTCGGGGATCGGTGCGGCGGTGGCCCGCGAGCTCGCCGCCCGTGGTGCGCGGGTCGTCGTCGCCGATGTGGCCGGCGATGCCGCCCATGCCCTCGCCGAGGAGATCGGCGGCGAGGCGTGGGTGGTGGACCTGACCGCAACCGAGGAGCTGGACGACCTCACCCTGGAGGTCGACATCCTGGTCAACAACGCCGGCATCCAGCGGGTCAGCCCGATCGAGAAGTTCGACCCCGACGACTTCCGCAGGATCCACTCGATCATGCTGGTCGCTCCGTTCCTGCTGGTCAGGGCCGCATTGCCGCACATGTACGCCAACGGCTGGGGCCGCATCGTCAACATCTCCTCCGTACACGGCCTGGTCGCCTCCCCCTTCAAGAGCGCCTACGTCTCGGCCAAGCACGGCCTGGAGGGACTCTCGAAGGTCACCGCCCTCGAGGGCGGCCCGCACGGGGTGACCAGCGTCTGCGTCAACCCGGGCTATGTGCGTACGCCGCTGGTGGAGAAGCAGATCGCCGACCAGGCGGAGGTGCACGGTGTCCCGGCCTCCGAGGTGGTCGAGCAGGTGCTCCTGCAGGACGTGGCGGTGAAGCGGCTGGTCGAGCCGGACGAGGTCGGCTCTCTGGTCGGCTGGCTGACCGGCCCGGACGCATCGATGGTCTCCGGCGCCTCGTGGGCCATCGACGGCGGATGGAGCGCGCGGTAGCTCCAGCCCTGCCGGGCTCAGGCCTGCGTACGCCACCAGTCCACCGTCGCCTTGGCCCCGGTCTCGAGCGGGGTGGGGGCCAGGCCGAGCAGGGCCTCGCTGGCCGAGGAGTCCAGCACGAACGGCTCGTCGAACTGGTAGACCATCTCGGCCAGCTCCCGGGTCCCGGCGTGCACCGTGCCGATCGCCTTCATCGTCCAGGTGGGGATGCGGCCGACCCGGGGCGCTGCGACCCCGGCCACGTCGGCGTAGAGCTGGACCAGCGCGCGCTGGGAGATCGCGGGTGCGGTGGGCGCGTGCAGGAAGGTGTTCCACAGGCTCTCCTGGTCGGCCGCCCGGATCATCGCGGCGCCCAGGTCGGGGACGTACGTCCAGGAGTGCGGCGCGTTCGGGTCGCCGAGGACGCGCATGGTGCGGCCGGCGAGGACGGTGGGGACCATGCGCTCGCCGGCGTGGGCGGTACGCACCAGCGGGCCGTAGAAGTCCGAGGCCGCGACGCTGACCGTCGGGGTCGGGGAGGCGTCGCGGGCACGGAGCAGCTCGACCCGCACCGCGGGCTTGCCGAAGTCGGCGTCGCGCGGCGTCTGCTCGGTCATCGGCCCGGTGACGTGGCCGTAGGCGTAGAGGCTCTCCGGGAAGACCACCACGGCACCGGC
Organism: Nocardioides sp. NPDC006303; assembly: GCF_040613175.1. Lineage (NCBI taxonomy): Bacteria > Bacillati > Actinomycetota > Actinomycetes > Propionibacteriales > Nocardioidaceae > Nocardioides > Nocardioides sp. NPDC006303. Next base: position 79,144 of record NZ_JBEXRR010000009.1, read on the forward strand.
CCGTCCGGCGGCCTCGAGCACGACCTTCTCGGCGCGCGGGAGCTCGGCGCGCCAGGTGTCGGCGGCGTAGGCGCTGCCGTGCATGCAGTGGAAGACGGCGCTCACTCCGGCGGCCGCCTGGGTGACGGTGTCGAGATCCGTGGCGTCGCCGCGGAGCCGCTCGATGCTCGCGTGCACCGGGCCGCTGCCGGAGCGGGTGAGGAGGCGTACGCGATCCCCGCGGGCTGCGAGCTGCTGGGCGATGGTCGAGCCGACGGGGCCGGCCCCGATGACGAGGTAGGTGCTGTTCATGACTATCTCCTTTTGCTTCGGTGGTCGAGCCTGTCGAGACCCCGAGAGCAGTGCTCTCGGAATGAGTCTGGCGCGAGTCTTCGGCAAAAGCAAGAGCAGTGCTCACTTTTGTTGACAGCGCTCTCTGTGCCGGGTCACGATGGCGTCATGACAGCCACCTCACGAGACGGCACCCCACGCGAACGGGCGCGGGCGCAGACCATGGACGAGATCGTCCGGATCGGCCGCGAGCACCTGGCGATCCACGGTGCCGCCGCGCTCTCGCTGCGCGCGGTCGCCCGCGATCTCGGGGTGGTCTCCTCGGCGGTCTACCGCTACGTGAAGAACCGCGACGAGCTGCTGACCCTGCTACTCGTCTCCGGGTACGACGAGCTGGGCGACGCCGCCGACGCCGCCGTCGCCTCGGCCCCCGAGGACGACCACCGAGCCCAGTTCGCGGCGCTCGGCCGCGCGGTCAGGACCTGGGCGCTCGCCGAGCCGGCGACGTACGCCCTGCTCTTCGGGTCGCCCGTCCCCGGCTATGCCGCGCCGGACGAGCGCACCAGCGTGCCCGGCACCCGTGTGCCGACCGCGATGCTGCGACTGGCCGCCGGTGCGATGGCGGCAGGTCGGCTGAGTGTGCCCGAGGAGCCGGGGGAGATCTCACCCGCTCTCGCCATGGGGCTCCAGGGCATCCGTGACCAGCTCGGCCTCGACCTGCCCGACGCCTGCCTCACCCGCGGCGTACTCGTCTGGACGAGCCTCTTCGGCCGGGTCAGCTTCGAGGTCTTCGGCCAGTTCGGCCCCGACAGCTTCGGCGACCCCGCCACCCTCTTCGAGCTCCACCTGACAACCCTGGCCGACTCCCTAGGCCTAGCCGAGTAGTCAGTTTCTGGCGCCGAGAAGTCAGAAATTGACGGCGAGAGGTCACCGGAGTGACCTCTCGCCGTCAAAAATCGACTACTCGGCGGCTACTTGATCTCGGTGATGACTGCGCCGTTCGACACTGTCTCGCCGACGGTGGCGTTGAGGCCGGTGATGGTGCCGCTCTTGTGGGCTTTGAGGGGTTGTTCCATCTTCATGGCTTCGATGACCACGACGACGTCGCCTTCGGTGACTTCTTGGCCTTCTTCGACGGCGATCTTGACGATGGTGCCCTGCATCGGTGAGGTGACCGAGTCACCAGAGGCCGCGGCGCCGGTCTTCTTCGCGGACCGCTTGGGCTTCTTCGCCGCGGTGCCGCCGCCGGCGGCGAGGCCGCCGAGCCCAGCGGGGAGGGAGACGTTGAGGCGTTTGCCGCCGACCTCGACGACCACGGTCTGCCGCTCACCGTCCTCGGCGGGCTCGCCGTGGGTGCCGGCGTAGGGGGTGATCTGGTTGTCGAAGTCGGTCTCGATCCAGGTGGTGTAGACCTCGAAGGACCCGTTCTCCGCGGTGTAGGCCGGGTCGGTGACCACCGCCTGGTGGAACGGGATCACGGTGGGCATCCCGTCGACCTGGAACTCCTCCAGGGCACGGCGGGAGCGCTCCAGGGCCTGGGTGCGGTCGCGGCCGGAGACGATCAGCTTGGCGATCAACGAGTCGAACGCGCCGGGGATGGTCTCGCCCTTCTCATAACCACCATCCAGACGTACGCCGGGCCCGGCCGGCGGTGCCCATTCGGTGAGGGTGCCGGGTGCGGGCATGAAGTTGTTGCCGCCGTCTTCGGCGTTGATGCGGAACTCGATGGAGTGGCCGCGGACCTCGGGGTCGTCATAGCCGAGCTCTTCGCCGGCGGCGATGCGGAACATCTCGCGGACGAGGTCGATGCCGGTGACTTCCTCGGAGACGCAGTGTTCGACCTGGAGGCGGGTGTTGACCTCGAGGAAGGAGATGGTGCCATCGGCAGCGACGAGGAACTCACAGGTCCCGGCGCCGACGTAGCCGGCCTCGCGCAAGATGGCCTTGGAGGACTCATAGAGCCGCTTGTTCTGCTCCTCGGTCAGGAAGGGTGCGGGGGCTTCCTCGACCAGTTTTTGGTGGCGGCGCTGCAGGGAGCAGTCCCGCGTGGAGACGACCACGACGTTGCCGTGGGTGTCGGCCAGGCACTGGGTCTCGACGTGGCGGGGCTTGTCGAGGAACTTCTCCACCAGACACTCACCCCGCCCGAACGCCCCCACGGCCTCACGGACCGCGGATTCGTACAGGTCGGGGATCTCCTCCAGGGTCCGGGCCACCTTCAGACCGCGGCCGCCGCCACCGAAGACCGCCTTGATCGCCACCGGCAGGCCGTACTCCTTCGCGAAGGAGACGATCTCGGTGGCGTCCTTGACCGGGTCCTTGAGCCCCGGCGCCAACGGGGCACCGGCCTTCAGGGCGATCTGCTTGGCCTTGGCCTTGTCCCCCAGGGCGTCGATCGCTTCGGGTGAGGGGCCGATCCAGGTCAGACCTGCCTCGATGACGGCGGTGGCGAAGTCGGCGTTCTCGGCCAGGAACCCGTAGCCGGGGTGGACCGAGTCCGCACCCGAGCGACGGGCGACGTCGAGGATCTTCTCGATCGAGAGGTACGACTCCGCGGGTGTGGCTCCACCCAACGAGTAGGACTCATCGGCCAGCCGCACGAACAGCGCGTCGCGGTCGGGGTCCGCATAGATCGCGACCGAGCCGATCCCGGCGTCCTTGCACGCACGGATCACTCGAACAGCGATCTCACCACGGTTGGCGATCAGGACCTTTGTCAGTGGCTTGCTCAACGAGAACTCCTCCATCGTGAATGCATGGACATGCTAGGGGAGGCCCTCCCGCCCAGACTCCGGCCGCCCGTCGTAACGATTGTCACACCTCGGTGAGCTGAGCGAGCGAAGAGGTTACTCGGCGGTACACCGCGTCGTCGACGACCACGCCCGCATGCCGCAGCGCCAGCACGGCCGCTCCGGCCAGGCCGTCGGTGGCGACGACAGCCCCGGGAGCGACCCGGGCGGCGAAGTCGGGCTGCCGGGCCAGGACGCTCCCGGCAGCGACCAACGGTCCCTCGACATCAGGCGTACGCACCGCCGCCAGCGTCTCCGCCAGCCCCGCCGCCGCCTGGTCGAGGATGCCCGCGGCGACCTCGTCGCCGGCACCCGCCGCGGTGAAGACGAGCGAGGCGAAGTCGGCCAGCCGGAGCGGCGGCATCGCGTAGAGCGCCGCCGTGGCCGCGACGAGGGTCCCGGTCCGTCCGCCTTGGGGCCGTTCGTCCCGGATGGTGCCGAGCCGGTCGAGCAGCAGGCCGGTCAGCAGCGTCGCGGCGCCGCGCCCGTCGAGCGGCGCCAGCCCGGCACGTACGACCTCCCGGCCCAACCAGAAGCCCGAGCCGACGTCCCCGAGCAGCCAGCCCAGTCCGTCCGAGATACCGGCCAGCTGGCCGTCCTCGACCCGCACCGCCGACGCCCCCGTGCCAGAGAGCAGCACATAGCCGTCTGGCGCCGCCGTCCCCGAGAAGTACGCAGCCAGCACATCGAAGTCGAAGACCGGCTCCACCGCGACCAGGTCGGAGAGAGCGGCCGCGATCGCGGCCCGGTGGCCGGGGTCGCCCGCCCCCGCCACCGCCAAGGCAGCACCGGCGACCTGGCCGGTGTTCGCGGAGGTCACGGCCTGGGTGACCGCGTCCCTGATCGCCGTCGTGGCAGCGTCGATTCCGGCGGAGGTCGGGTTGCCGCTGCCGGCCTTTCCGATGCCTCCGCAATGTCCTTCGGAGGAGACCACGACGGCGCGAGTGCTGGTGCCTCCAGCGTCGAGTCCCAGATAGTTGTCATTCATTGACACCGTTTCGTAACAGAAAACCATTGCCAGGCGTACTCTCTCCAAATAGTTTTCGAGCGCAGGCCTCGACATACGGTCGCGGCCGGAGTTTGCTAGGTGGGTGGACTAATTGACCAGAGACGTGTTCGGAGCCTTCGATGAGCAGGTTCGCACACGCCTGTCCGAGCTGCAGTCGATGGCGCAATCCGGTGGCCTCGACGAGGCGGTCGAGGCGATGGTCGGCAGCATCCGCAACGGCGGTGTGCTGCAGGCGTTCGGCACCGGCCACTCGCAGGCGTTCGCGATGGAGATCGCCGGGCGCGCCGGTGGTCTGATCCCCACCCACGCCATCGCTCTGCGGGACACGGTCCTCAAGGGCGACCGTCCGGCGAGCGATCTCAAGGGCGGCCTCCTCGAGCGTGACACCAACATCGCCAACGAGCTCTGGGAGCTCCACGAGTTCCACCCCGAGGACGTCTTCCTGATCGCGTCCAACTCCGGTGTCAACGGCTCCATCGTCGGCATCGCGCTGCGCGCGAAGGAGGAGGGCCACACGGTGATCGCGGTGACCAGCCTCGAGCACACCAACGCGGTCACCCCCAAGCACCCCAGCGGCAAGCGCCTGGCCGAGATCGCCGACGTGGTGATCGACAACCTGGCTCCGTTCGGCGATGCCACGGTGCCGGTCGGTGACGGCGGCGTGCTCGCCGGTGCCGTCTCCTCCATCACGGCGGCCTACATCGCCCAGCTCCTGACCCTCGCCACAGCCGCGAGGATCGAGGAGACAGGCGAGACCCCGCCCCTCTACCTCTCCGCCAACATCCCGGGTGGCGATGAGCACAACGATGCGTTGAAGGCTCGCTACGGCGAACGCATCGGAAGCATGGCCTGAAACACCCGTAATGAAGAAGTAACGAGGAACCCACCCGAAAGAAGGCAGCACGATGTCCCAGCAGCTTCACCGGCTCGACCGCCGGACTCTTCTGCGCGGCACCCTCGCCGGCGCGGCGCTCGTGTCGTTCTCTGGAGCGCTCGCCGCGTGTGGCGCGCCCGGTAGCGACAGCGACAACTCCGGCGGTGGCACCAAGTCCGCGTCCAACCCGTTCGGCATGCCCAAGGACGGCACCGTCGACGCGGTGATCTTCGACGGTGGCTACGGCTACGACTACGTCGAGTTCGCCGCAGGCGTGGTCGGCAAGGAGTTCGCCGATGCCGACCTCAAGGTCAGCGCCACGACCAAGATCGCCACGGAGCTGCAGCCGCGCTTCGTCGGCGGTACGCCCCCGGACCTGATCGACAACTCGGGTGCGGACCTGATCGGCTTCAGCTCGATCGCCGCCCAGCTCGAGGAGCTCGACGACGTCTTCGAGGCCGAGAGCTACGAGGGCGTCAAGATCGAGGACACCCTCTACCCGAACGTGAAGGACCCCGGCACCTACAGCGACCGGTTCGTGGCGATCAACTACGTCATGACCCTCTACGGCGTGTGGTACTCCAACTCGCTCTTCCAGGAGAACGGCTGGACCGCGCCGAAGACCTGGGACGAGGCCCTCGACCTCGGCGCCAAGGCCAAGGCCAAGAAGAAGTACCTCTGGGTCTGGGGCAAGGAGGCGGCGACCTACTACCGCACCCTGGTGATCGACTCGGCGGCCAAGGAGGGCGGCGACGAGGTACGCCTCGCGCTGGAGAACCTCGAGAAGGGCGCCTGGTCGAACCCGGTCATCCAGGGCATCCTGGAGAAGCTCGGCGAGATGGTGAAGCAGGACATGTTCGTCCCCGGCGGCGCCGGCACCCAGTTCACCGCCGCGCAGGCCAAGTGGTCCAACGACCAGCAGGCGCTCCTCTACCCGAGCGGTGGCTGGATCGAGAACGAGATGAAGGACGCCACCAAGGAGGGCTTCGAGATGACCGGCATCCCGGAGTTCGTCCTCAGTGACAGCCCGGCGCTGCCGTACGAGACCGTCCGTGCCGCGGCCGGTGAGGCTTTCATCGTGCCGAGCAAGGCGAAGAACCCGGCAGGTGGCAAGGAGATCCTGCGCGCCATGCTGTCGAAGGAGGCCGCGACGAACTTCGCCAAGACGAAGCTCGCGCCGACCATCGTCAAGGACACCATCCCTGCCGACGGTTTCGGTTCCGCGGCGCTGAAGTCGCAGAGCGCGATGCTCGACGCCGCCGGTGAGAACACCTTCAACTACCAGTTCTACGACTACTACGGCACCAACGCCGACGAGCTGGTCGTGTGGAACTCGTTCCTCTCCGGCGACCTCGACGTCAAGGGCCTGACCAAGGCAGTCCAGGGCATCTTCGACAAGGTTGCCGACGACTCATCGATCGAGAAGCTCAAGGTTTCCTGACACCATGCCGGACCCATCAACCACGATGGCCCAGACGGCCGGCGGCCCCTCCGAGGAGAATCCTTGGGGGGCCGCCCCCGGCCGGCGCCGCCGCAAGCTCACCTTCGACCGGGCACTGTTCATGACGGTCTTCCTCGGCCTACCGGTCGCGGTCTTCGTCATCTTCGTCGTGGTCCCGATCGGGCAGGCCCTCTTCTACTCGCTGACCGACTGGACCGGCTTCTCCCCGGTCATGAACTTCGTCGGCCTGGACAACTACGCCAAGCTGCTCGACGACGACACCTTCCTCAAGGCGCTGCGCAACAACGTACTGCTCACGATCGTGGTGCCGTTCGTGACTCTGGTCGCGGCACTGGCGATCGCGGTGGTCGTGACCACCGCCGGTCCCAGCACCGGTCAGGTCCGCGGTCTGAACGGGTCCGGCTTCTACCGAGTCGTCTCGTTCTTCCCGTACGCCGTCCCGGCCGTCGTCATCGGCCTCCTCTGGGCTCAGGTCTACGACCCCGCCGCCGGCCTGCTCAACGGCATGCTCACCGGCGTCGGCCTCGACGGGTTCAAGGACTACGCCTGGCTCGGCGAGGTGCGTGCGGCCATGCCGGCCTCGATGTTCGTGATCATCTGGGCCAGCATCGGCTTCTACACCGTGCTCTTCGTGGCCGCCATCAAGGGCGTACCCGCGGAGATCTACGAGGCGGCCCGCATCGACGGCGCCGGCCGCTTCCGCACCGCCATCTCCATCACGCTGCCCTCGATCCGTGACAACGTGCAGACGGCCTACATCTATCTGGGGATCCTCACCCTCGATGCGTACGTCTTCATGGCGGCCCTCGCCCCTGGTGGCGGCCCTGCCAACAGCACGCTGACGATGAGCCAGCACCTGATGAACACCGCCTTCAAGAAGAGCCAGTTCGGCTACGCCACCTCGATGGGCGTGGTGCTCGCCCTGGTCACGCTGCTCTTCGCCGCCCTGGTCTTCGTCGTCTTCCACTTCGCTGGCGGACGGGACAAGAAGGGAGACGTACGCTGATGAGCGCCGTCACTCTGGACAAGCCTGTCGCTACCCGCCCCGAAGGCGGGCGGCGTACGCCCGGCGACGCACTGGTCGCCGGCACCTCGCACACCATGCTGATCATCTGGTCGGTCATCGTCATCGTGCCCTTCTGCTGGGTGGTGCTCTCCTCGTTCAAGACGTCGAAGGAGATCCTGTCCTCGCCGTTCTCGCTGCCCGCGGAGTGGAACTTCGACAACTACGCCAGCGCCTGGACCAAGGCCGGCATCGGGACGTACTTCTTCAACACCGTCATCGTCGTCGGCACCGCTCTGGTGCTGGTGATGCTGCTGGGGGCGATGTGCGCCTACGTGCTGGCGCGGTTCGAGTTCTTCGGCCGCAGGGTCATCTACTACACGATGCTGGCTGGGCTGACCTTCCCGGTCTTCCTGGTCATCGTGCCGCTGTTCTTCGTGCTCCAGGGCTTCGGGCTGCTCAACACGCTGCCCGGGCTGACCCTGACCTACGTCGCGTACGCGCTGCCGTTCACCGTCTTCTTCCTCTACGCCTTCTTCAAGACGCTGCCCGACGACGTCTACGAGGCCGCGATGATGGACGGTGCGGGCGAGTGGCGCACGTTCTTCCAGATCATGCTGCCGATGGCCGCACCCGGGATGGCAGGGGTGGCGATCTTCAACTTCCTCGGGCTGTGGAACCAGTTCCTGCTCCCGGTGGCGCTCAACACCGACCGGAACAACTACGTGCTCACCCAGGGCATGGCGTCGTTCTCCTCCCAGGCGGGTTACAACGTCGACTTCGGCGCGCTCTTCGCCGGGGTGGTGCTGACCGTGCTTCCGGTGCTGGTCGTCTACCTGATCTTCCAGCGGCGCATCGCTGGGACGGTCTCGACGGGCACGTTCCGCTGAGCCGGATCTGACTCAGATGTGACGCGGATCTCGCGCCCCAGGTTAATAAGCGCTAACCTGGGGCGCGTGACCGCTTTTCTCCAGCCCGAGCACGAAGAGTTGCGTGCTGTCGTCCGTGACTTCGCCCAGAAGGAGATCGCGCCCCATGCCTCGCAGTGGGACCGCGACCATCACTTCCCCGTCGACGTGGTCCACAAGATGGGTGAGCTGGGCCTGTTCGGCCTGACCGCCCCCGAGGCGTACGGCGGGGGCGAGGGTGACCTCGTCGCGCTCTGTGTCGCGATCGAGGAGCTCGGCCGCGTCGACCAGTCGATCGGGATCACGCTCGAGGCCGCCGTCGGTCTCGGCATCAACCCGATCCTCACCTACGGCACCGACGAGCAGAAGGAGCGCTGGCTCCCCGACCTCGTCGCGGGCAAGAAGCTGGCCGGGTTCGGGCTGACCGAGCCGGGTGCCGGCTCCGACGCTGGCGCGACCGCCACCAAGGCCGTCCTCGACGGCGAGGAGTGGGTCGTCGACGGCGCCAAGCAGTTCATCACCAACTCCGGTTCCTCGATCACCTCGGTCGTCACCGTCACCGCCCGCACCGGGACCCGCGACAACGGCAAGCCCGAGATCAGCACCATCATGATCCCCTCGGGGACGCCCGGGTTCACCGCCGAGAAGGCCTACGACAAGCTCGGCTGGCACGCCTCCGACACCCACCCGCTCTCCTTCGACGGCGCCCGGGTTCCGGCCGACCACCTTCTCGGTGAGCGCGGCCGCGGCTACGCCCAGTTCCTGGCCACCCTCGACGACGGCCGCGTCGCGATCGCCGCGCTCGCCGTCGGCTGCATCCAGGCCTGCCTCGACATGGCGCTCGAGTACGCGGGGGAGCGGCAGACCTTCGGCGGCCCGATCGGCCGCAAGCAGGGCGTCGCCTTCCAGATCGCGGACCTCGAGGTCATGCTGCGGGCCTCGCGCCTGCTGACGTACGAGGCCGCCGCCATGAAGTCCGGGCTCGACTCGGGCGCCGTGACGATGAAGGAGTTCAAGCAGGCGGCTGCCGCCGCCAAGCTGTACGCCACCGAGTCGGCCGTCACCGCGACCCGCATCGCCACCCAGGTCTTCGGCGGCTACGGGTTCATGGAGGAGTACCCGGTGGCCCGGTTCTACCGCGACGCGAAGATCCTGGAGATCGGCGAGGGCACCTCCGAGGTGCAGCGCATGCTGCTCGCCAGAGGTCTCGGCCTCCCCGTCGAGTAGGCGCGAATCTTACGGCACGCTGAACGAAACCCGCGAAGTAATCAAGAGCCATCTCACCATTGACCGTTTACTGTGGCCACATGGTGTTCGGGGGACAGCTGCTAGGACGGCTGCGTCGCACCCGCCTCGTCGGAGAGGTGGTCCGCTTCATGATGGTCGGCGGAATTGCGACAGCAGTCGCTTTCGTGCTGTTCAACGGGCTGGTCCACGGCTTCTTCATGGGCGCCGGGCCGATGAACGGTCAGCCGATCCCGGCCTACATCATCGCCAACACCGTCGGCATGCTGATCAGCTACGACCTGAGCCGTCGCTGGACGTTCCGTCACCGTGTCTCCGACCACGCCGACGGCGGATTCACCGCCTACGTCGTGATCAACGCGGTCACGATGGTTCTGCCGATCGCCTGCCTGTACGTCACCCGCACCGTGATCGGCTGGGACAGCGCGATCGCGGACAACGTCTCGGCCAACGTGGTCGGCGTGCTGCTGGGCCAGATCGCCCGGTTCTTCCTCTTCCGGAAGTTCGTCTTCGGCCGTCCCATCCGCTACACGCAGGTCTACGGCAGCGTCGAGGAGGAGGCCGCTGCGCTGGAGGCCGCGGCAGGCGCGACGGTACTGATGACCCCGGAGCGCCGCGAGCCGGTCAGCGGTTCCACAGAGCCGGCCACGCGTGACCGAGCCGGCTGATCAGGTCGCGTAGCAGCGGCAGACTCAGCCCGACCACGTTGTGGTGGTCGCCCTCGATCCCGGTGACGAACGCTCCGCCGAGCCCGTCGATCGTGAACGCACCGGCGACGTGCAGCGGCTCACCGGTAGCGACGTACGCAGCGATCTCCTCGTCGCTCACCTCGGCGAAGTGCACCGTCGTGGCAGCGGTCTGCGACACCTGCCGACCGGTCGCGGTGTCGACCAGAGCATGCCCGGAGACGAGTACGCCGCTGCGTCCCCGCATCTCCCGCCAGCGCTGGGTCGCCTCCTCCGGATCGTGCGGCTTCCCCAGGGGCTTCCCATCCAGCTCGAGCACGCTGTCGCAGCCCAGCACGAGCGCTCCCTCGGGCACCTCGGGTCGGCCGGCGACCGCGTCGCGCTTGAGCTCGGCGAGCCCGAGCGCCAGCTCTGTCGGCGGCAGTCCATCGAGCTTGCTCTCGTCGACACCGGAGACGATCACCACAGGTTCGACACCTGCGCTGCGCAGCGTCTGCAGCCGGGCGGGGGACTTGGAGGCAAGGACCAGCGTGGTCATGGCTCAACCCTAGGGGTAGCGGTCCTTTACCCCGGAGTCCGTCCCGACTAGGTTTCGCACATCCAACCCATCTCAATGAGGAGAAATCCGAAGTGACGGATTACCCGCCGCCCCCGCCCCAGCAGCCGTACGGTGCTGGCCCCGTGGGCGAAGTTACGCTGAGCCAGCCGCTCCGCGGCGCGTCGCCCCGCGACGCCATCGTGCGCTTCTTCAAGAAGTACGCCTCCTTCGAGGGCCGCGCCAGCCGGTCCGAGTTCTGGTGGCCCTGGGGCGCTGCAGTTGTCGTCAACATGGCGATCAACCTGCTCCTCGGCGCCGACTCGACCGCCGGCTCCATCATCGGCGGCATCTTCGCGCTCGCCATCCTGGTCCCGTCCCTCGCGGTCGGTGCCCGACGTCTGCACGACACCGGCCGCTCCGGCTGGTGGCAGCTGCTCTGGCTCCTCCCGTGCATCGGCTGGATCGTGCTGATCGTCTTCTGGGCGCTGCCCGAGAAGGCCGAGGGCGACAAGTACAACGTCGCCTGACCGGCGGCTAACCACGAACGGCGATCAGTCTCTAGACTGATCGCCGCTCGGCCGAAGTGGTGGAATTGGCAGACACGCAGGATTTAGGTTCCTGTGCTCCAGGGCGTGCGGGTTCAAGTCCCGCCTTCGGCACACAGAGTCCGGGTCCGACCCGGGGCGCACCAGGGTCGATCCCCATGGACAACAGACCCTTGACCCTCAAGGATGGAAGAACAACACCCCATCCAGGAAGAGGGATGAAGTCATGTCGTTCAAGGACAACGCGTCCAACTGGCGCGATGGCGTCCAGAATGGCGTCCACAAGGGCGTCGAAGGCGCCAAGCCTGCTGTTGCGGACGCCAAGGTGAAGTCGGCACCTCACCTTGTCACCGGCGGCGAGAAGACCGTCGAGAAGGCAGGCGAGTTCAAGGCTCAGATCGAGGCCAAGCGGGCCGAGATGGCGTCCGCACCCGACGCGGACACGCCGCGCAACCAGGCCCTGGCGGGTCTGCTCCAGGTCGGCGCTGCCGCCACCGATGTCGCCGCCCAGGCGGGCGAGTGGCTGATGGAGACCGGTGCCAAGTGGAGCGCCGGCACCGGCCCCGTGGTCGTCGAGCCGCCCAAGGAGATCCCGGGGGAGGACGTACCTCCTCCGCCTGACTTCAAGAAGCCCGACGACCAGCAGTAGAGCTACGAGGCGAGGCCGAGGTCGCGGCGGAGCTTGGCGACGTGACCGGTCGCCTTGACGTTGTACTGCGCGACCTCGATCTTGCCCTCCTCGTCGACCACGAACGTCGAGCGGATGACACCCTCGACGACCTTGCCGTAGAGCTTCTTCTCGCCGTAGGCGTCGTACGCCTTGTGCACCGAGAGGTCCTCGTCGGAGGCCAGGGTGATGGTGAGCCCGTCACGCTCGCGGAACTTCGCGAGCTTGGCGGGCTTGTCCTTGGATACGCCGATGACCTCGTAGCCGGCGGCCTTCAGCGAGTCGATCGAGTCGGTGAAGTCGCAGGCCTGCTTGGTGCAGCCGGGGGTCATCGCGGCGGGGTAGAAGTAGACGATCACCTTGCGGCCGCGGAGGCTGCTGAGCGAGACCTCCGCGCCGGTGTCGTCGGGAAGAGTGAAGTCGGGGGCCACATCGCCCGGCTCGAGACGCGTCATGGAGCCAACCTAGCGAACATTCCCAGGCGAACCGCAGCGGTGGAGCACGCGGTGGACGTACGCCGGTTGCTAAGGTCTGCGCATGTCCAAGGACCAGACTTCCTCGCTCGAGTCCGAGATCGAAGAGATCCGTGAGCGGCTCGCAGGCACCATCGACGAGCTGATCTACCGGGGCAGCCCGAAGACGATCGTTCAGCGCCAGGTGGCGGCCTTCAAGGCGGTCTATGTCGACCCTGTCTCCGGCGAGCCGAAGATGGGCAACATCGCGAAGACCGTCGGCGGGGTGGTGGGCACCGTCGTGCTCATGGCCACGCTGCGTAAGATCACCAAGGCCAACTGACCACTCCCCACCGGCAAGGCAAGACGGACGTGACCGACAAGACCCCCATCAAGATGCTCCACGACCGGGTGCTGGTCGAGGTCGGGTCCGACGCCGGTGAGCGTCGCTCCTCGGGCGGCATCGTCATCCCGGCGACGGCCGCCATGGGCGCGGCCCGGCGACTCACCTGGTCACGGGTGGTCGCGGTCGGCCCGCACGCGCGAGCCGTCGAGATCGGTGACCGGGTGCTTTTCGACGCCGACGACAAGCCGGAGGTCGAGGTCGCCGGAGAGGTGTACGTCCTGATGCGCGAGCGCGACGTGCACGCGGTCGCGGCCGAGCGGATCGCCGACGACTCGACGGGCCTCTACCTCTAGCTCTTCTTCTGAGCCTTGGGCAGCGCGTTGAACCGGTGCGCCATCACGACGACGTTGCTGTCGTAGCTCGACCCGTTCCAGTCCGTGCAGGTGATGATCACCAGCCGGCCGTCGCCGTGGTCCTGCCCGAAGAGGCGCTGAGCCTGCTCGGCCAGCTCCTTGCGGCTGAGCACCTCGACCGAGTCGACCTGGTGCTGGAAGGTCCCGTCCTTGGTGACGATGTCGACCTCCTGCCCCTCCTCGATGTGGTCGAGCTTGTTCAGGCTGCCGCCGCCGGTGTGCACGGTGTGGCCGGTGACCACGGTCTGACCCTGCGCTGAGCCCGGCTTGGCGCTGCCGACCCACCAGCCGATCTCGCGCGGGTTGCGCGGCGGGTCGAGCACGTCGCCCTCGAGGCGGATCGGGACGACCCTCGCCTTCGTGTTCAGCCCGGGCAGCTCGAGGCGCTGCGGGGCACCGGGCGGCACCTCCACTGCCGCGCTGCCGCTGGGCCACATCAGCCCGGCCACCACCATCGCGACGGCGAGAACCACCAGCGCGGTCCAGAGGCCGCCCGCCGCCGCGGCGAGCCGCGGCGGCGAGTCAGCAGAGGTGTCAGCCACGCCGCAACATGCGGACGTACGTCGCCACGCCGGCGCCCGCGGCCGCGAGGAGCAGCAGGGTGACGAGGGCGATGCGTCCGGCGCTGCCGTCGTCGTAGCTCTCCATGCCGGCGGTCACGACGGTCGGTACCGAAGCCGGCGGGTCGGCTGCCTTCGGCGGGTTGTTGACGACCGTCTTCGGGGCCGGGCTGTTCGGGCCACAGCTGCTGGTGCCGATGGTCAGGTGGGCCAGGCTGCCGCCGACGAACGCCTCGGCTGCCGGGAGGACCTTCACGTCGAGCGCGGTCACCGTGATCGCGCCCGGGGAGGTGTTCTGGGCGTTGAGGGTGATGTCGAGGACGTTGTCCTCGAGCGGCGCGAGCTGCGACTCGATCTGACCGAGGGCCGTGTCGAGCACCTGCGTCTGGAGCTGGTCGAGCCCTCCGTTGGCCGGCGCCAGCGCGCCCTGCAGGGCGTTGGTGAACTGGGTGCGCAGAGCATCCAGGATCGCGTCGGTCACGCCGGTCAGGTCGGTGACGACCTTCTGGTTGACGTCAGGGTCGACCGGAAGGTCGACCAAGGTGACGTCGCCCATCGTCGGGACGGTGACGTACGCCCTGCTGTTCGCCAGGCTGCTGTCGCCGGAAGCCTTGTCCTTGTCGGCGGTGCAGCTGCTCTGCACGGCGCCGAGGTCGAGATGCAGGCCGGGGTCGCCCAGTGCCGCGAGGAGCTGCTTGAGCGCTGCCGAGAGCGGGTCGGTGACCGCGGTCTGGCTCAGCCCCGCATCCTTCAGCGCGGTGATCAGCTGCTCGTTGACGCCCTGGAAGAGACCGGACGAGACGAGCTCGACATCGGAGAAGTCGAGGCTGCCCGCGTCGAGCGAGATGTTGTCGCCGCCGCTGAGGCAGTCGCCGGATCCGGCCGCGACCAGGGTCGCGCCGTCGCCGGCGAGACCCGAGCAGGCTGCCGAGGTGGCGTTGCTGTTGGCCACTGCGTCTTGGGCCAGCGTGCCGGCGTGGATCGCGTCCTGGCCGCCGAGCGCGGTGATGAGCGGCTCGTTGGTGCCTTCGGCCGACTCGGTGGAGCCGTCGTTGGTGACGGCATAGGTGCCTGAGTCGGTGGCCCCGGTGCCGGCGAGCTCGAGGCTCAGCGCGGTGGCGGACGCCTGCGACACCGTGGCGGCGCTCGCAGGTGCGGCTGACAAGGCAACCATGGCGGCTGCGGCCGCCACCGCGGCTCCCCGCGCGATGAGTGTTGTGCGCACGTGAATATCCCTCCCTTTGACGTTCGTCACACTCAACGGCGAAGGAGGCTCCTACGTTACGGCCTGGGGTATCGCTTCTGACCTGCGGAATCCGGGGGTCGGGCCAGCTGTCGCAGACGGTGCCGTCCTTGTCGCCGTCGCGGTACCAGGCGTACTCGGCGTCGCGGCCCTTCCGGTAGGGCCCGTAGCCCTTCGCGGTCGCCTTGGCGCAGGTGTCGAAGCGGGGATCGTCGCCCGATCCCCCCGCGGGAGCGGCGCTCTGCTCCGGGTCGCCCGGTGCCGGGTCGCTCTGGGCCGGCCCGGCCAGGCGTACGGTGATCTCGGGGTTGTCGCAGCCGGCGGCAATGTCCTCGATCGCGGCCTTCTCCGCACGGTCGACGAAGAGGCTCCAGCGGATCTTCATGGCGACCCAGTCTGCGACGTACGTGCAGTGGTAGCTCGTGGCGTCGGGCATCCAGTCGGCCGGGTCCTGGTCGCCCTTGCTGCGGTTGGTCGCGGCGGTGACGGCGATGAGGGCGCGCGGGTCACCGAGGTCGTTCGCGTACGCCTCCCGCTGCTCGTCCGTCCACGCGTTGGCGCCGGACTCCCAGCCCTCCTTGAGCGCGATCATGTGGTCGATGTCGAGGCCGCCGGGGCGCTTGACGGTGACGCCGTCGTAGGTGGAGAGCCATTCGCCTCTGGTGACGTCGCACCTGCCGCGTGCCTTCTTCTTCGACTCCTCGAGGAGCACCTCGGTGCGGGCGTCCTGACAGTCGCCGTCGGCGTCGACCCAGTGGTTGAACTTCTCCCGCTCGTAGCCGGAGGTGACCTCCTTGGCGACCGGCAGCTTCGCGATGGCCTCGGTCAGCGGAAGGCTGACCTCCTCGCCGCTGTCGGCGCCGTATCCGGCTTGGACGGCGGTGTCTGGCTGGGAGACCTCGGCGCAGCCGGAGCAGAGGAGTACGACGGCGAGCAGGGTCGCCAGCGGGCGCAGCATGGAGTGACTCCAGAGAGATGGGGGAAGAGCTCTGGGGAGCATCGGGGGCGGCCCAACTCTGTCGGATCCCACGGCGGGCGGCACGCAGGCGCGCCGCCCGGAGACTGCCCCTCTTCCACCAAAACGAGCGCATCCCGGGCCGAGGCTGGAGCCTTGGCCCGGGATGCGGGTGTTGCAGGTTCTACAACGGTTCTACAGGGGAGTCCTGATCAGCGGATCAGGCGTGCGCGCGGCGCAGCAGGAACCACCGGGTGGCGGCAGCAGCGGCGACGAGCAGCACGAGCGCGCCGGCGGCGAACCCGCCCTTGGCGGCCGGGGACGAGAGCAGGTTGAGCTCGGCGTTGGCCGGGGCGTTGTCCGGCTTCACCTGGACGCTCGTGTCCGGGTCGGACTTGTCGCCGGAGACGACGACGTCCACGTTCTTCTTGTCACCGGTGGCCGCAGCCTTCTCCTCGGAGGAGGTGAGGCCGTTGGTGCCGCAGGTGCTGGTGCCGATGGCGACCTTGGCGGCGGTCGGGGCGCCGACCTTCTTCACGGCGTCGAGGACGTTGATGTCCAGGGCGGACACCTCAAGCGACTTCGCGGTCTTGTCCTGCTTGTTCAGGGTGAGCTTGACCAGGTCGGTCTCGAGGCCCTTGAGCAGGACGGCGAGCTGCTCCTTGATGTGCTCGATCAGGTCGATGCGGATCGAGACGTCCAGGACGCCCGGAGCGATCTTGCTCTTCAGGCCCGACTGGAGCAGCGTGTCGACGCGGCCGAGGACGGCGTCGGTCACCGGGGAGAGGTCGGGAACGACCGTCGTGTTCTTCTTCGGGTTCGCCGGCAGGTCGGCGACCTTGATGTCGCCCTTGCCGGGGACGTTGACGGTGACGGCGGCGTTCTTGAGCTGGGTCTTGCCCTTGAAGTCGCTGCCCTGCGCCATGCAGGTGCTCTCCGCGGCGTCGAGGTCGACGCCGACCGAGAGTCCGCCGACCTTGGTGAGCACGCCGGAGACGACGGTCTGGACCAGGTCGTTGACCGGGCCGAGCTTCACGTGGACCGACTTGCTCTGGTCGTTGAGCACGTAGTCGGTGGTGGCGCCCAGCTTCTCGAGGTTGAGCTCGGCGAGGTTCACCGTGACGGCCTCGCCCGGCTTCACACAGCTGGAGCCGTCGCCGATGGCGACGAGGGTCGCGCCCTTGCCGGCCAGTGCCGAGCAGGCGCCGGAGTAGACGGTGCCGTTCTGGAGGGCGGCGGCCGCGTCCTGGGCGAAGACGCCGACCGAGAGCAGCTGCTGGTCGCCCGCGAGAAGCGGAAGGGCGGGCTTGTTGGTGCCCGAGTTGACGGTCTTCTTGCCGTTGTAGGTGGCGGTGTAGCGACCGGTGTCGACCTTGACCTTGTCAGACACGTTGACGGTCAGAGCGACCGACGAGGCCTTGGCCTGGGGCTTCTCCGCCGCAGTCGCCGGGGCCGCGGTCACGGAAAGACCGATCATCGCGGTCGCCGCAGCAAGGGCGGCTCCGCGGACCGAGAGTGGGGAGCGCAAGTGACTTCTCCAATGGTGTTGATAACTGTCGATGACAGGGCACGACGAGTAGAAGTCAGCCTCTGCAGCCCCCCGGTTGCTGTGACTCGCCGTGACGAAGCGGGGAGTCTAGCCACGTCGGATCGCGGGTGCATAGGCGTACGCAGGGCCCGGATGACCCGCGAAATCGGCCGTAACTTTCGCGGCAACACCTCGTCCTCGAGCACCTGATCGGACCCCTTGTGGATCTTCGTCGTGATCGAAACTCGGACGTCTGAGATGCCTGGGCAAGTTGTGGTCAACGCGTTGCGCTCCCGGATTCGTGAACAATGTTATGTAGGCATCTCCACAACCGGTCCGTTGCGCGATTGCTCACCGCCTTCGGGTGGTTTGTTAGGGTGACCTAACTAAAGCCTTGCCGACTTTCTGACAGTGTGTCAGTATCTTTGCCGGACAGCCGATCGCTGCCGCCCGACCCTGACTGGAGCACACATGTCCGCCCTCCTCGCCGACGAGATGCCCGACGCTCCACTCTCCGCGCTGATGCGGGAGGGGTCCCGGACCCAGCACACCGCAGCCGAGAGCTCCTCCTTCATGGAGGAGCTGCTGGCCGGCCGGGTCAACGAGCAGGGGTACGCCGACTATCTGCTGCGCCTGCGCAAGGTCTATGTCGCGCTCGAGACGGTCGGCCGCGACCTGGCCGCCACGGATGCCGTCGCCGAAGCCGTCCACGACGTCGCCCTGGAGCGCCTGGCCGCGATCGATGCCGACCTGGCCGTGTGGGCGCCCGGTGTCGACGGCGGCGCTGTGGAGTCGGATGCCGCCGATGCGTACGTCACTCGGATCGAGGCCACCCGTGCCTGGGGCGGTCTCTACGCCGCCCACCACTACACCCGCTACCTCGGCGACCTCTCCGGTGGCCAGGCGATCGGCCGTCTGCTCGACCGGTTCTTCGAGCTCGACGGCGAGGGAGTGGCGTTCTACGAGTTCGCCGAGATCCCCAAGCCGAAGCCCTACAAGGACGGCTACCGCGCCCGCCTCGACGCGCTGCCCCTCGACCCCGCGGAGAAGATCCGCATCGTCGAGGAGGTTCAGGTCGCCTTCGGCCTCAACCAGGCCCTCTTCGAGGAGCTCAGCGCTCACCTCGACACCTATCGCAGGTGAACTAGGGTTCGTCCTCGTGCCCCGTATCGCCGCCGAGAACGTTCCCGAGCACCGCAGACTGGTGCGCGAACGGATCTTCGCGGCGTTCGCGGAGCTGATGGCCGAGGGCAGCTACGACGCCATCAGCATGTCGAAGCTGGCTCAGCGCGCGGAGATCGGACGCACCGCGATCTACCACCACTTCAAGGACCGCGACGCGGTGATGGTCGCGTTCGCGACCCACGAGACCTCGGAGTACGTCGCGTCCCTCCAGGCTCAGCTCGCCGCGAGCGAGCAGCCAGCCGAACGGCTGCGGATCTACGTACGCAACCACCTCACCCTCGGCGAGAAGTTCCACATGGGCTTCGGCCCCCAGGTCTACGGCGGGCTCCCCGAGGAGGCTCGCCAAGAGATCCGCGAGCACGTCGTCGCCGTCGAGCAGGTCCTCGCCGAGATCCTCGAGCAGGGCGCCGAGCAGGGCATCTTCACCATCACCGACGTCGACGCCACCCTCGCCCTCGTCCACGCCGTCCTCGGCACCCGCAACCTCCCTGCCGACCGGATCGAGGAGTTCGTCCTCCGCGCTGTCGGCGCGCTGTGAGTTGCGTGCAGGCAAGTCAGCTAGCTGGTGCGCGGCGGTTGCGAGCCGAGCGTGAGCACAAGGGAGCCGATGAGAAGGCTGGCTAGGTACAGCACGACAACGAGTACAGCGACCACTAGGCGGTCCCAGCGGGCTCTTGGCCACAGTCTCCGGTCGGGGGCGGTCGGTGGGCGGAGGCAACTCGAGACCACCGGTTGACTACAGGAGGGAGCCGGAATGACTCAACGCGGTGAAGCCCTCTGATGTCACCATTCGACGCCGTACGGGAGGATGCGCGTGTGCTGATTGACATGGTTCGACTGCCTTCTGGGGGACCTGTCGCCGAGGTCATGGTGGACCGCCGGACTGGGCGGACTTGGACGGTCGAAGTCGATCCGATCGAGATCGCTACAACGGTCATCACCGTCCGGCAGTGGAACGCCGTGTTCGACACGGTGACCGCGCCTCGTCAGGCAGACTTCCCAAAGGTCGATGTCAGCTGGCGCCAAGCGGTCTCCTTTTGCAACGAGATGTCCCTGAGGGACGGATTCACGCCGACCTACACCATCACGACGGTCGATCCGCCTGCCCGGGGAAACAGCACCTGGGCTCCGCACGACGAGCCGGCCCCCGACGACTGGTGCGTGACGTGGGACCGAGAGGCGAACGGGTATCGGCTACCCACGGATGCGGAATGGCAGGTCGTCTGCCGGGCAGACTCAACCGGCCCTCGCTATGGCAACCTGGACGACATCGCTTGGTACGCGGACAATTCCCAGGGCTCCCTGCACCCGGTTGCGAAGAAGGTGCCCAACGCCTGGGGGCTATTCGACACCCTGGGTGGGGTGTGGGAATGGTGCTGGGACCTCTATGACGCGGAGGTATACGGGGCGTACCGCATCATCCGAGGGGGTGGTTGGAGCGACCCACATTGGAGCTGCCGGGTCGGCGTCCGTCGCAAGACCAATCCTCAGGCTGCCTTCGATGACCTGGGCTTCCGCCTCGCCCGAACAATCACCGACTGACGCCGGGCCGGTCGAAGGACGCCTCGTCGGCAGATCCAGCGCCCAATTGTGTGTCCGGGCAGGTAGCAAAGAGCCGGTTTAGATGTGCGCCATGTAGGACTTGAACCTAGAACCCGCTGATAAATCCGATGTGCCGTGTGCTGGCCGAAGTCGCCCCGCGCTCAGTTGGCGCATCCTTTCAGCATGGCGAACTGGTCGGTGACCTGACCGCCAGAGCGTTCAGCGCCTATATCGGTCGTTCCACACGTTGATGTCGCTCTTCGCCGGCCGGATCTCGCCGACGGGCAGCCACGCATGACGGATCTCCGGCACGGAATACGTGGTGTCGACCCAGATCACCCAGGCACGCCATCTGCCCTTGTGCAGCTCCCACTTGAGGACGAGGCCGGGCATGGGTGGGGGATAGTTCCGACGTTGGCGATGCACCCAGACGTGCAGCCAGTGCCTGGGCTCGGGCCAGGCGTCGTTCTTGGGAGGGTTGGCCGACACACCTCATCGTATCGAACGTACGTTCGAATCCAGCAGTCGGCTCGTATCCGTAGGTCATCGCCTAGCGACGCGACAGCGCTCTTAATGCCAGGTGGTGTCGCGCAAACCCGAGAGACGGGGCGGTGGCCGGAGGTGCGATGAGTCCGGTCGGATCAATCGTGGTGGTCAGGCTCTGGAGTCTCGTACTTCTTCTTGCGTTGCTCCTCGAGCTTGTGATCGCGGTCTTGAACCCAAGTAGCGAGGGCGAGGGGCAGGAAGAACGTCGCGGCAAGGGTGAGCGCCCACCACCCGCTGTCTTCGATGATGCCGAACACGGCGAATCCGAGGCCGACGGGGATGAGCCACCGAGGCTTGGCGAAGCGGACGAGGAAGCGCTGGATCACGGCTGCACGCTAGCCCGCGCGGCGCGCGGCGGATGGCGGTTCTGAGGAGATCGTGGATGGCATTCACTGTGTCCGCGACTCTGTTCGCGCTGCTGTACTTGGCCCTGAAGTGAAAGCAACCCCAAACCCGTTGTCCCAGGTCAGGGGCCGATCTCCTGCACGCCATGTAAGACTTGGACCCACAAATCGCTGATAGATCAGGACTACACAGCTGACATTCGGCTGTGCGCTCAGCGGCCCGTCTTGGGGGTCTGGTTGTTCAGGGTTGTTCGTAGGGGATCGTGGCGCACTCATCCCCGCATTCGTCCTCACCCCGGACCGGTTGAGCGGGGGCCGACGCTTCCCGATACGCGCGGAGCTACGTCGCCGGGCGTGGCTCAATGGGACCAGCGGATGTGCCGATGCTGGTGACGTGACGGTTGACAGGGATCGGCAGCGGATGCCTAACGTTGCCCGCTACCCTCGCCCCGTGCGGCGATGGGTGAGCGGACTGGTCATGTTGGGTGTGGTTGCCGTAGCGCTGGTCGTCTGGCATCAGCGCCAGGCACCCGATTCGTGCCTGAAGACGGTGGACTTCGGTGGCGTCACCTACACGGAGGCGACAACAACCGAAGAGGTCAGCAGCGGGAACGAACTCGGAGACGGAACCCTGCGCTGTGGGTCGTACGCACGCCCGATCATGCTGAACCGGACCCCCGGCCTCGATCCGGACGTCGCGGTGGCTTCTCCGATCGCGGCCTACGTCCTGTACCTCGCGCCGGGGGTCACCCCGCAGGACCTTCCCGACAAGTTCGGGACAGTGAGACTCGACGACTGAGCCGGGTTTCGGCGATGCCGTCACCGCAGCGCGCTCAACAGGGCGATCCTGGAAGCCCGGCGCAGGGAGTTCTGCTCCGCAACATTGTGGCGACTTTCGACCGCAAAACAGGAATCGGCCCCTGACCTGATTGACCAGGTCCGGGGCCGAGTTCGATGTACGCCATGTAGGACTTGAACCTACAACCCGCTGATTAAGAGTCAGCTGCTCTACCAATTGAGCTAATGGCGCATGTCCTTCGAGCTGCTTGCGCGCTCTGCGACGAGAAGAACATTAGCAGCGGGCTCGGATTCGCCCCAAATCGAGGCTGTGCTGGATCGACGGCGTGGTCAGCGGAGCTCCAGGACGGCTTGGGCGGCGTTGTGGCCGCCGAGGCCGGAGACGGCACCGCCGCGGCGGGCGCCGGAGCCGCAGAGCAGGATGCTGCCGACGTCTGTGGCGACGCCCCAGCGGGCGGCGGGAGTGGTCAGGTCGGCGTCGTCGGGGGCCCAGGGCCAGGCGAGGTCGCCGTGGAAGATGTGGCCGCCGGGCATGGCCAGGTCTGCCTCGATCTCCTGAGGGATCTTGGCCTCGATGCACGGCTGGCCATCCATGGTCCGCGCGACGACGGAGGAGATCGGGTCGAGCAGGTGACGGTCGAGGGAGGCGATGGCGCGCTCGACCGCCTGGGCCTTGCGCTCCTCACGCGTGGCCGGGTCCTCGAAGAGGGTCGCGGGAGCGTGCAGGCCGAAGTAGGTGAGGGTCTGGGTGCCCGCTGGAACAGAGCCGAGGATGGAGGGGTCGGTCAGCGAGTGGCAGTAGACCTCGCCCGGCATCTCGGTCGGGACCGAGCCTGCGGCGGCCTCGGCGTACGCCTTTTCGAGCTCGGAGTAGGACTCGCCGAGGTGGAGGGTGCCGGCGAAGGCGACCTTCGGGTCCTCGCCGGAGCGCAGCCGGGGGAGGCGCTCGAGGAGCATGTTGATCTTGAGCTGTGCACCCACCGGCTTGGCCGAGGGGGAAGGGGTGCGGCCGAGGAGGCCGTCTAGGACGTACGGAGCCAGTCCGGAGAGCACGTAGTCGGCGGCCACGGTGTGGGATCCGGAGGCGTCGGTCCAGGTGACCTCGGCACCCTCGCCGGCGGCACCGCCGCGGACCGAGGTGACGGTCGCGCCGGTGAGGACCTGCGCGCCACCTGCGTACGCCGCCTTGGCGATCGCCCCGGTGACCGCGCCCATGCCGCCGATCGGGACCCGCCACTCGCCGGTCCCGTTGCCGATCAGGTGGTAGAGAAAGCAGCGGTTCTGGATCAGGCTCGCCTCGCCCAGGCCGGCGAAGGTGCCGATCAGGGCGTCGGTAGCGACCACGCCGCGGACCAGGTCGTTGGCGAAGCGGCGCTCGATCGCCTCCCCGAGCGGCCGCTCGACGATGTCGCGCCAGATCGGCGCACCCACCTCCGAACGGATCGCGGCACTCGTGGGAAGCGGGGAGGTGAGGGTGGGTGCGACGACCCGGGCGAGGTCGGAGACCTCGTCGTAGAAGGACTGCCACGCGGCGTACTCCTCGTCTGCCCCGGTAACCGCGCGGAAGCTGGCCGCGGTGGCCTCGCCCTCGGGCGTCTCTACGAGGAGGCCGGTGGCCCGCGGGCCGTCGAGGTAGGGGGAGTACGACGCGGTCTGCCGCGACGCGAGCTCGATGTCGAGCCCGAGGTCGGTGCGGATCTGCTCGGGGAGCAGCGAGACCAGGTACGAGTAGCGCGAGAGCCGGGTCGGGAAGCCCTCGAACGCCTGGGCCGAGATCGCCGCACCCCCGACGTGGTCGAGCCGCTCGAGCACCAGGACCGAGAGGCCCTCCCGGCTGAGATAGGCCGCGGCGGTGAGGCCGTTGTGTCCGCCGCCGGCTACCACTACGTCGTACTTCTCCTGTGCCATGGCCTGATCCTAGGAGGTGGCCAGAGCGGCGTTGGCCCGTTCGGTGAGGGTGGCCAGAACGCGCGCGGTCACGACCAGGTCTTCGGCCGGGATGTCGGAGAAGAACGTCCTGGTCAGCGGCTGGGTGCGCTCGGTGACCTGCTGCTGGAGACGGTCACCCTCCTCGGTCAGGGTGAGGCCGTCGGCGATCAGGCCGCGGGCGATCGCGGCGTCGAGATGGGACTCGACCTCGGCCGCGGAGACCTTGATGTTGTCGGCCGTCGACGCGACCAGATCGGTACGCGTGGCATCGCCCTGGCGCAGGTAGTTGAGCAGGAGCGACTGCTCGAAGGTCAGGTCGTAGTCGTCGAGAACGTTGAGGAGGTTCTTGCGCACGGCGAAGTAGGCGACGCCCAGGTTGGCGCCGGTGAGAGGAGGAGTGGCAACGGTCATGATCGGTCTCCAGGTGTGGGGTCGGTGTCGATGGGGGCGGCGAGCA
The DNA here is from genome assembly GCF_040613175.1 of Nocardioides sp. NPDC006303. Lineage (NCBI taxonomy): Bacteria > Bacillati > Actinomycetota > Actinomycetes > Propionibacteriales > Nocardioidaceae > Nocardioides > Nocardioides sp. NPDC006303. Next base: position 103,438 of record NZ_JBEXRR010000009.1, read on the forward strand.
TCGCCTCGAGCGCTGCTTGCGCCTCGGCGGCACGACGGCTGTTGCGGCCGCCGAGCGGTGCGGTGAGCTGGTCGAGCAGCCGACCGGTCACCGCGATCGCCTCGCGGGTCACCTCGGTGCCCTCGGGCGTGATGACGAGGCGTACGGCTCGGGTGTCCCTGGTGTCGCGGACGCGCTCGATCCAGCCCCTGGTCTCGAGCTGCCGGGCGAGCTTGGAGACGTACATCGGTTCGAGGCCGGTGAGGTCGGCCAGCTGCTTCTGGGTCGGAGCCTCCGAGGCGCTGAGCCCGTGGAGGGAGGCGATGAGCGAGTACTGCGCGTGGGTGAGCCCCAGGGGCGCGAGCGCTCTGTCCATCGACACCCGCAGACGCATGGCGAGGCGCCACACGACGTATCCGATCGTCTGCTTCTTCATGGAGGAAACCGTACATGTTTATCATAAACATGTATAGCAATTAACGGTGTCGGTGGTGCCTGGCAGGATCGGAAGCATGGCTGAGCGTCCTGAGGTCCCCGAGGCGATGGTGGTGCGGCTGAGGGAGATCCTCGGCGCGTTCCCGAAGTGCCTCGAGGACGACGCCTGGGTGGGGGTGCGCTGGCGGGTCGGCCAGGCGACGGTCGCGCACGTCTTCGGTGGCGAGGACCAGCTCTTCCGGATCGTGTTCCGGGGCGAGCCGGACGAGGTGGTGGCCTTCGAGCACCTCGGCCACCCGTATTTCAAGGCAGGCTGGGGTGGCAACGTGGTCGGGATGATCCTCGACGACGACACCGACTGGGACGAGGTCGCCGAGCTCCTGACCGACTCCTACTGCATCCAGGCGCCGGCCAAGCTGGCCGCTCTCGTCGAGCGTCCGGCCATGGCGACGGAGTAGGGTCCGCTCGTGCATATCGAGCAGGTCAAGAGGTACGTCGCGTCCTCGCTGCTCTGCTCCGTCGTGATGCTGCACTCCCTGGCGATGGCCGCGCTCGGCGCGACCGGCGCCGACAAAGGTGGCGCGCGCGAGGGTCTTTTCGTGATCTCGGTGCTGCTGGGAGCGGGGGCGGTGGCGGGCGTACGCCTGATCAACAAGCTTCCGCTGGTCACGCCCTGGTTTCTCGTGGCGCCCGTGATTCCGGTGCTCGTCTACTACCTCGTGCTGTGGAGATGACTGCGAAGAGTTGCAGCACGGATTGGGACTTTAGACCCTAGGCCGAATGCTTGGACTCCGGCATGTTGCCATGGTAAATCAGGGGGAACAATTTCCTTTCCAGTGCAACAAATTTCATAAGGAGTGCGTGTGCGTCGTGTGGCCATGCTGATCCTCGGGGGAGCCGTCGCGGCGGCCGGGGTTGGCTGCGGTTCGGACAGTTCCATCGACTACGGGTTCTACAGCAACAACCATGGCGAGAACCCCGCGATGGAGAAGAAGGTGATCACCGTCGACAGCACCGAGAGGATCGAGCAGAACCAGCAGCTCGGGTTGACGACTGAGGGAACCATCAAGGGCGAAGCACCCGGAATCCTGTTGAGGGTGATCGTGCAGGACGTCTTCGAGACATCCTTCACAGACGGCACCGAGACCCCGCCGGGGTCGCGGGTGATGGCCGTCGAGATCCAGGTCGTCAACGCCGGGTCGAGGGTCTTCAACGACACCCCGGCCAACGGCACGACGGTCATCGATGCCTCGGGCAAGAAGTACAAGAGCCTGCCCAGCACGGTGAGCGTCGACGGCGGCGAGGTGTTCCCGAACCCGTTCGGTCTGCAGCCGCGTGACCAGCGGACGGCCCTGGTGCCGTTCGTCGTCCCGGTCGGGGTCAACATCAAGCAGGTCGGCTTCCAGATCGACAAGGGCGGCGAGAGCGGCCTGTGGCGAGTTCCGTAAGTCAGAACCTTTAAATCTGGAATCAGCACCAACCTCCAAGCAACCTTCTGGCGGCATTACGCGTCACCATCTCTGTGGTGATGAGACGATGTGTCTTCTCGGACGTAATGCTGCGTGGTCAACAGGAGGTGTGGTGCGGGTCCGGGTCCTAGGTGCCGTCGAGCTGGTGTGTGACGACGGCACGGTGCAGAAGCTGTCGCGTACGCGGCGGACTCTGCTCGCCCTGCTCGCGGCCGCGCGCGGAGCGCCGGTCTCCTCGGACCTCCTGGTCGACGAGCTGTGGAGAGGTTCACCCCCGGCAACGGGGGTGAACCTGCTTCACCAGCGGGTCCGTGACCTGCGCCGGGCGCTCGGCGAGGACCGCCGCCACCTGCAGAGCCGGGCGAACGGCTACGCGCTGGTCGGCGCAGACATCGACCAGGCCCGCTTCGAGGACCTGCTCGAGCAGGGCCGTGCCTCGGCCGAGACCGGAGACCACGAGCGGGCCAGCATGCTCCTCGACGCTGCCCTGGGGCTGTGGTCCGGGGGCGCGTACGGCTCGGTCGGCGAGTCGCCCATGATCGCGACCGAGGCCGCTCGGCTCGAGGAGCTGCGGCTCGTCGCCGTCGAGTCCCGGGCCGCCGCTGACCTGGCGCTCGGCCGGCAGGCCGCGGTCGTGGCAGACCTGGGGCCGGTCGTCCGGGCCAACCCGCTCCGGGAGGGCCTGTGGCTGCTGCTGATGACGGCGCTGTGGCATTCCGGCCGCACGGCCGAGGCCCTGGACGCCTACCAGCGTCTCTTCCGTGTGCTCCGCGACGAGCTCGGGGTCGAGCCGTCCAAGGACGTACGCGACCTGCAGCTGCGGATCATAGAGGGCGACGATCCCGAGCCCGCGCCGGCGCGGACGTACGTCGAGATCGTGCCGCGCCAGCTGCCGCCGGTCGTCGCCGCATTCGCCGGTCGCGAGGACCATCTGACGATGCTCGACGAGCTGGTGGCGACGGCAAGCGTCGACGAGAGCGGACGCGCGGTGGTCATCTCGGCGATCGCGGGCACGGCGGGGATCGGCAAGACGACGCTGGCGCTCTACTGGGCACACCGGACCGCTCCCAGCTTTCCGGACGGCCAGGTGTTCGTGAACCTGCGCGGCTTCGACCCGTGCGACGCGCTCGACCCGTTGGACGCGCTCGGGGTGTTGCTCGAGGCGTTCGGGGTGGAGCGATCCCGCCAGCCCCAGGACATCGACGGCCGGGCGGGGCTGTTACGCAGCAAGCTCGCCGGCAAGCGGGTGCTGCTCGTGCTCGACAACGCCCGCGACAGCGAGCAGGTACGCAGCCTGATCCCCGGCAGCCCGGGGTGCGTGACCCTGGTGACCAGCCGAAACAGGCTCTCTGGGCTCGTCGCGGAGGCCGGTGCGAGTCCGATGGAGCTGGGCCTGCTCGATGACGCCGAGGCCTATGAGCTGCTGGCCGGGCGGCTGGGTGAGGACCGTCTCCTGGCCGAGCCCGAGGCGGTGGAGCGGATCATCGAGCTCTGTGCCTCGTTGCCGCTGACACTGTCGGTCGTGGCCGCCCGGGCGGCGATCCGGCCGGCCTACTCCCTCGCCGACCTGGCCGAGGAGCTCGGCGAGTCCCGCCTGGACGGGTTCGGCGGCGGGCGGGGTGACCTCCGGGCGACCTTCTCGTGGTCGGTCCAGCACCTGTCCGACGCCGCGGCCGAGCTGTTCCGGCTGATCGGCCTGCATCCCGGGCCGACGCTGACCGTCCTGGCCGCGGCCAGCCTGGCCGGGATCTCCCGCGTGCGGGCCCGCCGCCTGCTCGACGAGCTCACCGAGGCCAACCTGCTGACCGAGGTCGCGCCGGGACGGTTCGTGCTGCACGACCTGCTCCGGGAGTACGCCGCCGACCTCGCCACCGGCGAGCCCGCTGAGGTCCGCGAGGCGGCCGAGCTGCGGATGATCGACCACTACGTCTTCAGCGCTCGGGCCGTGCACAGCGCCTACGACCCGCACCAGCGACACCTCGATGCGCTGGAGCCGATGCGCGACGGGGTCAGCCCCGAGGTCGTCGGCGACAGCGTCGAGGCGCTGGCCTGGATCGGCACCCAGGTGCCGGTGATCTCCCGGGTGATCGACGTCGCCGTCGCCCGGGGACTCGCACCCGACCGGATCGTGCTGCTCGTCGGTGCCCTCGAGCGCCTGCTCGACCTCCAGGGACGCTGGATCGAGCTGGCCGCGCTGGCCGAGGCCGCGCTCCCGGGCGTGCGCCGCAGCGTCTCTCAGGGCGGCGACCCTGCCGGACTCGGAGTCATGCACCGCGCCGCCGGGGCGGCCTGCGGACGGCTGGGACGCGTCGAGGACGCTCTCGAGCACCTCGGCCGGGCCCTCGACCTGGCGATGGAGTCCACCGACCTGGTGGGCGAGGGAAAGACCCTGCACCGGCTGGCCACCGTGGCCACGGCCTCCGGCGACCATGCCGGGGCCGCTGCGTACGCTGCTCGGTCGGCGGAGGTCTTCGCTCGCGCGGGCGACCCGATCCGGGCGGCCTGGACGACCGGGCGGCTGGGTCTCTACGAGGCCCTCGACGGTGCGTACGAGGCCGGGCTCCGCCACTGCGAGCAGGCGCTCGCGGACCTGCGCCGGGTGGCGCCCGGCTACCGCAGCGAGGGCAACGTCATCGCCACCATCGGCTGGATCCACCAGCAGCTCGGCTCCGTCGACGAGGCGGCCGGTCACTTCGAGGAGGCAGTGACCAAGCTCCGTGCCGCCGGTGACCTGCCCGGCCTGGCCGACGCGCTCGGCCACCTGGCCGACGCCCGCGCCGCCCTCGGCAAGGACGAGGACGCCCGCTGCGCGAGGGTCGAGTCCGCCTCGATCCTCGCGCAGCTGGGCTGACCGCTCCGGCTACGCCGTGGGCAGCTTGTAGTCGGCGTACTCCTCGCGCAGGGTCTTCTTGGAGAACTTCCCGACCGAGGTCTTGGGCACCTCGTCGATGAAGACCACGTCGTCGGGCACCTGCCACTTGCCCAGGTTGTCGGCGAGGTAGCCGAGCAGCTCCTCCTTGGTGACCGACTCGCCGTCCTTGACCACCGCGAAGGCCAGCGGCCGCTCGCCCCACTTCGGGTGCGGCACCGCCACGACGGCCGCCTCGGCGATGCTCGGGTGGCCCATGATGAGGTTCTCGATCGCGACGGTCGAGATCCACTCGCCACCCGACTTCACCAGGTCCTTGGTGCGGTCGACGATGCGTACGTAGCCCAGCGGGTCGATCGCGGCGATGTCACCGGTGCGCAGCCAGCCGTCGGGCGAGAACGACGTCGGTGCGTCGACCTTGTAGTAGCCCGAGGCGATCCACGGGCCGCGGCACTCGAGCTCGCCGGTCGTCTCGCCGTCCCAGGGAAGCTCGTCGGTGGTCCCAGGCTCCACGATGCGGAGCTCGACGCCGACGGCCGGGATGCCAGGGGACGTACGGTAGTCGGCCTTCTCCTCCTCGGAGAGGTCGGTGATCTCGGCGCGCTCGTTGTACACGCTGCCGAGCGGCGACATCTCGGTCATGCCCCACGCCTGGGTGATCGGCAGACCGATCGCCTCGCGCCAGGCCTCGGAGAGCGACTTCGGCACCGCGGACCCGCCGCAGATGACCACGCGCAGCGAGGAGAGGTCGGCGTCCTTGAGCAGCGGGACCATACCCATCCAGATCGTCGGTACGCCGGCCGCGATCGTCACCTTCTCGGCCTCGAGGAGCTTGATGATGCCGGCGGGCGAGAGGTCGGGGCCGGGCAGGATCAGGTTGGCGCCGGCCAGCAGCGAGGAGTGGGCGAAGCCCCAGCCGTTGGCGTGGAAGAAGGGCACCACCGGAAGCACGCGGTCACGGTCGTTGGTGCCGAAGAGGGTGCCGGCCAGGGAGGCCAGCGCGTGCAGGTACTGCGAGCGATGTGTGTAGACGACGCCCTTCGGGTTGCCGGTGGTGCCGGAGGTGTAGCAGATCCCGGCAGCGGTGCGCTCGTCGGTGACCCGGCCCTCGATCACCGCCTCCTCGGCGTCGGCCATCAGCTCCTCGTAGGAGACGACCCGGGGGTCGTCGGGGAGCGGGGTCGGCGCCCCGTCATCCATCACGACGACGTGCTTGAGCGTGGTCAGCTGGGGGAGAAGCGGAGCCAGCAGACCGAGCAGCGACCGGTCCACGAAGACGGCCTCGTCCTCGGCATGGTTGAAGGTGTAGACGAGCTGCTCGGGGAAATAGCGGATGTTGCCCGTGTGCAGCACCCGGCCGGTGCAGGGGACGGAGTAGTAGAGCGCGAGGTGGCGCAGGGTGTTCCACGCGAAGCTCGCCACCCGGCCGTCCGCGGAGATGCCGAGCCGGTCGAGGACGCTGGCCTGCTTGCGTACCTCCACGGCCAGGTCCTTGAAAGTGTTGTGCTCCAGACCTGTGGCGGTCTTGGTGACGATCTCCCGCGTCGGGAAGACGCGCTCGGCGCGCCGGATGATCGTGTCGATGGTCAGCGGTGCGTCCTGGATCAGTCCTTGCATGCTGCACATCGTGACCCAACGTGGCGCGCGTCACAACGAGTTCCCGCGAACTTTCTTGCCAGGCGATGCGGCCGACCTGTGGCGCGCCGGATGCCCAGCGGTCAGAATCGTCTGCGTGAGCACTCTCTTCGTCGCGGCCGGTGGTGGGGGTGATGCGCTCGGCGTGCTCCTGGCGCGCCGGGTCCTCGAGCCCGAGATGGACGACGGCGACGTGTTCGTGTCGACCTGCGCCTGGGAACGGCTCCGCATCGACCCGGTGCCTGGCCCACGCTCGCGCGGCGACTTCATCGGGCTCCGCCTGGTCGATGGTGTCCGGGCGGAGATATCGACCACGACGGACACTCTTCCTCCGGGCCGGTCCGTGCTGCCGCGGCTTGCCGGCGACGTCGACGCGCGCCTCTTCCTGCACGACCTCGCGGACGGTGCGGTCGGACTCGCCGAGCAGCTCCAGCATCTCGCTCGGGCCCTCGGCGCCGACTCGCTCACGGTCGTCGACGTCGGTGGCGACGTGGTCGCCCGGGGAGACGAGCCCGGCCTGCTGAGCCCGTTGGCCGACTCGCTCACCCTGGCCGCGGCGATGCGCAGCGGCCTGCCGGTGCAGCTCGCCGTCGTCGGCCCCGGCGTGGACGGGGAGCTACCCGCCGAGCAGGTGATCGCCATCCTCGGCGGGCTCGGTGGGACCCAGGTGGGAACGCTGGGGACCGCGGATGTGGACCGGGTCGGCGACTCGCTCGGCTGGCATCCCACCGAGGCGACGACGCTGGCCGCGGCAGCCGCCCGCGGCCTTCGGGGCGCCGTGGAGATGAGGCGAGGACAGGCCCCTGTCCCGGTGAGCGAGGCGAGTGCGACCGTGTGGCGCCTCGATGCCGTCGTGACGTACGACTTCCCGCTGGCCGAGGCGCTGATCAACACCCGATCCCTGGGGAGCGCCGAGACGATCATCCGCGGCATCACCGTCGACGAGCTCGACTACGAGCGGCGGCGGGCCCGGGAGCGTCGCGAGATCCCGTCGCGAACCGTGACTGCTGCCGACATCGCGACCGCGAGCCTCGCCCGAGGGGCCTCGCACATCACCACCCGCCGCCTTCTGGAGGCGACGAGCGGGGACGTACCGAGCTACGAGTCGGCACGCTTCGACGGGCTCGGGCTGTGGGCGCTGGATGCCCTCGCGCGGGGTTGAGCCCGCTCAGACGACGGCTTCGGACGTGGTGAGGGCCAGCGCGGGCGTGGAGGCGGCACGCGGCCAGACCTCGGCGAGGATCTCGACCCCGCGCCGGACGAGCTCGGGGCGGGGCGTGATCGCCAGCCGCAGGTGACGCTCGTACGCGCCGTCGACCCCGAACCTGGGCCCGGCGGTGACGAGCAGGCCGTGGGGGCGTGCGGCGAGGGTGAGCTGGGAGCTGACCGGCGCGGGCAGGCCCACCCAGGCGGAGAGGCCGCCGTCGATACGCGGCGGCAGCTCCCAGTCGGGAAGGTGCTCGCGCATCGCGTGGTAGAGCGCGGCGCGGCCGGCGGCGAGCTGGTCGGCTCGCTCGCGCAGGATCTCGGGGAGGTGCTGGAACAGGATCGTGGTGACCAGCTGCTCCCAGATCGGGGTGCCGAGGTCGGTGGCGGAGCGTCCGCTGGCGATCTGGGTCAGCAGTACCGGGTCGGCGCGGATCCAGCCGACCCGCAGCCCGCCCCACAGCATCTTGCTCGCCGAGCCGATGTGGACGACGCGGGCCTGGTGCTCGCCGGCCATCGCGGCCAGCGGCGGGAACGTGTGAGGACGGTCGATGTTCAGCTCGGCGGTGGTGTCGTCGGCCACGAGGAGGGTGTCGACCTTCGCCGCGGCGTACAGCAGGCGGAGCCGGTCCTCGGTCGACATCGAGCGAGACGTCGGGTTGTGGAAGTCGGGCATGACGTACGCCATCACGGGGGTGGTCCGGGCGATGGCCGCCTCCATCGCGGGCATGTCCCAGCCGGCGTCGGTGGTCACCGGGCTCGTGATGATCCGGGCTCCGGCGAGGCTCAGGGCGTCGTACGCATTGGGGTAGGAAGGGCTCTCGGCGTAGGCCCGATCGCCGCGGCTGATCACGGTGCGGGCGAGCAGGGCGATCGCGCTCTGGCCGCCGGTGGTCACCATGATCTGGTCGGGATCGGTCGGCAGACCGCGATCGGTGTAGCGCGCCGCGATCTCGGCGCGGAGCTCCTCGATGCCCCACAGCGTGTAGCCGGGTCCGGTCATGTGGTCGGCCAGCCGTCGGGTCGCCTCGACGGCGGCCTCCGGGAGCCGCCGGGTGGCCGGCAGGGTGGCCCTGACCAGGTCGATCTCGCCGCCCTCGGTGAACGAGTCGGGCGCGGTGGGTGGCAGCTTTGTCGTCGTACCCGACCCCTGGACGCTCAGCGCGTAGCCGTGCTCGCGCAGGCGCCGGTAGGCGGCAGTGATCGTGGTGCGGCTCAGCATCAGCCGCTCGGAGAGCTCGCGCTCGGAGGGGAGACGTACGTCGGCAGAGAGCCGTCCGTCGATCAGCAGCAGCTGGATCCGCTCGGCGAGGTTCTCGTACGCCGGGCCTTCCCCTTGCCACTGACCGAGCAGGCCAGCGAGCGCAGTGGCACCGATTCTTCCGCGAGGCATGAGGCCACCTTACCGCGATTGGCTTCTTTACCTTCGATTGGACCCGTGATTGGCTTTGCAATCGTGAAGGATCTCTCTGTGAAGTCGCTCTCCTGGTTGATAACTGGACTCTTCCTCTACGGCATCGCACTCGCCATGCTCGTGCAGGGCTCGCTGGGCCTGGCGCCCTGGAACACGCTGGCATCGGGACTCGTCGAGATCACCGGGATCTCCTTCGGGATGATGACCAACCTGATCGGGCTCGTCGTCCTGCTGATCTGGATCCCGCTGCGACAGCGGCCCGGCGTCGGCACGGTGCTGAACGTCCTGCTCGTCGGCACCTCCGCGGAGATCGGCCTCTGGCTGCTTCCGCAGCCGTCGGACCTGGTTGCCCAGGTCGCGCTCTTCACTGGCGGTCTGCTCCTGCTGGCCGCGGCGACCGGGATCTACATCGCGCCCGGCCTCGGCCCGGGCCCGCGCGACGGCCTGATGACCGGCCTGCACGAGCGCACCGGCGCCCCGGTCTGGCTCTGCCGCGCGGGCGTCGAGATCACCGTGCTGGCAGTCGGCTGGCTCCTCGGCGGAATGGTCGGCATCGGCACCGTCGCCGAGGCGCTGCTCATCGGTCCGATGGTGCACCGCACCCTGCCGTTCTTCCGGACCCTGTACGCCGGGCGGCCGGACGCCGCGGCGGTCGCCGCCGAAACACGCGCGAGCGCATGATTTAACCCACACGAATTTCCTGTGGCGCCCCCGACAGGATTCGAACCTGTGACCGTCGGATTAGAAGGCCGATGCTCTATCCAGCTGAGCTACGGAGGCGTGGCCTGTGTGAGCACCCCGCTGGAAGGGGGTTTGCGCAGGCCGCGGACGATCTTACCGGTGCCCGTATCCCTTGTGTGCATCGGAATCCGAAACGCTGGCCGGAGTGTTACCAAGGTGTGGGGGGTATTTGGGTGCACTGTCCCCACACTGTCGACGTGAGTGTCCGATTGGCGGACCACGAGGGTTCGAGACTGGGCCCGATCATCGGTAAGGTCCCCGGACATGACTATGGAGTCCATGTGCACCTCGTGCGGTGCAGCCGTCACCGGTATGCGCTTCTGCACAGGTTGTGGGACCCCCGTCAGAAGCGCTCATCAGCCGCCGTCGCAGGGTGCACCGGAGCCGGTTGCACCGCCGCGACTGCCGCAGCGGGGTGCCGATCCTGAGCAGGGTGGTCTGTCGTTGCCGAGGCGTGGGCAGGGAGCCGCTACGCCCGCACCCGAGGCCGACGCGGAGCCGGCCCCGTTGCCGCTCGAGCAGGTCAGGCGTACGCCGGGGGCCTCGATGGCGCCCCAGCTGAGCATGACCGCGCCCAGCGGTGAGCAGCCGGCCTTCGGTGGTGGCATGGCCCCGCCGCCGGCAGGTTCGGACGATGGTGGCCTGTTCGGGCTGGCGGCGCGTACGCCGAAGTTCGAGCCGGAGCTCGCCTCCCAGTCGCAGTCGCTCTTCCTGCCCAAGCGCAAGAAGGTCGCGGAAGAGCCTGAGCAGACCCCGGAGCCGAATCCTGAGCCGGAGGCCCAGGTGGCCGCGCCGGCGCCGCTGCCGGATCTCCCGACGCGGCCGCCCGCACAGGAGCGCGCGCCTGAGCCGCCCGCGCCCGCGCCTGCCCCGCAGATGCCGGAACCGCAGGCGCCGCAGACCCCGGAGCCCATGGCAGCGCCTCCGCTGCCCGAGCGTCCGGCCGCGGTTTTCCACCAGAGCGCGGAGCACCCGACCTTCGTCGAGCCCGCGCCGCAGTTCGACGGCCCGGTCCCCGAGGCGGCCTACGAGGCGACCCACGAGGCGATGCCGCCGGTCGAGCGACGCCAGCCCGAGCCGGTCCGTCCCGACGAGACCCAAGTCGCGATGAGCCCTCGGTTCGAGGCCGTCGACGAGGAGGCCTCCGGAGGCACCCGTCCGCGTGACGAGTTCGAGCAGTTCGCGCCGCCGCAGTCGCAGTTCGACGCCCCGGCGCCCGAGTCGCGCTACGACGACGGCCAGCCCGAGTTCGGCCAGCCCGACCAGGGCCAGCAGGCCCCGACCTACGGCGACCCCGCCTACGCCCCGCTCGCACCGCAGCTCGAGCCGGACCAGGCCCAGTGGTCGCAGGGCTACGACCAGCCCTACGACCAGCCGTACGGCCAGGGCCCCGACCAGGGCTTCGACCAGGCGTACGAGCAGCCCTATGGCCAGCGGCAGGACCGGTCCCAGGACGAGTTCGGCCAGCCGTACGGTGACCCCTACGGCCAGAACCCCTACAACGACGCCACCCTCGTCGGGCAGCCGCCGGTCGGCGGTGGGCCCAACACCCCGGCACCGCCGCCGATGGCGCCGCAGGGCTACGACCCGTACAGGAACGGCTACGACGCCCGCTACGAGCCGCAGCGCGGTCAGGGCGGTCAGGGCAAGGGACCTGGTGGTCTCGACCTGAAGCGCTGGGGCCTGATCGTCCTCGCGCTGGCTGTCGTCGTCGCGATCATCGCCTTCGTCATCGGCCTGATCAACAGCAACGGCGACGACGCCAACGCCGAGACCGGCACCACCCAGGGCGCCACCACGACCGAGGGCGGTGCCGCGGCCGAGGCCAAGAAGATCGACGACCTCATCAAGACCTCGGCCAAGGACAAGGCGGCCATCGGCGCCGCTCAGGCCGACCTCGAGGCCTGCGAGAACATCGACGAGGCGATCCAGACCTTCCAGGACGCCGCGGCCTCTCGCGAGAAGCTGGCAACGAAGGTCGCCAAGATCGACACCGCCGTCCTCCCGGGGTCGCGGAAGCTCGTCAAGAACCTCGAGTCCGCGTGGATGACCTCGCAGAACGCCGACCTGGCCTTCGCCGCCTGGGGCGAGAAGCGCAAGGTCAACGCCGACGGTGAGTGCGTGGGCGGCAAGGGCAAGCTGGAGAAGGCGACCACGCTCAGCCTGGCCAGCCACGACCCGAAGAAGGCGGCCGCCAAGGCGTGGGGGCCGATCGCGGAGGAGTACAACCTCGAGCCCGTCGAGTGGACGAAGCTCTGAGCTGGGCTAACTCAGCGTGAGCGGAGGTACGCCGCCATCGCCCGTTTGATGGCGGCGGCCGTCCGCGCCTGGAACCGGTCCGACTTCAGCAGGCGCGCGTCCACGGGGTTGCGCATGTTGCCCGTCTCGAGCAGCACCTGCGGCACCGTGGTCAGGTTGAGGCCGGCCAGGTCGTCGCGCTCCACGAACCCGCCCTCACCGAGGTAGGAGGCCAGCGGCATCCCGGTCTTCCGCATCTCGGTGCGGAGCAGCTGGGCGTAGCGTCGCGAGGGCTCGACGACCTCGTCGTTGGTGCCCGACGGCACCGGGATCAGCAGCGAGTAGCCCCGCTCGGAGGCGGCCGCGCCGTCGGCGTGGATGTCGATCGCGACGTCGGCCTTCGCGTCGTTGATGATCTTCGCGCGCTCGTCGATGCACGGCCCGACCCCGTCGTTGCTGTCGCGGGTCATGACCACCTTCGCGCCGGACTCGCGCAGATCGGCGGCGAGCTTCGTGGCCACCGCCCAGGTGAAGTCGGTCTCCGGGTAGCCGTCGTCGGTCGCGGTGCCCGTCGTGTTGCACGGGCTCTGCCCGCGCCCGTTCCACACCGGCTCGTTGATCACCTCCGGCGCGCCCGCGTTGCCGCCGTTGTGGCCCGGGTCGATCCCGACCACGGCTCCCTCGAAGATGTCCTCCGAACTGCTCGACGCGGGCGCCGACGGAGACGCCGTCGCTGATGGCGATGCGGCGGGCTGCTGTCGCGGCGTACTGCCCGGACTGCAGGCCATCAGGGCCGAGGCCAGGGCGAGGCAGCCGGCCGCGGCGGTTGCTGACCGAGTTACCTCGGTCAGCAACCGCTTCCCTCGTGGAACTCCACGAGGAAAGCGCGACTCGACCGAGGTAACTCGGTCAGCATTCACGTCACAGATGCTGACCCATCCACGCCTCGACGTCGTCGGCCGTACGCGGCAGGCCGGCGGAGAGGTTCACGGAGCCGTCCTTGGTGACGACGATGTCGTCCTCGATGCGGATGCCGATGCCGCGCAGCTCCTCGGGGACGAGCTTGTCCTCCTTCTGGAAGTAGAGGCCCGGCTCGACGGTGAGCACCATGCCCTCCTGCAGCGGTCCCTCGATGTAGGCCTCCTTCGACGCGGAGGCGCAGTCGTGGACGTCGAGGCCGAGCATGTGGGAGACGCCGTGGAGGGTCCAGCGGGAGTAGGTCTTGTTGTCCTCGGAGAGCGCCTCGTCGACCGAGACCGGCAGCAGACCGAGGTCATCGAGGCCGTGGGCGAGGATCTCCATCGCGGCGAAGTGGCCGGCCCGGAAGGTCACGCCCGGGCGGATCGCCTCGATGCCGGCCTGCTGGGCCTTGTAGACGAGCTCGTAGAGGTTGCGCTGCAGCGGCGTGAACGTCCCGGAGATGGGTAGGGTGCGGGTGATGTCGGCGGTGTAGAGGTTGTGGCCCTCGACGCCCATGTCGAGCAGCACCAGCTCACCGGGGACGATCGGGCCGTCGTTGTCGATCCAGTGCAGCGTGGTGGCGTGGGAACCGCCGCCGACGATCGAGTCGTAGCCGAGGTCGTTGCCCTCAGCGCGAGCGCGGCGGAAGAAGGTGCCCTCGATCCAGCGCTCGCCGTGCTTCAGGACCTGGTCCCACTCGCGCACCGCGTCGGTGAAGCCGCGCACGGTGATGTCGCAGGCCTCCTTGAGCTCGCCGAGCTCCCACTCGTCCTTGATCAGGCGCAGCTCGGAGAGCGCCTTGGCGAACTCCTCGTCGCGGGTGGCCTCGGCCGGGGCGACCAGCTTGTCGACGTCGGCCGAGACTCCGCGGAGGACGCGGGTCGGGGTGCTGCCGGAGAGGTCGGACTCGAGCTGGTCGACGTGGCGTACCTCGATGCCCAGCGAGTCGGAGAGCTCCCGGGCCGAGGGACGCGCCCCGGCCCAGAGCGCGCCGTACTGACGGTCGCGGAAGAACTCGTCGGTGTCGCGACCGCTGCGCGGGCGTGCGTACAGGACCGAGGTGCCGTCCGGCTCGATCACGACGACGGCGTCGGAGGTCTGATTGCCGGTCAGGTGCACGTGCGCGGTGTCGGCGCGGAAGCGGTAGTCGGTGTCGTTGGCGCGGACCTTGTAGGTGCCGGCCGGGACGACGAGGCGCTCACCCGGGAAGATGCCCGAGAGGCGCTCTCGGCGGGCGGCCGCCCACGGGGTGATCGGATGCTCGGGAACCTCGACCTCGCGGTCGTCCCAGCCCTCCCTCATGAACTTGGACCACGCCTCCGGAACCGTCTGGTCGTGGCTCTCGGTGTGGTCGTCTGCAGGAGTGGGGGCGCCTTTGTCCGTCATACCGGAATCGTACGCCGCGCCGGATCCACAACGCTCGTGAGTTCCCAGGCCACGCGGGTGGCGGGGACGTCTCGATCGGTGTCGGGTCGCGCGTGCGGTCCGCACGCCCGATAGTCTGGCGCGCATGGGGGCGATCCCGAAGGATCCGACGAGAAGCAACCGCACGTTCACCATCGTGGTGGGCGTGCTTGTCGTGCTGACCTCTTTGCCGGTGCTCGGCATCGTTCTGCTGAGCACCAGCGTCGTCAACGACCATCTTGCCCCGACCGGCGCGATCCTGGGAGTGCTCTTCGCGGCGATCCCGGTGGTGCCGCTGGTCTACGCCTTCCTGTGGCTGGACCGCTACGAACCCGAGCCGAAGTCGCTGCTCGCGCTCGGCCTGGGATGGGGCGCCTTCGTCGCGGTCGCCGCCGCGCTGATCGTGCAGAGCGTCGGGGCGCTGCTCGCCGGGTGGAGCCAGCCGACCCAGCTCGCGATCGTGGCTCCGGTCACCGAAGAGGCGGCCAAGGGGCTGTTCCTCCTTGTGCTGCTGGTCTGGCGTCGACACCTCCTCGACGGAGTGCTCGACGGCATCGTCTACGCAGGCATGGTCGGCATCGGCTTCGCCTTCACCGAGAACATCCTCTACCTGGGCGGCACCTACAACGGCACGCCCGGCATGGGCGACAGCTCCACAGGACACATCGGTGAGTTCACCGCCGTCTTCGTGATGCGCTGCCTGTTCAGCCCCTTCGCCCACCCGTTCTTCACCGCCTTCCTCGGCATCGGCATCGGTGTCGCGGTGGTCACGCGCAAGCGCTGGCTGAAGGTCGTGGCGCCGCTGCTGGGCTACGCCATCGCGGTGCTCGCCCACGCCACCTGGAACGGCTCGACGCTGCTCTATGACGGGGCTGGGTTCCTGCTGGCGTACGTCGTGGTGATGGTGCCCGCGTTCGTCTCTTTGGTGGTCTTCGCGGTCTGGCGGCGAAAGTCCGAGCGGATCGTGCTGACCCGGTCGCTGACCGACGCCGCGCAACGCGGGTTGATTCCCTACACCGACATCGGCTGGGTGGTCGATCTGCGGCGCCGGGAGCAGGCGCGGAGGTTCGCGTCGACCCATGGAGGGGCTCAGGGGGTTGCGGCCATGCGTGAATACCAGCAGGCTGCCATCGAGCTCGGATACTTGCACTGGCGATTCCTGCGCGGCAACCCGCCGCCAGACTTCGCCGCCCGGGGGAGGGCATACGTTGACCGCATCAGTGAGGTACGTCCACACATCGCGTTCCCGAGCGGGCAGGTGATGACCGGATGAGTGACGAGAACAGACACGACGACAACGCGCCGGAGCCTGCTCCGGAGCAGGCTCCTGAGAAGCGGCCGGCGGCCTACGAGGCGCTGACCGCGGGGATGCTCGCGGAGAAGCCCACCACCGAGTTCGAGGCCGCTCGGGCCGAGATCGAGGCGTCCGGCGGCGAGAGCAACCGGATGGTGACCTCGCTCATCCAGCTCCACCAGGCGTTGACCGAGGTCACCCTGCCGCTGGACCTGCCCGGCGCCGACGAGCAGCGGGCGGCCAGGCAGAACATGGTCGAGCAGCTCGAGGACTACGTCATCCCGCGGATGATGACCATCGACGCGCCGCTCCTCGCGGTCGTCGGCGGCTCCACGGGCGCCGGCAAGTCGACGCTGGTGAACTCGCTGGTCGGCACCAAGGTGACCACGCCGGGGCTGCTGCGGCCGACGACCCGCTCGCCGGTGCTGGTGCACAACCCCGAAGACGGCCGCTGGTTCGGCCAGGATCGCCTGCTTCCCGAGCTGGAGCGGGTCAACCATCCGACCAACGACCCCGGCGCGCTGCAGCTGGTCGCCAGCGACCGGCTCCACCCCGGCCTGGCGATCCTGGACGCGCCCGACGTCGACTCGGTCGAGGAGGCCAACCGGGTGCTCGCGGCCGAGCTGCTCGCCGCGGCCGACCTGTGGGTCTTCGTCACCTCGGCCGCACGCTACGCCGACCAGGTGCCCTGGGAGTTCCTCCAGCTCGCCGCCAACCGCTCCACCGCGGTGGCGGTGGTGCTCGATCGCACTCCGACCGAGGCCGTCCAGACCGTCGCCGGCCACCTGGCCCGGATGCTCGCCTCGCGCGGGCTCAAGGACTCACCGCTCTTCATCGTCCACGAGGGCGAGGTCTCCGAGCACGGCCTGTTGCCGGCCGAACACGTCGCCGAGGTACGCGCCTGGCTCGACATGCTCGCCGACGACGCCACCGCGCGCCACCAGGTCGTCACCCAGACCCTCGACGGTGCGGTGCGGGCGCTGACCCTGGAGGTCCACCCGATCGCCGACACCGCGGACGGTCAGGGAGAGGCTGCGCAGCGGCTGCGTACCGATGCGGACATGGCCTACGACGAGGCGCTCAAGTCGATCATGGCGGCAACCGCCGACGGGACGCTGCTGCGTGGGGAGGTGCTCGCGCGCTGGCAGGAGTTCGTCGGCAGCGGCGAGATCCTCAAGGCGCTCGAGACGAAGGTGGGGATGCTCCGCGACAAGATCCTCGGCTCGATCAAGGGCAAGCCGCAGCAGGCCGAACGGGTGACCGCGGCCGTACAGGGCGGCCTGGAGATGCTGATCCTGGAGCAGTGCGAGGCGGCTGCCGAGAGGGCAGAGGCGGCCTGGCAGATGAGTCCCGCGGGACGCGGGCTGCTCGACGCCGGCCCTGCCGACCTCGGCCGAGCCTCGCGTGCGCTGCGGCCCAAGGCCGAGCGTGCGGTGCGCGACTGGCAGCAGGACGTGCTCGACATGGTGCGCAGCGAGGGTGAGGACAAACGTACGACCGCGAAGTTCCTCTCCTACGGGGTCAACGGCCTCGGCGTCGCGCTGATGGTGGTCGTCTTCGCCTCGACCGGCGGGGCGCTCGTCGGTGCCGAGGTGGGCATCGCCGGCGGCACTCTCCTGCTCGGCCAGAAGCTGCTGGAGGCGGTCTTCGGCGACCAGGCCGTGCGTGGGCTGGCGTCCAGAGCGCGCAAGGCGCTGGAGGTACGCATCGTGGGGCTCGTCGACGAGGAGCGGGCGCGCTACACGGGTCAGGTCGACGCGCTGCAGATCGACCATGGTGCGCCAGAGCGACTGCGGCACGCTGCGCGGAAGGTCGGCGACGCTCGTTTCGCCAGCCAGCGCGGCGATGACTGAGACTTGTCAGGGATTGAAGGGGGATCATTGAGCGGCCTGCTCGAAGGTGCGAAGAACCTGGTCAGCCGAGGTGGAGATCTCGGTGATCGGCTGGACGGACTGACCGCTGCGACCGTGGCGGCGACGGGGCGCCTCGACGACGGACTCGTCGAGGACGCGCGCGCCGTGGTCAACAAGGCTCAGGGACGCCTCAAGCTCTCCGCCGACCACACGGTCGTCGGGGTCGCGGGGGCGACCGGGTCGGGCAAGTCGTCCACGTTCAACGCCCTGACCGGGCTGGAGCTCTCTGCCGTCGGTGTCCGGCGGCCGACCACCTCCTGGGCGACCGCCTGCGTGTGGGGTTCGGAGGGCGCTCAGGAGCTCCTCGAGTGGCTGGGCATCCCCGAGCGTCACCAGACCACCCGCGACTCGATGCTCGACACCCGCCGTGAGGGGCACGAGCTCGACGGCGTGGTGCTGCTCGACCTGCCCGACCACGACTCCACCGAGGTCTCCCACCATCTCGAGGTCGACCGGCTGGTCGAGCTCGCCGACATGCTGGTGTGGGTGCTGGACCCGCAGAAGTACGCCGACGCGGCCATCCACGACCGCTACCTGCAGCCGCTCCGGACCCACTCCGAGATCATGGTCGTGGTGCTCAACCACATCGACCGCGTTCCCGAGGACCGTCGGGAGTCGATGCTGGGTGACGTACGCCGCCTGCTCGACCAGGACGGGCTGCGAAACGTGCCGGTGATCCCGGTCTCGGCCAAGCTCGGCTGGGGGATCCCGCAGCTCAAGACCGAGATCGCCCAGCGGGCCGCGGCGAAGCGGGCCAACAAGTCCCGGCTCTCCGCCGACATCAAGACCGCTGCCGTGAAGCTCGCCAAGGCGTCCGGTGACGCCAAGCCGCGTTCCCTGGCCAAGCCCCGGGTGGAGGCCCTCGAGGACGCCATCTCCGAGGCCGCCGGGGTGCCGACCGTGGTGGACGCGGTCGAGCGGTCCGTACGCACCCGGGCCAGTGCGGCCACGGGCTGGCCGCTGGTCTCGTGGGTCTCCCGGCTGAGGCCGGATCCGTTGAAGCGGCTTCACCTCGCGCTGGGGGAGGAGGCGACCCAGCTGGCCGGGCGCGCCCGGACCTCGCTGCCGCAGACCACCGCCGTCGAGCGCGCGCGGGTCGACACCGAGGTGCGTCAGCTGGCCGACGAGGCCGGCGCCGGGCTCGCCTCGCCGTGGCGCGACGCGATCCGGCGGGCATCGGTCTCGCGGATGGATGACCTCGCCGACAGGCTCGACGCCTCGGTCGGTGGAGTCGACCTGAATGCCGAGCGGCTGCCGCTGTGGACCGGGCTGGTCAAGGCGCTCCAGTGGCTTCTCATCATCCTCGCCACCGT
Organism: Nocardioides sp. NPDC006303; assembly: GCF_040613175.1. NCBI lineage: Bacteria > Bacillati > Actinomycetota > Actinomycetes > Propionibacteriales > Nocardioidaceae > Nocardioides > Nocardioides sp. NPDC006303. The sequence goes on from NZ_JBEXRR010000009.1 coordinate 122,308, forward strand.
CGGACTCGTGTGGTCGGTGGCGCTGCTTCTCTCCGGAACCGCTCAGATCGGCGACGTGACGCCCTCTGTTGCCGGGGTCGAGCTGCCGTACGTCCTCTTCATCGGGGGTGTCGGGCTCGGCCTGGTGCTGTGGGCCGTGTGCCATCTCCTGGTGATCAGCACCGCTCGACGGCGGGCGCGGGCGGCCGATGCGCGGCTGCGTACGGCGGTCGCCGACGTGTCCCGTGAGCTCGTCGTCGACCCGATCGAGACCGAGTTGGCGGCCTACACCGCCCTTCGGCACGGGGTGGCCAAAGCGCTGCGCTGACCGGTCGGCGGGCCGATCACTGTCCACAGGCACTGTTCGATCCGGGGTTGTCCACAGGCGGACGTACGCAGCCCGGAACTGTCGGTGGTCGAGCGCAGGGTTGTGCCCGAGGCCCGCATCAGGCGGGCGCGAACTCTGAGGAGACAACGATGAACGACTCGATCATCACCCTGCGCGGCAACGTCGGTGCCGACCCCGTCGTGCGGAGCGTCGGTGAGTTCTCGGTCGCGAACTTCCGGATGGCGTGCACACCGCGGAAGCTCAACCGGTCCACCGGGGAGTGGACGGACGGCGTGACGCAATGGTTCTCGGTGAGTGCCTGGCGTCAGCTGGGGGAGAACGTCGGGCGCTCGCTGCGCAAGGGCGACCCGGTGGTCGTCCAGGGACGGCTGTCCGCCCGCAGCTACGTCAACAAGGACGGTCTCGAGGTCAACACCTTCGAGGTCGAGGCGACCGTTGTCGGCCATGACCTCAACCGCGGTATGTCCAGCCTCTCGCGCAACCCGCGCTCTCTGGCCGCAGTCGCCGCCCCCGCCCCCGAGCCCCGCGACGACGACCCCGAGCGCGACCCGCTCTCCGACTGGCGGGCGCCGGGCGCGGACCCGTGGGACCAGACGCCGGCAACCGCGGACGATGGCGAGGCGACTGATGAGACGGAGGCGTCTGTGGCGGCGTGAGGTGAGCCGGGCGGGCGCAGGCCGCTGTGGCGGGGTGCGCCGGTTGTACCGGCGTGCCTCTCCCTCATTAGGGTGGGCACCATGGCCGACTACATCCTCTCCCTGCGCAATGTGCGCAAGGCCCACGGCGACAAGGTCGTCCTCGACAACGTCACCCTCTCGTTCCTGCACGGTGCCAAGATCGGCGTCGTCGGCCCGAACGGCATGGGTAAGTCCTCGCTGCTCAAGCTGATGGCCGGGCTGGACCATCCCAACAACGGCGACATCGTCCGCGACCAGGACGCGACCGTCGGGATGCTCCAGCAGGAGCCGCCGCTGACCGAGGGCAAGACCGTCCTCGAGAACGTCGAGGAGGCGGTCAGCGAGATCAAGTCGAAGATGAAGCGCCTCGAGGACGCCTACATGGAGATGGGTGACCCCGACGCCGATCAGGACGCTCTGATGGCCGAGACCGGTGACCTCCAGACCTTCCTGGACAACATCAACGCTTGGGACATCGACTCCAAGCTCGAGCAGGCCATGGACGCGCTGCGCTGCCCTCCGGGGGACGCGATCGTCGACAACCTCTCCGGTGGTGAGCGCCGCCGGGTCGCGCTGTGCAAGCTGCTCCTGCAGGAGCCCGACCTGCTGCTCCTCGACGAGCCCACCAACCACCTCGACGCCGAGTCGGTGCAGTGGCTGGAAGGTCACCTGAAGAGCTACAAGGGCGCCGTTCTGGCGGTCACCCACGACCGTTACTTCCTCGACAACGTCGCCGAGTGGATCGCCGAGGTCGACCGTGGCTCGATCCACGGCTACGAGGGCAACTACTCCACCTACCTGGAGACCAAGAAGGACCGTCTCAAGGTCGAGGGCCTCAAAGACGCCAAGCGCGCCCGGATGCTCGAGAAGGAGCTGGAGTGGGTCCGCTCCAACGCCAAGGCCCGCCAGACCAAGTCGAAGTCGCGTCTGGCCCGCTACGAGGAGCTCGCCGCCGAGGCCGACAAGGCCCGCAAGATCGACACCGCCGACATCAACATCCCGCCGGGCCCGCGCCTGGGCGACGTGGTGATGGAGGCCAAGGGTCTGGTCAAGGGCTTCGAGGGCCGCACGCTGTGGGACGACATCTCGTTCTCGCTCCCGCGTGCGGGCATCGTCGGCATCGTCGGCCCCAACGGTGTCGGCAAGACCACGCTGTTCCGGATGATCACCGGCTCCGAGAAGCCCGATGCGGGTGAGCTCAACGTCGGCCAGACGGTGAAGATCTCCTACGTCGACCAGAGCCGCGGCGGCATCGACCCCAACAAGAACGTCTGGGAGGTCGTCTCCGACGGACTCGACTTCATCAAGGTCGCCAACTTCGAGATGAACTCGCGGGCCTACGTCGCCTCCTTCGGCTTCAAGGGTCCCGACCAGCAGAAGAAGGCCGGCGTGCTCTCCGGTGGTGAGCGCAACCGCCTCAACCTCGCGCTCACCCTGAAGCAGGGCGGCAACATGCTGCTGCTCGACGAGCCCACCAACGACCTCGACGTCGAGACGCTCTCCTCGCTCGAGGACGCGCTGCTCGACTTCCCCGGCTGCGCAGTGGTCACCTCCCACGACCGGTGGTTCCTCGACCGCATCGCCACCCACATCCTCGCCTGGGAGGGCACCGAGGAGAAGGAGGGCGAGTGGTTCTGGTTCGAGGGCAACTTCGAGTCCTACGAGGCCAACAAGATCGAGCGCCTCGGCCAGGAGGCCGCCCGCCCCCACCGCGTCACCCACCGTCGCCTCACCCGCGACTGACCAACCCGCGCCGAGTCGGCGCGTTCTGACCAAAACCCCCGCCGAGTCGGCTCGTCACAACGAGCCGACTCGGCGCGTTGGTCACAGGGTGGCGGGCTCCTGGGTCGCTGCGGGGCGTACGCCGTTCACGGCGGGGGTGATCCGGCGCTCCAGGCGCATCGAGGCGGCGACGATGCCGACACAGCCGACCACCATCAGCGCGATGAATGCCGTCGACTGGCCGTGCTCGAGCAGGAAGCCGGCCAGGATCGGGCCGATGATCGCCCCGGTCTGGAACGAGGCCGAGTTGATCGCGTTGTAACGCCCGCGCAGGTGGTCAGGCGCCATGTCGTTGGTCAGGGCCGGGTAGGCCGACTGCATCAGCGTCTCGCCGAGGGCGAAGAAGATTCCCTGGAAGGCGACTACGCCGACAATGGCCGCGACGGAGCCTGGCACCAGGCCGGTGGCTCCGAACACCACCCAGGCCAGGCCCCAGATCGCGGCGGTGGCGACGAGCACTCGCGTGCGTCGCCGTCCGCTGACCCGGTTCATCACCCAGAACTGGGCGAGCACGATCACGGCGCAGTTCACCACGAACGCGAATCCGATGACCCGGGTGGAGACCTCCGCGATCTGACGCGAGTAGGCCGGGAACCCGCTCTCGATCTGGCCATAGCCCAGGGTCGAGAGCAGCACGCCGATCACCACCAGCCAGACGACCTCGGGACGGCGCAGGATCGTGGCGTACGACGCGGCCGCGTCGGGCTCGTCGGCAGCAGGACGCGCTGCACGGCCGTGCAGGTGACGCAGCGGGCCGAGCAGAACCAGCGCCGGGATCGTGAAGGTGGCGGCGTTGGCGAGGAAGGCGTAGGTGAACGTCTCGGGCCGGCTCACGTCGATGAAGAGACCACCGATGACGCCGCCGACGCCGATACCGAGGTTGATCAGCGCGAAGTTCACCCCGTAGTAGCGCTGCCGCAGCTCACCCTCGACCACGGTGGCGACCAGGGCGTTGGCAGCCGGCCAGGACACCCCGGCCTGGACGCCCAGAAGGCACAGCGCCGCGCCGGCGAGCACCGGGGTGGTGGCGAAGGCGAGCATCACGTCACCGGCGATCGCGCAGACCAGGCCGCCGAGGATGACGGGACGGGCTCCGTACTTGTCGATCAGGCTGCCCGCCGGGCCGGTGACGATGAAGCCGGTGATGGCGATCAGCCCCATCAGGGTGCCGGCGAGACCGAGGTCGAAGCCGCGTACCTCATGTAGGTAGATGATCGTGAATGGCAGCGTCATGCCTCGACCGAGGAGCTGGATCGCAACCGTCGACAGGAGCCAGCGGCCCTCGCGTGGAAGTGCGGCTATGAAGTCACGGAGACCGAGAGCAGGGGGAGTCGACACCGAACAATCTTCGCCTTTACCTGGAGCCGTGGCGAATTGTTTCTGGGGCCTGTGATGGCGTGGGCCGCCTCGATTGCCGGGCTAAGGTCCCGGGTCATTCTGCCGTTGGTCCCGACTGTTTCAGGGCTCTCGTCCCGGGTTCGGATCGAACCTTCGGTGACAACTTCCTGGCCGTTAAGGGGTGCCAGTGCATGGAACAGCCCGCAGACAGGGCTAACGTAATGCCCCGTGGGTGATGAGACTCGGTGGCTGAATGAAGAGCAACAGCGCTCGTGGCGTGCGCTGATGATGGGGATGACCCTGCTCGATGACCGCCTGGACGCCGACCTACGCACTCGCTTCGACATCTCGCTCCCGGAGTACGAGATCCTCGTACGCCTCTCCGAGAACGACGGCGCCATGCGGATGGCGCAGCTCGCCGACTCGCTGGCCCACTCGCGCTCCCGGATCACGCACACGATCACCCGGATGGAGCGCGCCGGGCTGGTCGAACGCCGCAACTCGGCCGAGGACGGCCGCGGTGTCGTCGCCACCCTCAGCGATCGCGGCTTCGAGCTGCTGCGCGAGGCGGCTCACGTCCACGTCACCGGCGTACGCGACTACCTCATCGATCTGGTCAGCGAAGAAGACTTCGCGGCTCTGGGTCGAGTGATGAACGCCGTCTCCGACCACCTCATCAGCGACCGCCCCGGCATCGAGATGCGCTGAGATCCGCCGAGTCGGCTCGTCATAACGAGCCGACTCGGCGGAAGTTGCATCAGATGCGCTCGAGGATCATCGCCATGCCCTGGCCGCCGCCGACGCACATGGTGATCAGACCGGTGGTCTTGTCGTGCCAGTCGAGGCTGTTGAGCATGGTGTTCTGCAGGCGCGCGCCGGTCATGCCGAAGGGGTGACCGACGGCGATGGCGCCGCCGTTGATGTTGAGGCGGTCGATGTCGATGCCGAGGTCCTGGTAGGACGGGATCACCTGGGCCGCGAAGGCCTCGTTGATCTCGACCAGGTCGATGTCGCCGATCGACATGCCGGCGTACTTCAGTGCGTTCCGGGTCGCCTCGACCGGGCCGAGGCCCATGATCTCGGGGGAGAGGCCGGAGACGCCGGTGGACACGATCCGGCCCAGCGGGGTGACGCCGAGCTCGGCGGCCTTGGTGTCGGACATGACCACGACGGCGGCGGCGCCGTCGTTGAGGGCGCAGCAGTTGCCGGCGGTGACAGTGCCGTCCTCGCGGAAGACCGGCTTGAGGCCGGAGATGGCCTCCAGGGTCACGCCCGCGCGGGGGCCGTCGTCGGCCGAGACGACGGTGCCGTCGGGGGTGGTGACCGGGGTGATCTCGCGGGCCCAGAAGCCGTCGGCGATGGCCTTCTCGGCGAGGTTCTGGGAGCGTACGCCGAACTCGTCCATCTCGTGGCGCGAGATGCCGCGCGAGGTGGCGAGGTTCTCAGCGGTGTGGCCCATCGCGATGTAGACGTCCGGCAGCAGGCCGTCCTGACGCGGGTCGTGCCACTTCTCGTTGGACGCGGCGGTCGCGGTGGTCCGCGACTGGGCGTCGTCGAAGAGGTGGTTGACGGTGTCGGGCAGGTGGTCGGAGGTGCCCTTGAAGAAGCGGGACACGGTCTCGACACCGGCGGAGACGATGATGTCGGCCTCGCCGGCCTTGATCGCGTGCAGCGCCATCCGTGAGGTCTGCACCGAGGAGGAGCAGTAGCGGGTGATGGTCGCGCCGGGCACCTTGTCCCAGCCGTTCAGCACGGAGACCACGCGGCCCATGTTGTTGCCCGACTCGCCGCCCGGCAGACCACACCCGAGCAGCAGGTCGTCGATGTCGTTGGGGTCGAGGCCCTCGACCTTGCCGACGGCTTCCTTGGTGATGAGTGCCGCAAGGTCGTCGGGACGGAAGTCCTTCAGAGATCCCTTGTTGGCTCGCCCGATCGGGGTGCGGGCGGCGGCGACGATGACTGCCTCAGGCATGAAGACTCCCGGTTACTGATGAGTAGGTAGAACTGTGGTCGACACCATACTCGCCCGGACAGCGTCTGGTCGCCAGGCCCAGTGCCCAAGATCATCTGGAAGGATCGGCCACGTGCGCCACCTCTACGAATGCCCCATGCGTTGGGCCGACCTCGACATGCTCGGCCACGTCAACAACGTCGTCTACGTCGACTACCTCCAAGAGGCACGCGTGGACATGCTGCGCACGCACGCCCGGAGCCCGCAGACCCAGGGCCTGGCCGAGGGGGTCGTGGTGGCCAGCCACCAGGTCACGTACGTCGCCCCGCTGCTCTTCGACTTCACGCCGGTCTACGTCGAGTCGTGGGTGACCGACATCCGGGCGGCCAGCTTCACGATGGCCTACGAGATCTTCCGGGACCAGCCCGACGGCACCCGCAAGGTCTTCGTGCGGGCGAGCACGGTCCTGGCGCCGTACGTCTTCGCCACCGAGTCGCCGCGCCGGCTCAAGCCCGAGGAGAAGGCCAACCTCCAGCCGTATCTCGAGGCCCACCCCGAGGGATGGTCGCCGAAGCCGCTCGCGCTGGGCGAGCCGAAGCGGCTCGAGGACGGGCGCTTCCCGCTCTTCGTCCGGTTCTCCGACGTCGACGCGTACGGGCACGTGAACAACGTGAAGTACTTCGAGTACTTCCAGGAGTCGCGACTGGCGCTGATGATGCGGCTGAAGTCGCACAATGACATCGAAGGGTGGCCGTCCGTCGTGGTCGCGCAGACCGACGTCACCTACCACGCACCGGTCCTCGCTCGCTCGGAGCCGTACGACGTGTGGAGCTACGTCTCCCGGCTGGGCACCAAGTCGATGACGATCGAGTCGGAGATCGCCGACGGCGACCTCAGGCTCGCCCGCGGGCAGGTCACGCTGGTCTTCTACGACCTGGAGTCCGGGAAGGCCATCGAGCCCAGCCCGCAGGTGCGTGCGGCTGTCGAGAGCGTCCTCTAGACGGCCTCAGTCGCGCCGGTCGTCATCGTCGCAGTCGTCGCGGCGGTCGTAGCGGTGCTCATAGTGCTGGTCGCGCCGGCAGTCGTCGCCGTCGTCGCTGTCGCCGTACCAGCCATCCGCGTCCCACTGACTCCAGTCCCAGCCGTCCTGGGTCGCGGTGAAGTCCTGCCCGGGCATGCCCGGGACCTGACCTGAGGTCTCGTCCGACTTCTCCCCGCCGCGCATCTTCCGGGCGCTCAGCGTGCTGCCCTCGGTGGGCTGCTTCGCGCTCGGCGCCGATTCGGGCGGCGCGAGCAGGTCGCGGGAGGCGAGCTGGGTGGCGAGCGAGGCGTCGGGCGGCGGGGGCAGGGTGCCGACCGAGGTGTCCTCGGCGGCGTCGATGGGCTCGGGCGGACCGGTCGGGCCATCGGCGAGCCGGCTCTGCAGGCCGCTCGCCTGGTGCGCGGGCCGACTCGACTGGTCCGGCCCAATCGACCGTATCCCTCCGATGAGCAGTGCCATCGCGACGAGGGCCACGACTGCAAGCCCGACTCCGACGATAGCCCGCTGAATTGCCCGCATGCGTCCTCCGAGAGCGCTCTGGTCAACCAAATGTTCTGCTTGAGTCCAGTAGCCTCCCAGTGCTTGCGTCAGTTGTCGAGAAGCGGGACCTTTGTCAGCGTTTCCTGAGCCGCGCCACGAACCGCGCGCGGCGTTCGGAGACGTGCTGCCACACGTACTGCTGGACGAGGAGGGTCAGCCAGCCGGCGAGTGCCATGCCGGAGACGTTGACGACGAGCTGCAGGGTGCTGCCCCAGATCTCCTCGCCGAGCCCGAAGGCGAGACCCAGGGCCACGTTGGCGGCAGCCGGGATGGTCGTGACCGAGATGAACACGCCCGACAGGTTGCCCGCCCGCGCCGAGGTCAGCGCGAGCACTCCGGCGGCGGCCGCGATCAGCGCGACGATGAAGGACCACTTGTCGGGGGTGTAGATGAACGCCGTGCCCGGCCGCTCGGCGGTGACGTTCGCGGCCGTGATCCAGCCCAGCCCGCGGGCGACGAGCGCGGCCAGCGTGGTCATGGCGATACCGACCGCGAACCCCACCAGCAACGTACGCAGCGCCTGGCCCAGCAACCCGAAGCGGCGGCGCACCAGGGCGACGCCGAGCGCGGCGATCGCGCCGAACTCGGGTCCGATGACCATCGCCCCGATGACCAGGATCTGAGAGTCGAGGATGATCGCGATGCCGGCCAGCATCGTGGCCAGGCTGATCAGGCTCAAGTAGGTCCAGTTGGTCTCGGAGTCCTCGTAGGCTCGCTGGGTCACCTCGGCCCACACCACCGAGTCGGCGCTGCTGCCCGGGGCGAGGTGGTCGGCGGTCAGGCCGGCCTCGGACATCCACGTCTGCACCGGCTCGACATGGAGGCTGCCCTCGTGGTGTACACCCAGGTCGCGGAGCTGGTCGATGATGTCGTTGGCCGCCTCCCGGGCGACCGCGGCGAGCACCACATCGCCCTCCGGGTGCAGCGAGGCGCCCGTCAGGGACGAGAGCTCGCTGACGGCGGGGTCGGTGGTGAGGATCTCGAGGACCGCGGGTGTCAGGCGCGTCGGCGAGGTGATCCGCAGCTGCAGCATGGGCACATTGTGGCCCAGGCGTTCGTCGTCGAGCCCGGCCCCAGGGTCACAGCCAGCGTCTGGCCTTGAGCAGCACGTACAGGACGATCGCGGCGACCACGATGATGCCGCTCGAGACGATGAAGCCGCTGAGCTGACCGAAGCCGGGGTAGGGGACGTTCTGGCCGAAGAAGCCGGTGACCAGGGTCGGGGCGGCGATGATGGCGACCCACGCCGAGATCCGCCGCATGTCGTCGTTCTGCCGCACCGAAGTGGCGGCCAGCTCCTCGGTGGCCAACGCCAGGTGAGTGCTGGTGCGAGCCTGGTAGAAGTCGATCACTCCGCGCACGAACTCGCCCTGCCCGTCGGCCATCGTGCGCACCATGTCGAACCGGTCGGCCAGCTCGGCCGATCGTGCCGCCAGACCCGCGACCGGTCCGGTCCCGCGGCGCGCCACCGCGCGACACGTCTCCGCGCTGTGCGTGGCGATGGTGCGTACGGTCAGCAGGGCGTGACCGACCTGGAACAGGTCCTCCAGGAGGGTCGCCGGATCGTCGTCGGGGTCGTCGTCGGTCACCTGCTGCTCGATCCGACCGGACTCGCGAGCGAGGTCGGCGACGAGCTGCGTCTCGCGGCGAATCATCGACGAGGCGATGGCGTGGGACAGGTCCCAGGACGTACGTAGGTCGACCTCGCCCTTCAGGATCCGCTGACGCACGCGGTCGGTGTCGATATGGGCCACCTCGGGGGCGACGACCGGGTTGACCGGCCCGTGCACGGTGACCAGGTAGTTCGCCCCGATGAACTGGTCGAGCTCGACGTAGTGCACGTGCCCACCGGTCCCGAGCTTCGGCGCGTGCAGCACAGTGAAGACGTGGTCCTCGTAGAAGTGAAACTTCGAGATGTGGTTGCGGGCCATGCAGTCGCCCAGAGCGAGCGTATGGAAGGGAAACCAGTGTCCGAGCTGCTCGGACGCCTCCTCGTCGCACTGCGGCACGTCGATCCACACCACGGTGTCCGGCTCGTCGAGCAGATCGGGCACCTCCTTCGGGACGTGCTCGGTGAGCCCCGTCGGGCGCAGTGCGTAGACCATCATGTGGGGGCCTCTCCTCAGATCCAGTTGCGGCGGCGGAAGAGGATATAGAGGACGACGTTGACGGTCAGCATCAGCCCGAGCGCCATGATGATCACGTCCGCACCGGGACCCTGGCACCCCCGGTCAAGGATGCGTCAATCGCGATGCGTACGCCGTCAAGGAACCGTCAAGGCCGGCGCTCAGCGGCCTCGGCGGGGCTGCAATGGAGTCGTGCTAGATCTCGTCTACATCCTCATCACGCTGGTGTCCTTCGCGGGGCTCGCTGCGCTCGTCGGTCTCATCGACCGGCGGTTGGGCCAGCCCTCCGACACCGACACCGGCGACGCCCCCACCGAGACCGAGCCGCAGGCGGTGAGCCGATGAGCCCCGTCGCCGCCGCCGTCCTGCAGATCGTCGTCCTGATCGCGGCGCTGGCCCTCGCGGTCCCTCTCTTCGGCCGCTATCTCGCCCACATCTACACCAGCCCGAAGCACCTGCGCGCCGAGACGGTGGCCTACCGCGCGCTCAAGGTCGACGCCGAGGCCGACCAGCACTGGCGCTCGTACGCGATGTCGGCGCTGGGCTTCTCGCTGGCCGGGATCCTGTTCCTGTTCGCCTTCGGAAGGCTGCAGAACCTGCTGCCGCTCGACGGAGGCTTCGACCCGCTGCCCAGCGACGGCGCCTGGAACACCGCGGTCTCGTTCGTGACCAACACGAACTGGCAGTGGTACTCCGGAGAGGCGGCCACCGGCCACCTGATCCAGATGGCCGGGCTCGCGGTGCAGAATTTCGTCTCCGCCGCGGTCGGTCTCTCCGTCGCCGCGGCCTTCGCGCGCGGGCTCGCCCGCACCCGCAACCAGGGAAGGATCGGCAACTTCTGGGTCGACCTGGTGCGTACGACGGTCCGGGTCCTGTTGCCGGCGGCCTTCGTGGTCGCGATCGTGCTGGTCGCGGCCGGGGCGGTGCAGAACCTGCACGCCGTGCACGAGATGACCACGCTGACCGGCGGCACCCAGCCCCTGACCGGAGGACCGGTCGCCAGCCAGGAGGCCATCAAGGAGCTCGGCACCAACGGCGGCGGCTTCTACAACGTCAACTCCGCCCACCCCTTCGAGAACCCCAACCCGTTCACCAACCTGCTCGAGATCTGGGCGATCCTCGTGCTGCCGTTCTCGATGGCCTGGGCCTTCGGCCTGATCGTCAAGGACAAGCGCCAAGGCGGCGCGGTGGTGGCCACGATGGGCGCCCTCCTCACCGTCGGCATCACCCTGCTGACCTGGGCGGAGATGGCCGGCCCCGGCACCGCTCCGCAGCTCGCCGGAGCCGCGATGGAGGGCAAGGAGACCCGCTTCGGCGAGGCCGCATCGGCGCTCTTCGCCGCCGCCACCACCGGCACCTCGACCGGTGCCGTCAACGGCATGCACGAGAGCCTGACCGCACCCGGTGGCGGCGTCGCGCTGTTCGGCATGATGCTCGGCGAGATCGCACCCGGCGGCGTCGGCTCCGGTCTCTACGGCATGCTCATGCTCGCCGTGGTCACGGTCTTCCTGTGTGGCCTGATGGTGGGACGTACGCCTGAATACCTCGGCAAGAAGATCAGCCGTGACGAGATGGTGCTGGTCGCGGTCTACATCCTGACCACACCGATCCTGGTGCTGGTCGGCGCGGCGATCGTGCTGACCGTTCCGGCAGGGCTGGCCGGCCTCTCGACCGACGGCCCGCACGGCCTCTCCGAGGCGCTGTACGCCGTCACCAGCGCCGCCAACAACAACGGCTCCGCCTTCGCCGGCATCACCTCGGGCACCCCGTTCTGGAACACGCTGCTCGGGATGCTGATGCTGCTCGGCAGGTTCGTCCCGATGGTCTTCGTGCTCGCTCTGGCGGGCCGGTTCGCGACCGCCAACCGGCTGCCGGACAACGCCGGCACCCTGCCCACCCACCGCCCGCTCTTCGTAGGCCTGCTGACCGGCGTCGCGCTGGTCGTGGTCGGCCTGACCTTCGTCCCGGCTCTCATGCTGGGCCCGATCGTGGAGTCCCTGTCATGACCCAGACCCCCGTACGTACCCCTGAAGAACACACCGAGCACGACACCCATGTCGAGGCGGCAACGTCGGTGCTCACGGCCAAGCAGATCGCCGAAGCGGTGCCTGGTGCGCTGCGCAAGCTCGATCCCCGCAAGCTGGTGGCGACCCCTGTCATGCTCGTGGTCGAGATCGGTGCGGCCGCCACGACCGTCATGTCGGTCCTCGACCCGTCGGTGATGGGTTGGCTGGTCACCGTCTGGCTGTGGCTCACCGTCGTCTTCGGCTCCCTGGCCGAGTCGGTCGCCGAGGGCCGCGGCAAGGCCCAGGCGGCCAGCCTGCGTGCACTGCAGACGGAGACCACCGCGCGCCGACTGCAGGGTGGTCTCGGCGGTGCCGAGGAGGTCGTCGCCTCCACCGGCCTACGCGCCGGCGACGTCGTCGTGGTCGAGGCCGGGGAGCGGATCCCCGGCGACGGCGACGTCATCGAGGGAGTCGCGAGCGTCGACGAGAGCGCAGTCACCGGCGAGTCCGCTCCGGTGATCCGCGAGTCCGGCGGCGACCGCTCGGCGGTCACGGGCGGCACTCTGGTCCTCTCGGACCGGATCGTCGTCCGGATCACCTCCGACCCGGGCCACTCCTTCGTGGACCGGATGATCGCCCTGGTCGAGGGCTCGGCGCGGCAGCGTACGCCGAACGAGATCGCACTCAACGTGCTCCTGACCAGCCTGACCGCCATCTTCGTGGTCGTCTGCTGGAGCCTCTACTACCTGGCCGGCTACTCCGGCGCGCACCAGTCCTGGCTGGTCCTGACCGCCCTGCTGGTCTGCCTGATCCCGACCACCATCGGCGCGCTGCTGAGCGCGATCGGCATCGCCGGCATGGACCGGCTCGTACGCCGCAACGTCCTGGCGATGTCGGGAAGGGCCGTCGAGGCGGCCGGTGACGTCGACGTGCTCCTGCTCGACAAGACCGGCACGATCACGTACGGCAACCGGCAGGCGTACGAGGTCATCCCGGTCACCGGGGTCACGCTGACCGGCGCCGAGAACGCCGCGGTCCTGGCCAGCCTCTCCGACCAGACGCCTGAGGGTCGGAGCATCCTGACTCTCGTCGGGCGTTCCATGGGCGGGCCGGCGGAGGCCACGATGGTGGACTTCTCCGCCACGACAAGGATGTCCGGCCTGGACAGCCCAGGCCTGAGCGTACGCAAGGGCGCCGCCTCCGCGGTGACGGCCTGGGTCAAGGAGAACGGGGGCCAGGTGCCCCCGGAGACCGCCGTGATCGTCTCCGAGATCGCCGAGACCGGCGGCACCCCGCTCGTCGTCGCCGAGCACCGCAACAGCGACCCGGCACGGGTGCTGGGCGTCGTACATCTCAAGGACGTCGTCAAGGACGGCATCCGCGAGCGGTTCGAGGAGCTGCGCGCGATGGGCATCAAGACGGTGATGATCACCGGCGACAACGCGGCCACCGCTGCGGCCATCGCCAAGGAGGCGGGCGTCGACGACTTCCTCGCCGAGGCGACCCCGGAGGACAAGCTCGCCCTGATCCGGCGCGAACAGCGTGGCGGGCGGATGGTCGCGATGTGCGGCGACGGCACCAACGACGCCCCCGCGCTGGCGCAGGCCGACGTCGGCGTCGCGATGAACACCGGGACGACCGCAGCCAAGGAGGCCGGCAACATGGTCGACCTCGACTCCGACCCGACCAAGCTGATCGACGTAGTCGAGATCGGCAAACAGCTGCTGATCACCCGGGGCGCGCTGACCACCTTCTCGGTGGCCAACGACGTCGCGAAATACTTCGCGATCCTGCCGGCGATGTTCGTCGGCGCCTTCCCCGCGCTGGACGTCCTCAACATCATGCGGCTGTCCTCGCCGGAGTCGGCCATCGTCTCCGCGGTGGTCTTCAACGCGCTGATCATCATCGCGCTGATCCCGCTGGCGCTGCGCGGCGTCCGCTACCGGCCCTCCTCGGCCTCGGCCCTGCTGCGCCGCAACCTGCTGCTCTACGGGGTCGGCGGCCTGATCGTGCCGTTCGTCGGGATCAAGCTGCTCGACCTCGTCATCTCCCTCATCCCAGGACTGTGAACATGTCAGATCTCTATGCGCTTCTTCGTCACTCCCTCGCCGGGCTCCGCGTGCTCATCGCCGCGACGCTGCTGTGCGGGATCATCTACCCGCTCGTCGTCACCGGCGTCGCCCAGGCCGCCTTCGGATGGCGTGCCGACGGCTCCCTGGTCACCGAGTCCGGCGCGCACACCAACGACCCCGCCGAGGCGGTCGGCTCGGCCCTGATCGGGCAGGGCAACGACGACGAGGGGCTCTTCTACCCGCGTCCCAGCGCGGCCGGCGAGGGCTGGGACACGCTGTCCACGTACGGCTCCAACCTCGGCCCGGAGGACCCGGACCTGGTCAAGGCGATCACGGAGCGCCAGCGCGAGATCGCCGCGCGCGAAGGCGTCGCGGTCGACCAGGTCCCCGCCGACGCCGTCACCACCTCCGCATCCGGCATCGACCCCGACATCTCACCGGCTTACGCAGCCCTCCAGGTGTCCCGGGTTGCCCGCGCCAACGGGCTCTCGGAGGAGGAGGTGACGGCGCTGGTGGCCGAGCACACCGACGGCCGGACCTTCGGGATCCTCGGTGAGCCGCGGGTCAACGTGCTCGAGCTCAACATCGCGGTGCGCGCGCAGAGGGTTGAATAGGGACGTGCAGACCACGTCAACGGACGGACGGTCCCCGCGGAAGCGGGGCCGTCTGACCGTCTATCTCGGAGCCGCGCCAGGCGTCGGCAAGACGTACGCCATGCTCGGCGAGGCGCAACGGCGGCAGGCGCGGGGGACCGATGTGGTGGTCGGGTTCGTCGAGACCCACGACCGCAGCAACACCGCGCGCCAGATCGAGGGGCTCGAGGTGATCCCGCGCCGGGAGCTCGACTATCGCGGGGCGACCTTCACCGAGCTCGACGTGGAGGCGGTGATCGCCCGTGACCCGAAGGTGGTCTGCGTCGACGAGCTCGCCCACACCAACGTGCCCGGCAGCCGGCACACCAAACGGGCCCAGGACGTCGAGCAGATCCGCGCGGCCGGGATCGACGTGATCACCACCGTCAACATCCAGCACCTGGAGTCCCTCAACGACGAGGTCGAGCGGATCACCGCCGTACGCCAGCGGGAGACCGTGCCCGACGATCTCGTGCGGACCGCAGACATGATCCATCTGGTCGACATGGCGCCGGAGGCGCTGCGGCGGCGGATGGCTCATGGCAACGTCTACAAGCCCGAGACCATCGATGCCTCGCTGACCTCTTACTTCCGGGTCGGCAACCTGACTGCGCTGCGCGAGCTGGCGCTGCTGTGGCTCGCGGACCGGGTCGACGACGCGCTCGGCGACTACCGCCGCGAGCACCAGATCGCGCACCCGTGGCCCACCAAGGAGCGCATCGTGGTCGCGGTCACGGGTGGGCCGGAGACCGAGACCCTGCTGAGGCGTGGGGCACGGCTGTGCCAGCGTGCCAAGGGATCCGAGCTGCTGGCCGTGCATGTGATCTCGGCTGACGGCCTGGCCCGGCCCGCGGGCAGCGACGTGCCCAAGAGCCAGGAGCTCACCCGGTCGCTGGGAGGCACGTTCCACACGGTCATCGGCGATGATCCGGCCGCGGCGATCGTGGACTTCGCGGTCGGCGCCAACGCCACGATGATCATCGTCGGAGTCTCCCGGCACGGCCGGGTCCGGCGGCTGTTCACGGGCAGCACGGGTGATCGGATCGCCATCGCCGCGGGCAGCATCGACGTACATCTGGTCACGCATGAGCATGCTGGAGCAGGCGTACGTCTGCGGCGGCCGCGCTCCGCGCTGGGCCGCTCCCGGCGCATCGCGGGCTGGCTGGCGGCGATCGCGCTGCCGTTCATCGTCCTCGGCGGGCTCTACCTGGTGCCCTCTGAGAACCGCAACGCCCAGCTGCCCGTGGCGAGCCTGCTGATGACCGGGGCGATCATCGCGGCGGCGCTCATCGGCGGCCGCTGGGCATCGGCAGCAGGTGCCTTGATCGGTGCGGGCCTGCTGAACTTCTTCTTCACCCAGCCGTACTTCGACCTGGTCGTGCAGAGCCCGCACAACATCCTGGCCCTGGCGGTCTTCCTGACCATGGCGCTGGCGGTTGCCGGGGTCGTCGACCAGGCGGCCCGGCGCTCCGAGGAGGCAGCGCGGGCGCGGGCAGAGGCAGCGACGGTGAGTGCTCTGTCGAGGTCGGTCCTCACCGGTCAGGACACCGCTGAGGCGATCGTCCATCGCGTACGCGAGAGCTTCGGCCAGCGGTCGGTCGCGCTGTTGAGCTCGAGCGCCACCGGATGGCACGCGCTGGCCGCGGTCGGCGAAGACCCGGCGCGAGAGCCCGGGGCGGGCGACACGGTGGTCAGGGTCGACGACGACCATGTGATCGTCCTTCGTGGCGAGCCGCTCCGGGCGGCCGACCAGCGGGTCTTGGACGCGTTCGCGGTCCAAACCTCTTTGGTGCTCGAGTACCGCCGGCTGCGCGACCAGGCCGACCGGGCTCTCGCGCTGGAGAAGGCGGAGCAGACCTCGACCTCGCTGCTCCGCGCCGTCTCCCACGACCTGCGTACGCCGCTGGCCACCATGCGGGCATCCCTCGACGGCTTGCTCGGTGGGCGGGTCCCGGAGTCCGACCGGATGGAGCTGGTCGAGTCCGCGGCCGGGTCCGCCGAGCAGCTCGAGTCCCTCATCGACGACCTCCTCGACCTGTCCCGGGTGGACGCCGATCTGGTCCATCCGGTCATCCGCACCGTGAGCCTGGACGAGTCGTTGCCGCTCGCCATCGCGGGGCTGCCGCCCGGATCGGTCGCTCTGGAGGTGGGTGAGGACGCGCCCCTCGTACGCACCGACTCGGCCCTGCTGGAGCGGGTGGTCGCCAACGTGGTCGGCAACGCCGTCCGCGTGTCCAAGGGCGAGCCGGTCCGGGTCCTCGCCCATGTGACCCCGGAGACTGTGGAGGTGATGATCGTGGATCGTGGCCCCGGTGTGCCCGCGGCGCAGCGGGAGCGGATGTTCGAGCCGTTCCAGCGTCTCGACGACACCTCGCCGGGCGGACTGGGCCTCGGCCTGGCCGTGGCGCGCGGGCTGAGCGAGACGCTCGGCGTCAGGATCACCGCCGAGGACACCCCCGGCGGCGGACTGACGATGGTCCTGGCCGTGCCCCGCGCCGTGCCCGGTCAGGAGTGACGGCGAGATGAGCCGGGTGCTGGTCATCGACGACGAGCCCGCGCTGCTGCGTGCGCTCGCCATCAACCTTCGCGCGGCCGGTTGGGAGGTCGAGACCGCCGCCGACGGCCGATCGGGTCTCGCCGCGGCCGCCGCGACCCACCCCGACGTGGTCCTCCTCGACCTGGGTCTGCCCGATCTGGACGGGACTGAGGTCATCGAGGGATTGCGCGGCTGGACCCAGGTGCCGGTGGTCGTGCTCTCGGCCCGGCAGCACGGCGACGACAAGGTCGAGGCGCTCGACCTCGGCGCCGACGACTACGTGACCAAGCCGTTCGCGATGAACGAGCTGATGGCCCGCCTGCGAGCGGCCGTTCGGCGCTCCCAGGACTCCGCACCCCCTGCCGCCGCAGTCGTCACGGTCGGAGACCTGGAGATCGACTTCGCACGCAAGCGGGTCCACAGGTCGGGGGAGGACGTACGCCTCACCCCGACCGAGTGGTCGTTCCTGGAGCTCCTGGCCCGCAACCTGGGCCGGTTGGTGACACGTGAGCAGATCCTCAACGAGGTGTGGGGGCCGGCGTACGCCAAGGAGACCCACTACCTGCGCGTCTACGCCGCGCAGCTGCGGCGCAAGCTGGAGGACGACCCGGCCCATCCGCGCCTCCTGGTCACCACGCCCGGCGTCGGCTACACCCTCGAGCCGGGCGCGTGAGCTCTACGCGTCAGAGCCGGGCGAATGCCTCGACCTTGTGCTGGGGCCCGGAGACGACGATCTCGTCGTCGGCGCGGATGACGGTCTCGGGCGTCGTGTAGGTGAACCTGCCTCCGGCAGGCTTGACGCCGACGACGGTGACCCCGTAGCTCTGGCGGACCCCGACGCCGGTGAGACTGCGGTTGTGCAGCGCTGCCGGCGGTCGGGTCTTGACGAAGACGTACCCGTCGTCGAACTCGATGTAGTCCAGCATCCGCCCTCGGACCAGGTGAGCGACGCGCTGCCCCATGTCGTGCTCGGGACGGACGACGCGGTGCACCCCGATCTGGGTGAGGATCCGGGCGTGAGGTGCGCTGATCGCCTTCGCCCAGACGTTGCGTACGCCGAGGTGGACCGCGACGGAGGCGGTGAGGATGCTCGCCTCGATGTCGGTGCCGATGCTGACGACCACGGTGCCGAACTCGCTCAGGCCGAGCTCCCGCATCGCGTCCTCGCTCGTGGTGTCGGCCTCGACCACGTGGGTGAGTAGGCCGGCGTGCTCCTGCACCGTTCGCGGGTTCATGTCGGCGGCGAGCACCTCCTCGCCCTCCTCGACCAGCTCCAGGGCGAGCGCGCTGCCGAACCGGCCGAGGCCGAGCACAGCGACGCCGCCGTGGGTGGTGGTGTCTTTCCTAGCCAATGAGTGGCCGTCCTTCCGGGAAGCGGTGGAGGCGCTCGCGGTCGCGGAGCGCCAGTGCGGAGACGAGGGTGATCGGGCCGATCCTGCCGACGAACATCATCGCGATGAGGACGAGCTGACCGCCCGAGGGAACGTCGTAGGTCAGGTTGGCCGACAGGCCCACCGTGGCGAAGGCCGAGACCGCCTCGAAGAGCACCTGATGGGTGGGTGCCTCGACCAGATGGAGCAGGGCGATGGTGCCGGAGACCACGAAGCCGACCGAGAGCAGCGCGACCGTGAGCGCCTGACGGATGGCGCGTGGGTCGATGCGCCGGTCGAACGCCTCCACCTCGGCCTGGCCGCGCACCTCGGCGAGGATGACGAAGAAGAGCAGCATGAAGGTGGTGACCTTGAGGCCGCCCGCGGTGCCTGCCGACCCACCGCCGATGAGCATCAGCACGTCCACGCCGAGCAGCGTTCCTTCGTGCATCTGCTCGTAGTCGAGGCTGTTGAACCCGGCCGTACGCGTCATGGTGCTCTGGAAGAAGCCGGCCAGCACCTTCCCGGGTGCGCTCAGGGCCCCGAGGGTGTCCGGGTTGCGCCACTCCGTGGCGATGAAGAACACGGTGCCGATGAGCAGCAGGCCGATGGTGCCCGTGACGGTCATCTTCGTGTGGAGGCTCCACATCCGTACCTTCGTACGCTGCAACAGCTCCAGCCACACCGGGAACCCGAGGCCGCCGGCGATCACGGCGACGACGATGGGCAGACAGATCCAGGGATCGTCGACGTAGCCCATCAGGTTGTCCGACCGCAGCGCGAAGCCGGCGTTGTTGAAGGCGGAGATCGAGTGGAAGACACCGTCGTAGGCGGCCCGCTCGAGGGAGGAGCCGTAACCGAGCCAGAACCGCAGCGTCAGCGGGATCGCGATGATCAGCTCGATGACCAGGCTGATCCCGACCACGCCTTTGACCACGCTGCGTACGTCGCCGAGTCCCGAGCTGGTGTGCTCCACCGCGGCGGTGAGCCGAAAGCGCAGCCCGAGGCGGCGGAAGACGATCAGCGCCAGCAACGAGGCGAGAGTCATGATCCCGATCCCGCCGACCTGGATCAGCCCGAGGATCGTGACTTCGCCGAACGTCGACCAGTAGGTCGGGGTGTCGACCACGACCAGCCCGGTGACGCAGACCGCGCTGGTAGAGGTGAACAACGCGGTCAGGAACGGTGCGTGGCCGGGCTCCGTGCGGGCCACCGGAAGCATCAGGAGCAGCGTGCCGATCAGGATCGCGATCGCGAACCCGGCGACGACCACCTGGCCCGGATGGCGCAGCAGCGGTCGTGGACGGCGCGCCCGACGGATAGGGGAGCTCATCGACACGGGCGCCACTCTAGAGGCACGGCACGCGCGGGCGGGGCGAGCGGGCCCCGCCGGAGGGTCAGCTGGGAGTGTTGATCATGAAGTTGGCCGCGTGCTCGGCGTACGCCCAGAACTGCGCATCCTGCTCCGGGGTCAGCCCGGCGGCGTCGAGGCCCTCGCGGAAGTGCTGGAGCCAGCGGTCACGAGCCTCCGAGGTGACCTCGAACGGGGCGTGACGCATCCGCAGCCGCGGGTGGCCGCGCTGCTCGGAGTAGGTCGTCGGGCCGCCCCAGTACTGAGCCAGGAAGAGCGTCAGCCGCTCCTGCGCCGGACCGAGATCCTCCTCGGGGTACATCGGCCGCATCAGCTCGTCGGTCGCCACGCCCTCGTAGAACTTGGCCACGATCGTGCGGATGGTGTCCATCCCGCCGATCTCCTCATAAAACGTCACTGAGCCATTCTTCCACGCGGGTCCGCGCTCGCCTGCCGTGGCAGGATCGGGGGCGTACGCATTCACACGAACTTTGGGAGATAACGATGGCCACCACCCGCACCGCCACCACCGTCTGGGAGGGCTCGCTCTTCGAGGGCGCCGGCAAGGTGACGCTGGACTCCTCGGGCCTGGGGACCTACGACGTCTCGTGGCCGGCCCGCACGGAGGCGCCCGGCGGCAAGACCAGCCCCGAGGAGCTCATCGCCGCCGCCCACTCCTCCTGCTTCTCGATGGCCTTCTCCAACGGTCTGGCCGAGAACGGCACCCCGCCGACCAGCCTGCAGACCAGCGCCGAGGTCGAGTTCACCCCCGGCAAGGGCATCACCGGCATCAAGCTGACCACGCGCGGTGTGGTCGAGGGCCTCGACAACGACGCCTTCGTCAGCCTCGCTGAGGCGGCCAAGGCCGGCTGCCCGGTCAGCCAGGCGCTCACCGGCACCACCATTACCCTCGACGCCGCCCTCGCCTGATCAACCGCCGCTGGTTGAGCCCGGCGAGCGCCAGCGAGCCGGTGTCGAAACCAACACGGTCCGTCGGCGCTCGACGGGCCGTGTTGGTCTCGACACGCCTCCGCCTAGCGGCTCCGGCGGCTCGACCAGCGGGGTCAGGGGCTCGACCAGCGGGGCTCAGGCCTTGGCCGTCTGCTCCTCTTCGGCGGCGGCCTTCTCCTCGCGGTGCCAGATGACCCGCTGCGGGAACGGCATCTCGATGCCCTCG
Organism: Nocardioides sp. NPDC006303; assembly: GCF_040613175.1. Classification (NCBI taxonomy): domain Bacteria; kingdom Bacillati; phylum Actinomycetota; class Actinomycetes; order Propionibacteriales; family Nocardioidaceae; genus Nocardioides; species Nocardioides sp. NPDC006303. The sequence continues at coordinate 143,236 of NZ_JBEXRR010000009.1, forward strand.
TAGTCGAGGCGCGCCTTGATCCGCTGGCGCATCTCGCGCGCGATCCCCCACTGCTTGAGCGGGAGGGTCTTGATGAGCACCCGCACGGTGATGGCGTCGGCGGCCAGCGCCTCGACGCCGGTGACCTCGGGCTCCTCGATGATCTGGCCCTTGAAGTCCTCGTCGACCCACAGGTCGTGGGAGACCTCGCGCAGCACTCGCTGCACCTTGTTGAGGTCCTCGTTGTATCCGACGCCGACATCGATGACGGCGCGGGCCCAGTTCTGACTGTGGTTGCCGACGGTGAGGATCTCGCCGTTGGGGATGTACCAGACCGTGCCGTCGAGCGAGCGCAGCCGGGTGATCCGCAGCGTCACGGCCTCGACGGTGCCGCTGATGTTGTTGACCTCGATGCTGTCACCGACGCCGTACTGGTCCTCGATGATCATGAAGATGCCGGACAGGTAGTCCCGCACCAGCGACTGGGCGCCGAAGCCGAGCGCCAGACCGACGATCCCGGCCGAGGCGATGATCGGGGCGATGTTGATGCCGAGCTGGTCCAGGATCATGGTGGCGAAGATCGCGACCATGACGCCGGTGACGACGCTCTTGAACAGCGAGCCGATCGCCTGGGCGCGCTGACTGCGGCGCGACGAAGCGACGCTGGCCTCGCCTCCGTCGGCCATCTTCGTGATCTTGCCGCTCAGCCCGGGGGCTTCCACGGCGCGGACGACGACCTTGTCGATCACCCGGTGCAGGATCCAGCGGAGCACGATCGCCAGCAGGATCAGGCCGGCGATACGCAAGGGGATGCCGATCACCCATTCGCCGAGCGTCGACCAGGAGACCGAGATCAGTGGGGGGTTCGGGGGGATGGACATGGGTTCCAGTATCCAAGCCGTTCAAGGTCGACGGCCAATCCCTGGCAGGGCATCGACTTCCGCCGCGGCGACGAGGGGCAGAGATGAGAACCAGGACGTACGCCGGTTAGTATCTGCCCCGTGAGCAACCAGATCCTGCGCCGCGCCGGCCTCCTCGGCGCCTCCGCCTCCGCCGCCGTCGTCGCCTCTGTTGCTACCGCCGGCCCCGCCAGCGCCGAGGTTCCCAACGGCTGGCCGGTCGCCGAGGAGATGACAGCCTCCGGTCTGCTCCTGCTCATCCTGCTCATCCCGGTGATCCTGATGGTGGTCATCTCCCTCCTGGTGCTCCTGCCGGGCGTGTTCCGCGGCGAGGGGCTGCTTCCCAAGCCCCACAAGGCCGAGGACGACAACCTCCCCGCTGCGACGCACTGACCCTTCGGTTCGGTCAGCCGAGAATGGCCAGTTGCTGGGTCGCCCGCGTCATCGCGACGTAGCGGTCCACGGCACCCTCGATCCCGGTCCCGTACGTCTCGGGGTCGGTGAGAACGACCAGGTCGAACTCGAGCCCCTTGGCGTGCACGGGGGAGAGGCGGCGTACGCGGCCTTCGTTGACGTCCTTCGAGCCGGCGGCGATCACACAGGCGACACCCTCCTCGTTCTCGGCGAGCCAGGTGTCCAGGATCACATCGAGATCCGCGACGGATCCGTGGACGACCGGGATGCCGGAGGCACGGATCGACGTGGGCACGTTGGCGTCGGGAAGTGCTGCGCGGATGACCGGCTCGGCCTCGGTCATCACCTCCTCGGGCGTGCGGTAGTTGATGCTCAGGCCGGCCATCTCGATCCGGTCCAGGCCGACGCGCTCGAGCCGCTCCTGCCACGACTCGGTGAACCCGTGCCGCGCCTGGGCGCGGTCGCCGACGATCGTGAAGCTGCGCGAGGGGCAGCGGCTGATCAGCATCTGCCACTCGGCGTCGGTCAGCTCCTGCGCCTCGTCGACGACGATGTGCGCGAACGGGCCGGCGTACGGGTCGAGCTCCTCCGGTTCCCGCACCGAGTCGTCGAGGAGCGCGGTGCGCAGGTCCTGGCCGCGCAGCATCGACATCACCTTCATGTCGGAGTCGTCGTGGCTGATCAGGTCTGAGACGACCGCTGCCTTCGCCTTCCGATCGGCGGCCGCCGCTGCCTTCTGGGCGCTCCGGCGCCGCGAGGCGTCGGGGTCGCCGAGCCGGCGGTGGGCGGCGTCGAGCAGCGGCAGGTCCGCCTCGGTCCATGCCTGGGGATCCTGACGCTGCAGCGTCTTGACCTCCTCGGGAGCGAGCCAGGGCGCGCACATCCGCAGGAACGCCGGCACCTCCCACAGGTCCCCGACGATGTCGGCCGGCCGCAGCCGCGGCCAGACCTCGCCGAAGACGTCGAGCAGTCCGGCGTTGGTCTCCAGCGAGGCACGCAGGGCGTCGGTCGAGTCCTCGTCGACGAGGCCGTACGCGTCGAACTCTTCCTCCTCCTGGTCCGAGTCGCCCCAGTCGTCGAGGCGATGTCCTGAGCTTGTCGAAGGGTCGGCGTCGGCGTCGTAGTCGCGGTCGGGGTCGGCGCCGGTGTTCTCCTGGATCCTTTCGGTCACGATCCTCAGCAGCGCCTCCCAGACCTGGTCGCGGGCGTCGTTGTGCGGCGTACCCTGCCCGGCCGCGGCGATCGCCTCGGCCCAGTCGCCGGTGCTGATCACCGCGTCGCCGTAGGGCGTCTCGACCAGGGTCGGCTTCGACGGAGGCTTCTCGTAGAGCGCCACCGCCGGCTCGATCGCCGCCACCATCCGGGCGTCGGCCTTGAGCCGGGCGACCTCCTTGTTCGGCTCCGGCACCAGCGAGGCACCCTCGGGCACCATCCGGCGCAGCGTGGTGGTGCGTACGCCCTCCTCGCCCAGGCTCGGCAGCACGTCCGCGACGTAGGAGAGGTAGGGCTCGTGCGGCCCCACGAACAGCACCCCACCCTTGCCCTCGCCCAGACGCGGGTCGGAGTAGAGGAGGTACGCCGTGCGGTGCAGTGCCACCACGGTCTTGCCAGTCCCCGGACCGCCGTCGACGACCAAGGCGCCCCGCGAGGACGCTCGGACGATGGCGTCCTGATCGGCCTGGATGGTGCCGAGCACGTCGCGCATCCGTGGCGAGCGGCTGCTGCCGAGCGTGGCGATGAAGGCCGACTGGTCATCGAGAGCGGCGTGCCCCTCGAGCCCTTCGGCGGTGAAGACCTCGTCCCAGTAGTCGGTGATCCGCCCGTTGGTCCAGCGGTAGCGGCGCCGGCTCAGCAGCCCATGCGGGTCGCCATGCGTGGCCGCGAAGAACGGCTCCGCCGCCGGCGAGCGCCAGTCGACCAGCAGCCGCTGCCCGTCGCTCGCGGTCAAGCCGAGCCGCCCGATGTAGATGGTGCTGCCCGACTCCGTCACGATCCGCCCCAGGCACAGGTCCAGACTGAACCTGCGCAGCATCCGCAGCTGCCCACCGATCCGGTGCACCTCCAGATCGCGGTCCATCGCCTCCTGCCCATGCCCACCCGGGCGGCGGCGTACGTCGTCCAGCCGTTCGTTCAGCTCGGAGATCTGCTCCTCGAGGCTCTTCGCGATGGCAGCGAAGTGCTGCTCGTCCTCGGCGATCAATGCCGGGTCCGCCTTGGCGTCGTGACGGCCCGCGAGATCGAATGCTTGCAACGTTGAATCCCCTGTCTGATCAGGCGTTTTACCTGTTCGAGGAGGAGATTCTGCCCCAAGCCGGGGGTCTTGCGGCAAGCCCCTATATGCGCTATAAAGTTGTTAGTGGAAGGGGAGATCTCCCTTCCATTCTTGGTTTTCGAGCAATACGAAGGGCCCCGGAAGCAGGTGCTTCCGGGGCCCTTTCGCGTGTGGTGCTACTGCGCGTCGCGCTCCTGGGCGGCGAGGGCGCGGGCGACCTCGTCACGTCCCTCGCGGACGTACCGCTTGGCGGCGGGCTCGGCGGGGGAGGTCTCGAGCCACTTGTCGGCCTTCTCCAGGAGTTCGGGGGAGGCGGCCGGCTTCGGGAAGATGAACTCCAGCACCGTCGAGGCGCGGTGGGTGCCGAGGTGCTCCCAGAGCGTGTCGGCGGCCTCGAAGTAGCGGTCGACGAAGGGCGCCAGCACCTCGTCCTGCCCGCCACGCTGGAACGAGAGCACGATCGAGCGGGCGGTCTCGTTGGCCACGTCGGTGCGGACGACGACCGACTCCCAGGCGGCTTCCTTGGCCTCGGTGGTCGGCTGCGCGGCGCGAGCGGCGGCTGCCTTCTCCTGGCCGGAGATGGTGTTGTCGCGCTCGAGCTCGGCGGCGATCTCGGCCTCACCGAAGGTGCCCGAGGCGGCTAGGCCGGTGACGAGCGCCCAGCGCAGGTCCTGGTCGATGTCGAGACCGCCGAAGGCCAGGTCGCCGGAGAGGAGACCCTTGAGGTCGGCGATCGCGGCCTCGGAGCGGGCTGCGGCAGCGTACGTCCGGGCGAAGGTCAGCTGGTGGTCGCTGCTCGGCGCGGCGGCCTCCAGCAGCTCCCGGAGACCGGTCTCCCAGCGCGCCTTGAGGGCGTCGCGGTTGGCCGGAGCCGAGAACGAGCCCACCGCCTGCGCGGCGAAGACCGGGATCCGGGTGACGCCCCAGGCGTCGGTCTCCTGGCCGATGTTGGCGAGCACGAGCTCGACGAAGTCGCTCGCCCGCATCTCCGCGTCGCGGGTCATGTCCCAGGCCGCACCCCAGATCAGCGCGCGCGAGAGCGAGTCGCCCAGCGCGGACAGCGACGACAGCGCGGTGGCCAGCGAACGCTCGTCGAGACGGATCTTGGCGTACGTCAGGTCGCCCTCGTTCAGCAGCAGCAGGTCGGGCTGCTTGACGCCCTCGAGCTGCGGAACCGCGGTCAGCTCACCGGTGACGTCGATCTCGAACGCGTCGCGGCGCACGAGCGAGCCGTCGACCAGGTCGTAGAGGCCGAGGCCGATGCGGTGGCGGCGCAGCGTCGGGTAGTCGGCGGCCGCCGACTGGCGAACCGCGAAGGAGGCGTAGGCACCGTCCTCGGCGAGGGTGAACTCGGGAGCGAGCGTGTTGACGCCGGCGGTCTGCAGCCACTCCTGGGCCCAGCCCTGGAGCTCACGCCCGGAGGCGGCCTCGAGGTGGCGCAGCAGGTCCTTGAACTCGGAGTTCCCGTAGGCGAACTCCTTGAAGTAGGCCTTCAGCCCCTCCAGGAACGGCTCCAGCCCGACCCACGCCACGAGCTGCTTCAGGACGGAGGCGCCCTTGGCGTAGGTGATCATGTCGAAGTTGACCTCGACGGCCTGCAGGTCGTAGTTGTCCGCGGCGATCGGGTGCGTCGTCGGCAGCTGGTCCTGGCGGTAGCCGGTCTGCTTGCGGGCGTTGGTGAAGCCGGTCCAAGCGTCGGTGAACTCGGTCGCGTTCGCCTGGGCGTGGTAGCAGGCCCACTCGGCGAACGACTCGTTGAGCCACAAGTCGTCCCACCACTTCATGGTGACCAGGTCGCCGAACCACATGTGCGCCATCTCGTGGAGGATCACCGAGGCGCGGAAGTCGTAGAAGGAGCGCGGCTGCTTGGAACGCGGCAGGTACTCGTCGCGCAGCGTCACGGCGCCGGCGTTCTCCATCGCTCCCATGTTGTACTCGGGCACGTAGAGCTGGTCGTACTTCCCGAAGGGGTAGGGGAAGTCGAAGGCGTCCTCGAAGAACTCGAAGCCCTGCTTGGTGATCTTCACGACCTCGTCGCGGTCGAGGTGGGGGACCAGCGACTGGCGGCAGTAGTGACCCAGCGGGATCGTGCCGAACTTGCCCTCGTAGACGTCCTGGACCTCGTGGTACTCACCGGCGATCAGCGCGGTGATGTAGGTCGACATCTTCTTGGTGGGCTCGAAGTCCCAGGTCGCGCGCCCGTCGCCCAGCGGCTTCGGCTCGGGCGTGACCGCGTTGGAGACGACCTTCCAGCCCTCGGGAGCGGTCACGTGGAAGGTGAAGACGGACTTGAGGTCGGGCTGCTCGAAGGTGGTGTAGACGCGGCGCGCGTCGGGGACCTCGAACTGGGAGTAGAGGTAGACGCGGTCGTCGGCGGGGTCGACGAAGCGGTGCAGCCCCTCGCCGGTGTGGGAGTAGGCGCAGTCGGCCTTGACGACGAGCACGTTCTCGGCCGCGAGGCCGTCGAGCTGAATCCGAGAGTCCTGGTACGCCACCGCGGGGTCGAGCGCCACGCCGTTGAGCGTGATCTGGTGGACCGTCGCGCCGACCAGATCGGCGAAGGTCGAGGCGCCGGCCTCGGTGGAGGTGAAGGTGATCGTCGTCGTCGAACCGAAGGTCTCAGCACCCGTGGTGAGGTCGAGATCGATGTCGTACGAGAGGACGTCGAGTAGTGCGGCCCTAGCGGTGGCTTCGGCGCGCGTCAGATTGGTTCCAGGCATGGCTGGATCCTCTCACTGTGCCCGGAATTCGAGACATTTATATAGCGCTTGTTGCCCGTTCTTGGGAGTCGCTGAGCGTGGAAAGTAAAAATACAGTGTTGTAATTCCGACACACCGGTATCAATGGTTGACAACTTTCTCTAGGGTGCTCATGTGCCCCTCAAGTCACAGAAACACCAGTATTCACAGGAGTCGCGCCAGGTGGGGAAGCCTGGCGGGGCGCTGCGCCGGGCTTTGGTCACCGGCGCGGTTCTGCTGCTCGTCGGCCTCGGTGTGCAAGTCATCCCCAAGTTGGCATCACCGGCGCACGCGGGCTCCATCACGCTCTGCTCCGGCTTCTCGGACTGCCGCAGCAAGGGCTACTCCACCGGCGGCTACGAGAGTGCGTGGGGGAGCATGTACTGGCGGATGTACGCCGGTCGCAACTGCACCAACTACGTCGCGTACAAGCTGATCCAGACCGGCCTGCCGAACGCTCGCCCCTGGTCGGGCGAGGGCAACGCCACCAACTGGGGCGTTGCGCTGAGCAGGCTGACGAACCGGACGCCGACCGTCGGCTCGGTTGCCTGGTGGCACTCCTCGCACCCGAGCGCGAGCCGCTTCGGGCACGTCGCGATCGTCGAGAAGGTCGGCGCGGACACGATCACGATCTCGGAGTCCAACTACGGCAGCGACATCAGCTGGCGCCGGATCGGCAGGGACTCGGTGAACTACCCGACCGGGTTCATCCACTTCAACGACCAGCGCCTCTCGGTCACCAAGCGGCCCACGGTCGAGGGCACCGCACAGGTCGGCAAGGCGGTCACCGTCAACACCGGCTCGTGGAGCCCGAACCCGAACAAGATCCGCTACCAGTGGATCGTGAACAAGAAGCCGATCCCGGGTGCGACCAACAAGACCTTCCGCATCCCCGGCCACCTCGCCGGCAAGCAGATCGCGGCGGTGCTCACCGGCACCCGCCGGGACTACAGCGAGGCCAAGACGATGAGCCAGATCCTGCCCCCGATCAAGCAGGGCACGTTCAAGGTCCTGGCGCAGCCGAAGATCAGCGGCACCCAGAAGGTCGGCTCGACGGTCTCCGTCGGCGGGGCGGACTACGAGCCGTCGGCCAAGATCGGCGAGGTCAGGTGGTACGCCGACAAGCAGCTGATCACGCGCACCAAGTCCCGCTTCCTGAAGGTGCCCGCAACGGCCTCCGGGAAGAGGATCGGCGCGGTCGTCGTCGGTGTCCAGGAGGGCTACCGCCCGAAGCAGTCGTACGCCTTCGCCAGCACGCTCGTCGGTGGCGGCAAGGCACCGCAGCAGCCGGCGGAGCCGCCCAGCGGCGGCGAGCTGGCGCAGACCGAGGCCGGCTTCGTGAAGGGCGGCACTCGTCTCGGTGGCCTGATGCAGGTCGACCCGGGCGGCTTCAGCGAGGCGGTGGACCTCTCCTACCAGTGGACGCGTGAAGGCACGCCGATCTCCGGGGCCACGACCGAGAAGTACCGTCCGACCGAGGCCGACGTCGGTCGCCGCCTCAGCGTCACCGTGGTCGCCCGGTCCAGCAGCGGGACGTTGACCAAGACGTACGGCCCCAGTGGCCGGGTCCGCGTCAAGCCGAGCGTCAAGGTCACCGCGACCGGCGGCTCCCGGGAGGCGAAGGTGGCCGTCCAGGTCACCGCGCCGGGCTACCAGCCCGCCGGCACGGTCAAGATCACGACCAACGGCGGACGTACGGTCACCAAGACGCTCAGCGGAGGTGCAGCCGGAGTCACCTTCGTCAAGCTCCCCGCGGGCGAGTACGCAGTGACTGCTGCCTACAGCGGCGACGAGGTCGCCTACTGGGCCAGCGGGGGTGACTTCACCACCGTCAACTGATTCGGGAGGCCTCGAGCCTCATCGTCATATGGCTGTGGGCCGGAGCGATCCTCGCTCCGGCCCACAGTGCTGTCTCTCGTCAGGCGCCGATGGCGATGACGGGCTTCTTGGTGGGATCGAGAAGGCTGAAGTACTCCTTCATCATCCACCGCGGGACGCTGACGCAACCGCCGGTCGCGCCGGAGCCGTTGACGTGCAGGAAGATCCCGGCGCCGCGGTAGCGGACCGGCTTGTCGTAGTTGTACTTGATGACGACCGAGTACTCGTACTGCGTCGGGTAGGCCGCGAGCCGCTCGGAGCTGTTCACATCGCTGGCGGGGAGCCAGTGGCGGAAGCCGCCCTGCGACTTGAGGCGGTAGCGGTTGTAGTAGGCCGAGTTGTTGTCCTGGACCCAGTAGGACTCGCTGGTGATCTTGGTGTGGGCCAGCTTCTGCGTGCTCGCCTTGGCGTGGGTGCCGAAGGTGGACATCAGGCTGAAGGTGCCCATCGGGGTCGTGCTGGTGCCCTGCTTGCGCTGGTCGCGCGCCACGAGCCCGCCAGAGCCGATCCGCCCCTTGGTGGTCATGAACTTCTGGGTCCACTTGCCGTCGGCCTTCACCCAGAACCGGACGTTGGCGTACGTCCCCGAGCTGCGGTTCACGGTGACGACCTGCGTGCCACCGTAAGGGACGGCGACCGAGACGCCGTCGAGGACCACGGTCGTCGCGGCGCCGGCGTTGGAGGGTAGAAGGGAGAACATGGCAGCGGCGGTCGCAACGACAGCGACAACACCGCCGACCAGACCTGTTCTTCGGTCGATCGAGAGTCTCACGAGACTGCTCCTAGTGCATGGGGGTTTGGCCCGATCCGAGTGATCGAACCGCGGAAGCCTAGTGGGGTATGTAAGCGTTTACCCGGGAGTAGCGGTAACGAGTCCGAAACAAATCGCTCTCTTGGGGCGATTCGTTCAGGCTTGGGGGCGTGCCGCTGTGGCGGCCGCGTGGAACAGATCCTCGGGGGCGGTGGTTGAGTGTCGATATGACGCAGACCACCCCCGCTTCCGAGAAGACTGCCGCCGACTTCTGGTTCGACCCCGCCTGTCCGTTCGCCTGGATCACCTCGCGCTGGATCCTCGAGGTCGAGAAGGTGCGTGACGTCGAGGTGACCTGGCACATCATGAGCCTGGCGTACCTGAACCAGGACAAGGACATCCCGCAGGAGTACCGCGACTTCCTCTCGACCGCGTGGGGCCCGGTGCGGGTCTGCATGGCGGTGCAGAACGAGTACGGCCAGGAGAAGCTCGCCGAGCTCTACACCGCGCTCGGCACCCGCCGCCACGTCGAGGGCCGTGACTTCGACCGGGCGCTGATCGAGGAGGCGCTGGCCTCTGTCGAGCTGCCCGTCGAGCTCGCCGACGCGATGGACGACTCCTCGTACGACGAGGACATCGCCAAGTCCCACCACGAGGGCATGGACCAGGTCGGCAACGACGTCGGCACCCCGACGATCGCGATGAACGGCTCGGCCTTCTTCGGTCCGGTCATCTCCAAGGCGCCCAAGGGCGAGGAGGCCGGCAAGCTCTGGGACGGCTTCCAGCTGATCACCGCCTACCCCTACGTCTACGAGCTCAAGCGCGCCCGGGTCCACGACCTCGACTTCAGCTGAAGGTTTACCGGTGACGCCCCGCCGAACCAGTCGTAGGTTGGCGGGGTGACTACTACAGACGAGGCAGGAATTCTCTCGCGGGCGCTGGACCAGACCGGCGACCTGCTCGACCGGGTGCACGCCGAGACCGTCTCGCGGCCGACGCCGTGCCGGCAATGGGACGTCGGCACGCTGGCCGACCACGTGATCGCGGACGGCGGCAACTTCGTCACCATGCTTCGTGGCGGAGAGCCCGACTGGGGCGCGCCGCCGCCGCACGTCAGCGAGAGCTGGGGGCCGACGTTCCGGGTGGGTGCCGACGACGTCCTCCACGCATGGGGACAGGGTCCCGGCGTGCCGGTCGGCCTGCTCGTCGCCGAGTACGCCACTCACTCCTGGGACCTCGCGCAGGCGCTCGACGTCCCGACTTCCGAGCTCGACCCGGAGCTGGCCGAGGTCGCGCTGGGCTTCATGGAGGCGACCCTGAAGCCGGAGATGCGCACGGGTGCGTTCGACGCCGAGGTGGCGGCGCCCGAGGGCGCCGGGGCGTACGAGCGGCTGGCTGCTTTCGCGGGACGCAAGCTCGCCTGACACCATGGTCGTGTGGTTGACCAGATGGGAGTGCTCGCGCTGCAGCGGGCCCTGACGCAGGCAGCAGAGCTTCTCGACACCGTCACGGCGGACGACCTGACCCGTCCGACGCCGTGTCCCGAGTGGGATCTGCGCAAGCTGGCCAACCACATGATCGCCCAGCCGCGCGTCTTCGTGACGATGCTCCAGGGCTCGCCGCCGGGATGGGACGGGCACGAGGACTACGCGGTCAACCTGGGCGAGGAGCTCCGCACCAGAGGCAATGCGCTGATCAACCTGTGGCGCGAGGTCGGCCCCGACGACATGGTGATGATCGACCCTGACTGGCAGTCGGCCGAGATCGCGGTCCACACCTGGGACGTGTGCGCGGCGCTCGGCCGCCCGACCGACGGCCTCGACGAGGCGGTCGCCCAGCGGGCGGTCGTCGCGATGGACCGCATCCTCGGGCCGGAGCGCAAGGGGCGGGCCTTCGCCAACGCGCTCTCGGCGCCTGAGGGATCGGGTGCTTACGAGCACCTGGCTGCGTACGCCGGGCGGCCGGTGCCGTTCGCGCCGGCGCCGGCGCTTTAGTCACAGAAGTCCCAAACGACACACCGAACACATGCGTTTGCGGCATGTCGGGCGCTCGACTCTTCAAAATCAAGGGTATGGCCAGCTTCCCCCGCGTCATCACTGTGACCCTGACCGCTGTCGTCGTCGGCGCGTCGATGCTCGTGCCTGCTATCGGTTCGGCGATCGATCCGGCAGCCGCTGAGGAAGGTCAGCTGATCAAGCTGCCTCGCCTCGAGGACGGCATCGCGACCCGTGACGTGAAGCTGCCGCCGCGGCTGACCGAGCGGTCCGCCGCCGCGGCCTCGACGGAGAAGCTGCGTACGACGACCTTCTCGATGGTCGGGGTCTCCTGGACCGGGGCGGAGACTCCCCAGGTCGAGGTGCGGGTGAGCAAGTCGGACCAGTGGCGCGAGTGGCAGGAGCTGCCGCTGCAGGAGGATCTGCCGGACGGCGGCGAAGGGGGCGTCGCCGCACGCGGCAAGGTCGAGCGCCGAGGCACCCAGCCGGTGTGGACCGGCCGGGCCAGTGGCGTACAGGTGCGGGTCGAGGGTGCGCAGCCCAAGGACCTGAAGCTGACCCTGATCAACACGGGGCCGCAGGAGGACGTCAAGGCTCCGAAGCGAGAGGCCGACGACCTGGGCTACGGCAGTGCTTCGAGCGGCAGCGCGAACGGCCGGGTCGCGCGGTCGCGACCGAAGTGGGCGCCGAAGCCGGTGATCTTCACCCGGTCGCAGTGGGGTGCCAACAATTCCTGGCGCAACGGCCGCCCGGAGTACAACAGCTCGCTGAAGCAGGTCCACATCCACCACACCGCGACGAGCAACAACTACTCCAAGGGCGACGTGCCGGGGATCATCCGCGGCATCTACAGCTACCACACCAGGTCACTGGGGTGGTTCGACATCGCGTACAACTTCCTCATCGACAAGTACGGCCGTGCCTGGGAGGGTCGCTCCGGCGGCATCGACCGGCTCGTCAAGGGCGCGCACACGCGTGGCTTCAACCACCAGTCGATGGGCATCGCCCTGATCGGCAACTTCGAGAACGTACGCCCCTCCGACGACGCCCTCATCAAGACCGAGCGGATGGCGGCCTGGAAGCTCGACATGGCCGGCCGCGACGAGCGCGGCACGCTCGAGACGATCTCGAAGGGCAGCGACCGGTTCCCGGCCGGTCGGCGCGTCCGGGTCTGGGTCATCGACGGCCACTTCCACACCAACGAGACCTCCTGCCCGGGCGCCCAGCTCGCCAAGTGGCTGCCGTGGATCCGGAAGTACGCCTACCAGCGGGACCAGATGTTCAACCCGTGATCCGGGTTGCCGGTGTCGATAACGGTGTCAATTGAGGGGCGAGTGGCTGCCTCTCCCTAGGATGGGGCCATGAGCAACGTTCTGTCCGCAGTCGCCTGGCCGTACGCAAACGGCCCGCGCCACATCGGCCACGTGGCCGGTTTCGGCGTGCCCTCCGACGTCTTCAGTCGGTACATGCGGATGGCGGGCCACGACGTGCTCATGGTCTCCGGCTCCGACGAGCACGGCACCCCGATCCTGATCGCCGCCGACGAGGCCGGCGTGACGCCCCAGGAGCTCGTCGACAAGAACCACCGGATCATCGTCGAGGACCTGACCTCGCTCGGCCTGACGTACGACCTCTACACCCGCACCACCTCGGCCAACCACCACTCGGTGGTGCAGGAGCTGTTCCTCGGTGTGTGGAACAACGGCTACTTCGTCGAGCAGACCTCCAAGGGCGCGATCTCGCCGTCGACCGGCCGGACGCTGCCGGACCGCTACATCGAGGGCACCTGCCCGATCTGTGGGGCCGACGGGGCCCGCGGTGACCAGTGCGACAACTGTGGCAACCAGCTCGACCCGGACCAGCTGATCAACCCGGTCTCCAAGATCAACGGCGAGACCCCGGAGTTCGTCGAGACCCAGCACTTCTTCCTCGACCTACCGGCGCTGGCCGATGCCCTGCATGCGTTCCTCGACGACCGCGAGCAGACCGGCCTGTGGCGTCCCAACGTCATCCGGTTCAGCCAGAACATCCTCAAGGAGATCCGCCCGCGCGCGATGACGCGCGACATCGACTGGGGCATCAAGGTCCCGCTCGACGGCTGGCGCGAGAACCCGACCAAGCGGATGTACGTCTGGTTCGACGCGGTGATCGGCTACCTGTCCGCCTCGATCGAGTGGGCCCGACGCTCGGGTGACCCCGAGGCGTGGCGCGACTGGTGGAACGCCCCGGAGGCGCTGTCGTACTACTTCATGGGCAAGGACAACATCGTCTTTCACTCCCAGATCTGGCCGGCCGAGCTGATCGCCTACAACGGCCAGGGGTCGAAGGGCGGCGAGCCCGGTTCCTTCGATGTGCTGAACCTGCCGACCGAGGTCGTCTCCAGCGAGTACCTGACGATGGAGGGCAAGAAGTTCTCCTCCTCGAAGAAGATCGTGATCTACGTACGCGACCTCCTCTCGCGCTACCAGCCCGACGCGTTCCGCTACTTCGTGGCCGCCGCCGGCCCCGAGTCGAACGACTCCGACTTCACCTGGGCGGAGTTCGTGCGGCGTACGAACGACGAGCTCGTCGCCGGCTGGGGCAACCTGGTCAACCGCACCGCCACCCTGATCGCGAAGAACTTCGGCGAGCTGCCCCCCGCCGGGGCGCTGACCGAGGCGGACCAGGCGATCCTCGACACCGTCGGCGCCGCGTTCGGCACCGTCGGCGACCTGATCGGTCGTCACCGGCAGAAGCAGGCGATCGGCGAGGCGATGCGTGCGGTCGGCGAGGTCAATAAGTACGTCACCGACCTCGAGCCGTGGAAGCTGGCCAAGGCTCCGGAGGACCGCGAGCGCCTCGGCACCGTGTTGCACGTGATGGCCCAGTGCGTCGCTGACCTCAACCTGATCCTGTCCCCGTTCCTGCCGTTCTCCGCCAACGAGATCGACAAGGCGCTCGGCGGCAAGGGCGAGGTCGCCCCGATGCCCCGCATCGAGGAGGTCGAGGACCTCGACGACGGCAAGCCCTACCCGATCATCACCGGCGACTACTCCGGTGCGCCCACCTGGGAGCGCCACGACATCGTCGTCGGCACCCCGGTCGCCAAGCCCACCCCGGTCTTCCAGAAGCTGGACACCGCGATCATCGACGAGGAGCTCGACCGCCTGGGCATCAAGCCGCAGGAGTGAGCTGGGTCGAAGTCCGCAGTCACCCAGTGGCTGCGGACTTCGACCTATTTACGTGCGTCCACGATCCAGTCGTAGCCGAGCCCGAGCAGGATGCGGTCGGAGGTCAGGAAGTCAGTCGCGGGCGGCCTGAATCTCGAGGTCCGGGTCGAACATGGACCGGATCTCCTTGTCCATCGCTTTCCATTCGTCATCGCTCGGAAGCGAGAACATGCCTCGGAGGCCGCCTAGCCGAACCTGCGTCGTCATGAGAACAGCGTAGATCCGGCTCGGTGCGCTGCGGCTGAATTCGTTGGATCCGTCCTCACGTGGCTGCGAGGATCGGCGCATGATCGCACTGCTCGGCGACGACCGGGGACACCGTAGCCATCAGGAGCTCAACGCGCTTCGGCCGCAGCTGGCCGAGCTCGGGGTCGAGACGCAGTGGGTGCCGACAGACTCCGGGTTCGAGATTGGGGCGTACGACGGGGTCTGGCTCGTTCCTGGCTCGCCCTATGCCGATGACGCCGCGGTTCTCGCTGCGCTCACGGTTGTCCGCGAGCAGGGGATCCCGTTCCTCGGGGTGTGCGGTGGGATGCAGTACGCCGTGCTGGAGTGGGCCCGCAACGTGCTCGGCTCCACGGCGACCCATGCCGAGTCCGACGGCGCGGACGAGGACAACGCGGTCGCCGCGCTGGCCTGTTCGCTCTACGGCGAGGAGCGGCTGGTGACCCCGGTCCCCGGCACCCGCTTCGCGGGCTGGCAGCCGGAGCCGTTCGTCGGCATGCACTTCTGCAACTACGCGCCCACAACAGAGGCCGTAGCGACGCTGGAGAAGATCGGTGTCGTCGTCGGCGCGACCGCGGACGACGCCGGCGCGGAAGTCCTGGAGTTCCCGGATCACCCGTTCTACGTCACCAGCATGTTCCAGCCCCACATCGGCGCCCTCGCCGAGGCTCCGGTCCACCCGCTCGTGCGTGCGTTCGTGAGCGCGGTCGCTGCGCGACGATGAGCGTCACGCTGCAGTTCCACCCCGACTGGCCGTACGCGGGCGGGCTGGTGGTCGATTCGCTGGCACGCGATGGCAGGTACCGGTCGCAGTTCGAGACCGGGACGTCCAACGGCGGGCTGACCGCGCATCCGGGTGGGGACCGGTGGCGCTGGGAGAGCCGCCTGTTCGGCGGTCGCTACGACGGGGCGCCGGCGGGGGAACGGCCGGTCTACGGAGCATGGAACCGCCACGAAGATCCATACGGCGGCGCGATCCGGTTCGGGTCCGCGCACCTCCGGCTCCGGCCCGAGGTGCGGGAGCGGTGCACCTTCTGCTTCCCCGACTCGGTCTTCGAGCCGACCGACTTCGGTGGCCCGGAGATACTGCCGCAGCTGTCCGCGATGGCCGACGCCTCGGGTTTCGACGATCTTGACGAGTGCGTCGAGGCTCATGTGCACGGTGGTGTCGTGATCGAACGAGATGTCGAGGCGGTCGTGCTCGACCCGTGCTTCCGTGACACGAAGGTTGAGGCCGCGGCGGGCGAGCTCGGCTGCGCGGTGGAGTGGCATCCGGGCTTCCGTGTCGCCACCGTCGGCCTCGATCCGGACTACCGAGGTCAGGAGTACGTCGACCTGGCGCAGTCACTTGGCGACGTACTCACGCCTGATCTTCTCGGCGACGCCGCGAGGTTGGGCGACTACGACCCGCAGTCGGTCAAGCGGGTCTGGCACTACCTGGCGAGGTTCGGGCGGGCCGAATCCGGTTCGCTATGACAGATGGTCCGAGTTTGTGAATCGTTCACAAACTCGGACCATCTGTCGTAGGGACGCGCGGACGGTTCTCCTGGAGCGGTCGGCGAGCCTCAATCCCCGCCGCCTCCGCCGTCGCCGCCACCACCGTCGCCGCCGCTGTCGCTGAAGCCGGACTCGACGCCCTGGCGGGCGGCGATGATGGCCTCGCGTACGGCACCGGCGGCCCAGTCGGCCCGGGCGATCTCTTTGGCGCGTTTCTTGACCACGCGGGGCGGCACGGTGGGGGAGACGAACAGGCGGTGGGCCTGGTCGACGGCGGAGAGCAGTGCGATCAGGGTGCCGGTGCGCTCGTCGGGTGTATGGCCGTGGAGCAGGACGCCGGCAATCCGGTCGCGCACGGGCTGCTTCGACCGCGGGTCGAGGACCGGGTGGACGGTCGTGCTGAAGAAGAGGCCCTTCCGGTCCTCGGCTCGCAGCAGACCCTGGTTGACGAGATGGCCGATCAGGTAGGCAGCCATTCCGGTGCCGATGCGCTTGACCACCTTGGACGGCGTTCTGGGGCGCTCGCAGACGATGTCATACGCGTGCTGAAGGCTCGCGTCGTCAGCTACCTGGACCTTCACGGGGCGCACCTTGGGCGAGCGCCAGAACGACTGCTGGTGCACCTCGACGGCGCCCGCGAGCGCGAGCTCGGCGAGCAGCGCACCGCCGACCAGCACGTCCCGCGTCGCCAGGTTGCGGAGACCTTTGACGGGCTGTCCGGTGATGTCCTCGAGGGTGAGCAGGATGAGCTCCTCGGCGATCAGCATGGCCCGAAACGTAGCGGCCGGACGGTGTTCACGACACCGGATTCGGCGCAATCGTCGACGCGGCCGCGTAGCGCTCCGCGAGGACGCGGAGGTGGTCGACCAGCTCAGGTGGGGACTCGACGGTGAAGTCGAGGCCGAGCATGCCGATCCAGACGGCCACGACCTCGAGGCTGTCCCCGCCGGTGACCAGGACGCTGCGGTCGGGGGAGATCGGCTCGACGGTGCCGACGGCGGGGTTGATGCGGGAGATGACCTCCTCGGCGGAGGCGGCGATGATCAGGCGGGCGTGTACGGCCCAGCCGGTGCGGGCGACTTCGCGTACGACGAACTCGGTGAGGTCGAAGGAAGGGTCACTCGGCCGGAACGGTCGCCCGCCGGGGATCTTGAGACGCAGCCAGTCGACGCGCAGCGGCAGCCAGGCGTCGGCGCGGGGGTCGCGGGCGACGAGGTACCAGCGGCGCTGCCAGGCGATCAGTCGGTAGGGCTCGACCTCGATGGGCTCGTCGCGGTAGTCGGCGCGTACGCCGACATGGTCCCGGATCGCGGTGGCCAGCGCCTGCAGGGTGCCGGCGTCGACGTCCGGGTCGGGGACGTTGCTGTCGGTGTTGACGGGGCCGGCGTCCATCGCATCGACCACTGCGGCCAGCTTGCGACGCAGGTGGTCGGGCAGCACCTGCTCGAGCTTGCCCAGCGCCCTGGCACTGGTCTCCGCGACACCGGTGATGCCCGTCGCCGCACGCAGCCCGACGGCGACCGCGAGCGCCTCCTCGTCGTCCAGCAGCAGCGGCGGAAGCTTCCCGCCGGAGCCGAGCCGGTAGCGCCCACCCGGGCCGCGTACCGACTCCACCGGATAGCCGAGCTCGCGCAGCTTGGTCATGTCGTTGCGCACGGTGCGCTCGGAGACGTCGAGCCGGGTGGCCAGGTCGGCGCCGGTCCAGCCGGCAGACGACTGAAGCAGACCGAGGAGCGCGAGCAGTCGCGCAGAGGTTTCCAGCACGGGCTCAGCGTGCGGGAAAAAAGATTCACGGGCCAGTGGAATTCCGGAATCAGGCTTGCCGGAACCCTTCATAACGTAGGTCTCACAAGGTCGGAAACCACCAAGGAGAAGTCATGAACACGCAGGTCAACACCGGAATCAGCACCAAGTCCAACGGCGAGATCAGCACCGTCACCGTCGAGTTCCCGCAGGCGGATCTCGATGACCTCCGCACCCGCCTGGAGCGCACCCGGTTCGCGCCCAGCGTGCCCGGCGACTCCTGGGACTACGGCACCCCGACGGCCTACCTCGCCGACATGGTCGAGCGCTGGAAGAGCTTCGACTGGCGTGCGGTCGAGGCGCGCATCAACGCCGTGCCCAACCACCTGACCGAGATCGACGGCCAGGTCATCCACTTCGTCCACGTACCCTCCTCGAACCCGGACGCCAAGGCGCTCCTCCTCGCCCACACCTACCCGGGCTCGTTCCTGGAGTTCCTGCCGATGATCGAGTCGCTGACCGACGAGTTCCACCTGGTGATCCCGGAGCTGCCGGGCTTCGGCCTCTCGACGCCGGTGGTCGACACCGGCTGGACGATGAAGCGGGCCGCCGAGGCGTACGACGTTCTCATGCGCCGGCTCGGCTACGACTCCTACGGGGTGCACGGCAGCGACGGCGGCGCGATGGTCGGTCGCGAGCTCGCCCTGCTGAACCCCGAGGGCTTCCTCGGCGCCCATGTGCTGCAGCTCTTCTCGTTCCCGTCGGGCGACCCGAGCGAGTTCGAGAACTTCGGGCCGAAGGAGTACGCCGCGCTCGAGCACATGCAGTGGTTCCAGTCGGTCGGCGGCTACAACGCGATGAACGGCTCCCGGCCGCAGACCATCGGCGCGGCGCTGGCCGACTCGCCGGTCGGGACGCTGGCCTACAGCGAGCTCTTCGAGTCCTTCGGCAACGGCACCTCGCTGGTCACCCCCGAGCAGGTCATCGAGCAGGCGACCTACTACTGGCTCACCAACTCCTACGCCTCGGTGGCGCGCTACCACTACGAGGAGGGCCACGCCGAGCGCGAGCCGGAGGTCTCCCAGGGCCGGATCGGGGTCGCCGTCTTCAAGGACGACTTCCAGACCATCAGGTCGCTGGCCGAGCGGGACAATGCCAACATCCAGCACTGGTCGGAGTTCCCCGAGGGCGGCCACTACGCGGCCATGGAGCGTCCCGAGGACGTCGCCGCCGACCTGCGAGCGTTCTTCGCCTGACCGCCTCGTACGAACCCGAGGATCGCAGCCCCTCCGCGGCTGCGATCCTCGGGTTTTGTCAGGTGGTCGTCGTGGTGACGGTGGTGGCGACCATCACCGCGGTCATGACCGCGGTGACCTCGTCCATCGCGTCCTTGACGCCCTTGGCGGCCCAGTCGCCACGGGCGATCTCCTTCGCCCGCTTCTTGACCGCTCCGGCGCCGACGGCCCTCGTGTCGACCACCTTGTGGGCGAGGTCGATGGAAGAGAGGAGGGCGATGAGCGGGCCGGTCCGTTCGTCCGGCGCGGCACCCTGGATGAGCACGGCGACCAACTGGCCGCGTACGGCGTTCTCGTGGGTCGAGTCTGCGGCCGGCCAGGTGGTGCGCGGGAAGATGCCGAGGATCTTCTCGTCGCGGCGCTTGAGGATGTTGCGGTCGCTCAGCCGCGCGGCGAGCGCCTCGTGCAGCCCCTTGCCGAGGTTGGTGACGGCGTTCTTGGCCGCCAGTGGCTTGGCCGCCAGCACGTCGTACGCAGCGGCCAGGATCGGCTCGTCCGGCCGCCGGCCCGGCACCGCCATGGCCTTGGCCGGGGTGAGCCCGGACTTGGGGACGACCTGGACCGAGCCCGCCATGACGAGCTCGGTAAGGATCGCTCCGCCCAGCGCCTGCTGGACCCAGGACGAGGCGAGCGTGCCCTTCTCGTCATCGAGCACGAGCAGCAGCAGGTCTTCCGCGATCAGCATGTATCGACGGTAAAACGACTCGCTGCCCGGCGCCTCCTACGAAAGACGGATCTTTGCTCGGACCTTCGTCTAGGCCTGTGCCGACTCGGGGCCGGCGACGTCGAACATCCAGCTCACGCCGAACTTGTCCTCGAACTGGCCGAAGTAGTCGCCCCACGGGGCCTGCGCGAACGGCATCCCGGGTGCGCCGCCCTCGGAGAGCTTGGCGTAGTAGTCGGCGAAGCGCGGGTGGTCGGCGGGGTCGGGGCTGGTCATCGCGACGGTGATGCCGGCGGTCGGGGCGACGTAGTCCATGCCCATCCCGGGAGGCGTGTCGGCGGCCATCAGGACGAGGCCGTCGTCGAGGGTGAGCGAGCCGTGCATGACCAGGTCCTTCGCCTCCGGCGGCACCGGACCCATCGCGTCGCCCATGGAGTCGAAGGTCATCGTCTCAACGGTGCCGCCGAGCACCGACCGGTAGAACTCGAGCGCCTCCGCGGCCTCGGACTTGAAGCTGATGTACGGGTTGAGCGTTGCCATTCGGATCGTCTCCTTTGATCGATTTCCGACCCCGTTTGCTCACAGTAGGCGCGCCGAAGGATGTGGAGAAGAGCAATTCGCGTCGGTTTGCCCTGTTTTCGGGGCCGCTGTCACGGATGGACGATCCCGACGCCCAGCCACCCGGCCAGCGCCTCGATCTCGGCCTCGACCGCGTCACCGATCTCGGCGGTCCACCCGAAGTCCTCATGGACGGCGAAGACGTTCATCAGCGCCTTCTTGTGGTCCACCTTCGCGTCGAGCTTCCCGACGAGCCGCTCGCCGTACAGGATCGGGAGGGCGAAGTAGCCCCAGCGACGTTTGGCGGCCGGCTTGTACATCTCCAGGACGTACTCGAACCCGAATAGGTCCAGCGCCCGGTCGCGGTCGTAGACGAGACGGTCGAAGGGGGAGAGCAGGGCAGCCCGTGGCGCGAACCCGTCCTCGAGGGCGGCCAGCGCCTCGGGGTCGACCCGCCACTCGCCGTCGACTCCGGCCACGGTGCACGGGACGCCCGCGTCTCCGGCGCCGAGCACCTCGCCGCCGGAGGAGTCCTTCCGCCCGGGGCGGGCGATCCCGAGCGAGGCCAGGCGGCGCACGGTCTCCACCCTCAGCGCCTCCTCTGGAGAGGGCTCTGCCGACGTAGGGCGCACGTCGGACGGGTAGACGCGCTCGGCGAGATCCCAGGTGCGCAGCTTGCCGCGGCGGCCGGCGATCGCGACCTCGCCCATCCGGTTGAGCAGCTCGATCATCCGCAGGACGTTCTTGTCGTTGGTCCACCCGGTCGACGCCCAGGGCACCTCGGCGGTGTCCTCGATCTCGCCGGCCACGAGGGGTCCGTCGGCTCTCAGGCGATCCAGGACCTGCGTACGGAATCTCTTGTTGGCCTCCACCCACTCGACGGCCGTGGGGTGGATCCGGGCCGGAGACAGGGCGAGAACCGTCTCGATCTCGTCCATGGGGAAGATGAAGCTGGAGAACTCCACCAGCGAGCGCTCCTGCTCGAGGGCGAAGGTCAGATCCGAATGATCGTACGCATCCCCCAACCGCGACCACGCCACCAGATCCGCGCTCGGCGCGATCGCCCTGGTCGGGTCGATCTGCAGGAGCGTCAGCTGATCGACCGTCTCCACCAGTGAGACGGGCCGACGCGCATCGAGGAGCTGGGCGCGGACGGCGATCCGGCGCGCCTGTTCCGGGGTCAGGGTGAGCGTCATGTCCACACAGTATGGGGAGTTCCGGACGACCTGCTGCCGATTCGAACCGATCTTCCCATTCCGCTTGACCGCGCGAATGTTAACGCTCACACTGGGTCGCATCGTGACGACGGTCACACTGGCCGCCGCAGTAAAACACTGGAGGACGACAGTGAAGAAGACCCTCATCGGGCTGTGTGCGCTCGCCTTGGGCGGGATGTCGCTCAGCGCGTGCGGCGGCAGCGAAGCCGCCGACGACGGCTCGATCACCATGGGGTTCGCCCAGGTCGGCGCCGAGAGTGGCTGGCGCACCGCGAACACCACATCGATCCAGGACTCGGCCGAGGAGGCCGGCATCGACCTGAAGTTCTCCGACGCTCAGCAGAAGCAGGAGAACCAGATCAAGTCGATCCGGTCATACATCCAGCAGAAGGTGGACGTCATCGCGTTCAGCCCGGTCGTCGAGACCGGTTGGGACGCGGTGCTCCAGGAGGCCAAGCGCGCCAAGATCCCCGTCGTGCTGACCGACCGGGCCGTGGACACCGAAGACACCTCGCTCTATGTCACCTTCATCGGCTCCGACTTCGTCGAGGAGGGAGAGAAGGCAGGGCAGTGGCTGGTCGACAACGCCGACGCGTCCGACGTCGACAAGGACGGTGCGGTGAACGTCGTCGAGCTCCAGGGCACCACAGGGTCGGCGCCGGCGATCGACCGCAAGAAGGGGTTCGAGGACAAGATCTCCGCGGACTCCAAGATCAAGATCACCGAGTCCCAGACCGGTGACTTCACGCGTGACGGCGGCAAGCAGGTCATGGAGGCTTTCTTGCAGTCTAACCCGAAGATCGACGTCGTCTACGCCCACAACGACGACATGGGCCTGGGTGCGATCGAGGCGATCAAGGCAGCCGGCAAGAAGCCCGGCACCGACATCAAGATCATCACCGTCGACGCGGTCAAGGACGGCATGACCGCGCTGGCCGCGGGCGAGATCAACTTCATCGTCGAGTGCAGCCCGCTGCTCGGGCCGCAGCTGATGGACGTCGCCGAGAAGGTCGTCGCCGGCGAGGAGGTCCCCGACCGCATCGTCACCGAGGAGACCACCTTCACCCCGGAGCAGGCCGCTGAGGCGCTGCCCGACCGCAAGTACTGACACCGCTGACCGAGGTGCCTCGGTGAGGCGTCGCTTCCCGCGTGGAACTCCACGAGGGAAGCGCGCGCCGACCGAGTCACCTCGGTGAGCATCCGCCGCCGCCCCCTCCGACCAGCAGGAGCCAGTACGACATGAGCCAGGCAGAACTGACGCCACCCCGGGCGGTGGTGGAGATGCTCGACGTCTCCATCACGTTCGGAGCGGTCCGAGCGCTCGACAGCGTCTCGCTGCGACTCCTGCCGGGGGAGGTGCACGCGCTCATGGGGGAGAACGGGGCCGGGAAGTCGACGCTGATCAAGGCCCTGACCGGGGTCTACACGATCGACTCGGGACGGGTGGAGATCGCTGGCGTCGAGACCCAGTTCGCCACCC
Source organism: Nocardioides sp. NPDC006303 (assembly GCF_040613175.1). Lineage (NCBI taxonomy): Bacteria > Bacillati > Actinomycetota > Actinomycetes > Propionibacteriales > Nocardioidaceae > Nocardioides > Nocardioides sp. NPDC006303. The sequence goes on from NZ_JBEXRR010000009.1 coordinate 166,049, forward strand.
CGGCTGCGGCTCAGCATGCCGGGATCAGCACGGTCTACCAGGAGGTCAACCTGGTGCCCAACCTCACCGTGGCCGAGAACATGCTCCTCGGCCGTGAGCCCCGCCGCCTCAACGGGATCGGCCCGATCGACCGCCGGGCGATGAACCGCCGCGCCGCCGCCTCGCTGCAGGGCCTCGGCATCGACATCGACCCCGGGTCGGAGCTCGGCAGCCACCCGATCGCTGTCCAGCAGCTCGTCGCGATCGCGCGTGCCGTCGACACCGACGCCCGGGTCCTGATCCTCGACGAGCCGACCTCCAGCCTGGACGCCGACGAGGTGGCTCGGCTCTTCGAGGTGATGCGCAGGTTGCGGGACCAGGGCACCGCGATCGTCTTCGTCTCCCACTTCCTCGACCAGGTCTTCGAGATCTCCGACCGGATGACGATCCTGCGCAACGGCCGCGTGGTGGGCGAGCGGCTGGTCGAGGGGACCACCCAGCTCGAGCTGGTGCAGCTGATGATCGGCCGCGACCTCCAGGTCCTCGAGCGCCTCGACCATGCCGTTCACGAGGCACCCGAGGAGGCTGCGACCGAGCAGCGCCTCCCGGTGCTCAGCGCGGTCGGGCTGGGCCGGAAGGGGAGCCTGGAGGCCACCGACCTCACCCTGTACCCCGGCGAGGTCGTCGGCATCGCCGGCCTGCTCGGCTCGGGGCGTACGGAGCTGGCCCGGCTGCTGTTCGGCGCCGACGCCCCGGACACCGGAGACCTCACCGTTCGCGGCTCGAGCCGGCGGAGGCTGCGCAGCCCTCGGCACGCGATCGACCGCAAGCTCGCCTTCTGCAGCGAGGACCGCAAGGCCGAAGGAGTCTTCGAGGAGCTCTCCGTGGCCGACAACATGCTGCTCGGTCTTCAGGCCACCCGTGGCTGGCTGCGGCCGATCCCGACGGCTACCCGCGAGAAGCTGGTCAAGGAGTTCATGACCGCTCTCGACGTACGGCCGGCCGACCCGAGCCTGCCGATGCGGAGTCTGTCCGGTGGCAACCAGCAGAAGGTCCTGCTGGCGCGCTGGCTGATCACGGAGCCCGACGTACTCCTGCTCGACGAGCCCACCCGCGGCATCGACATCGGTGCCAAGACCCAGATCCAGCAGCTCGTCGCCGATCTCGCGGAGAAGGGGATGAGCGTGGTGTTCATCTCCGCCGAGCTCGAGGAGGTGCTCCGGCTGAGCCACCGGCTGGTGGTCCTCAAGGACCGCCGCAAGATCGACGAGCGGCCCAACCGGGGCATCGAAGTCAACGACGTACTCGAGATCATCACCGGCGAACCCGGCGGCCTGGCCGAGAAGGAGCGAGCAGATGCCTGAGAACATCAGACCGGGCCAGGGGCTCGCCGCCCGCGCGATGGCCCACCGCCTCTTCTGGCCGCTGGCCGCGCTCGGCGCGCTGCTGGTGGTCAACCTGATCGCGACGCCGACCTTCTTCAACGTACGCATCCAGGACGGTCACCTCTTCGGCAGCCTGGTCGACATCGTCCGCAACGGCGCCCCGGTGCTGCTGGTCGCGATCGGGATGACGCTGGTCATCGCGACCCGCGGGATCGACCTCTCGGTGGGAGCCGTGGCGGCGATCGCAGGCGCCGTCGCCTGCGTCTACATCGTCAAGAGCCCCGTCGACGGCGCCGCCGGCACAGCCGTCATCGCGATCTCGATGGCCCTCGCCGTCAGTGTCGCGCTGGGGTTGTGGAACGGCTTCCTGGTCGCGGTGGTCGGCATCCAGCCGATCATCGCCACGCTGGTCCTGATGGTCGCCGGCCGCGGGATCGCGATGCTGGTGACCGGCGGCCAGATCACCACGGTCAACAACGACGCCTTCGCCGCGCTGGCCTCGGGCCACCTGCTCACCCTCCCGGTCGCCGCCCTGATCGCGCTCGGGGTCTTCGCGGCCACCCAGATAGTCGTACGCCGCACCGCGCTCGGCCTGCTCATCGAGTCGGTCGGGATCAACCCGGAGGCGAGCCGGCTGGCCGGCGTACGCTCCCGCACGATCATCTGGACCGTCTACGTCTTCGCGGCGCTGTGTGCCGGGACCGCCGGTCTGATCATCGCCGCCAACACTCACTCGGTGAACGCGAACAGCCTCGGACTGTGGATCGAGCTGGACGCCATCCTGGCCGTCGTCATCGGAGGTACGTCACTGGCCGGCGGCCGCTTCTCGCTCACCGGCACCCTGGTCGGGGCGATGCTGATCGCCACCCTCACCCGGACCATCCCCAACATCGGCATCCCGGCCGAGGCCAACTATCTGTTCAAGGCGCTGGTGGTCGTGATCGTGTGCCTGCTGCAGTCGCCGAAGGCGCGAGCGGTGCTGCAACGACGCAGTGACCGTACGCCGACCAGCCGCGAGGAGGCTGTCGCATGAGTGTTCAGGTGCCCGCGATCGAGACCGGGCTCATCGCCCGGGTCGCACGCTACAGCCCGCCCCGCCGCTACCTGCCCGTGCTCGGCACGTTCGCGCTGTTCATCGGCATGTTCGGGGTCGGCGGGATCCGCTATGAGGGGTTCGCCGATCCGCAGGTCTTCCTGACGTTGCTGCTCGACAACGCGTTCCTGATCGTGCTCGCGGTCGGAATGACGTTCGTGATCCTCACCGGTGGGATCGACCTCTCGGTCGGCTCCAACGTGGCCCTCTCGACGCTGATCGCGGCCCGTACGCTCGAGCTAGGCCTGCCGGTGGTCGCGGTGATCGTGATCGTGCTCCTGTCCGGCACCCTGCTCGGCACCGCGATGGGGCTGCTGATCCACTACTTCGACATCCAGCCCTTCATCGCCACCTTGGCGGGCATGTTCTTGGCCCGCGGGCTCTGCTACCTGATCAGCGTCGACTCGATCCCGATCAAGGACGAGACCTTCAAGGCCATCGCGTTCGGCACGATCACCCTGCCCGGTGGCTACTACCTCGGGTGGACGGCGGTCTTCGCACTGGTGATCGTCGCGGTGGCTGCGTACGTCCTCGCCTCGACCCGCTTCGGACGCACCGTCTACGCCCTCGGCGGCAGCGAGCCGTCGGCGCTGCTGATGGGGTTGCCGGTCGCGGCGACCAAGGTCGGGGTGTACGCGATCAGCGGGCTGTGTGCGGCGCTCGGCGGACTGCTGTTCGCGCTCTACACGCTCTCGGGCTACTCGCTGCACGCGGTCGGGATGGAGCTCGACGCGATCGCCGCCGTGGTCATCGGCGGCACGCTGCTCACCGGCGGTCGTGGGTTCGTGATCGGGTCGCTGCTCGGGGTGCTCGTGCTCGGCACGATCCAGACCTTCATCTCCTTCGACGGCACGCTGTCTTCTTGGTGGACTCGGATCTCGATCGGGGTGCTGGTGCTCGTGTTTGTCGTTGCGCAGAGGGTGTTGACTCGGCGGGGGTAGGTCGGTTTTTCCTTCTCTGTTGGGGCCGTGTTTTTGTGGTTGGGGTTTGCCGCCGACCCGTTCTTGAAGGGTGTTCTCGACGAACCCCGGAGTAAAGGGCGGCCTTCGGCCGCCGGCTTCGCCGGTCGCCTGCGGCGATCCTTGACACCGGGCTCCGTCGAGAATTTTGGCTGGCTATCGGGTCGGCGGCAGGGGTTTGGCGCGGAGGTTTGGGTTGGGCGGGTGCCTGGGAGCTTGGGCGGTCGGGCTGGCCGGTGGAATGGATTTTCTTTCCGCCTAGAGCCCGTTCTCTTCGGGAGGGTTGGTGGGCGAACGAATTTCCGTTCGCCTCAGAGAGCGCCTGGCCCGGGGTGGGGTTGGTGGATGGAAGAAATTTTTCTTCCACGCAAAGACTCCCTGGCTGGTGGAGGCGTGGATCGGTCACTTTTCGTGGGTGAGTGTGCCGTGGCCACACCCGGGCCGCCGCCCCGATAGCCAGCCAAATCTTTCTCGATCTGGTCCGGAGTCCAGGACCGCGAAGCGGCCGGCGAAGCCGGCGCCCGAAGGGCGTCCTTGACGCCGGTCCAGATCGAGAGACCCT